>NZ_JBFBDW010000029.1:0-92337 GCF_040683455.1 Kitasatospora sp. NPDC093679
CCGCGCCACCGGAGGCCCGCGGCGCGGCGCATGGCGCGGGCGGCGCAGGCCGCGCCGAGTGCGGCGGCGGCGGCGACCAGCAGTTCGACCGGCGACACGGTGCTGATCAGCAGCACCGTCAGGCCCGTGAGCGCGCCCCACCACCCGGCGATCTCGGCCGCGCCCGCGACCACCCGCGGCGTCCTTCCGTCGATGGGGTCCTCCGTGGGTCGGCTCTCCGGGCGGCGGCCTGGGCGGCGGTCAGTCCGGCGGCTCGACGGGCTCGTCCGGATCGGGTTCGGTGTCCGGCTCCTCGGGGGACGTGCCCGGGCGGGGCGGCTCGGGCGGCGGGGTCGGCGAGCCGGGCGGCGGGGGCGGGTCGGGCGGCACGGGGGTGACGTCCGGGTCGGGGGGCGTCGGGACGGATCCCATGGTGGTCACTCCTGTCGTACGGCGGGCGGAGGCGCGCCGCGGCCGGGTCGCGGCCGTCATGCGCCGGGCCCTGCTTCCGTGGCGGTGCGCGGGACGGGCGGCGCCGGCCGCAGGCCGGGGATCACCCGTCCGGCGGTGCGGGCGGCGGCTGCGCCGAGGTTGCCGAGGGCGTGCGCGGCCTGCTGCTGGCGGCTGCGGGCGCGGGCCTTCCGGTCGAAGCGGCCGTGCGCGCCGAAGTCCGTGTCGCGGTCGGCGGGCTCGAACAGGTTGTCCGGCCCGTCGGCGGGCCGCGGTTCGTCGGTCTGCTGGGAGTCGAAGCCCGTCCGGGCGAGGTAGCGGTCCAGCAGGCCGGGTGCCACGGCGTTGGCGATCAGGGTGGCGACGGTGCTGGCGCCGACCCAGTACTCGCGGCGGGCGGGGTGGTCGGCGGCGTACAGCACCGCGCGGGCGGCGATCTCGGGCTGGTAGATCGGGGGTACGGGCTGCGCCCGTCGGGGCAGCCGGGAGCGCACCCAGTCGAACTGCGGGGTGTTGACCGCGGGCATCTGCACCATGGTGGTCCGCACGGCGGTGCCGGAGGCGAGGAGTTCGCAGCGCAGTGCCTCGTGCCAGCCCTGGATGGCGTGCTTGGCGCCGCTGTAGGCGGTCTGCAGCGGGATGCCGCGGTAGGCGATCGCGGAGCCGACCTGGACGACGGTGCCGCGGCCGCGGGGCAGCATCCGGCGCAGTGCGGCGCCGGTGGCGTAGACGTAGCCGAGGTAGGAGACCTCGGTGACGCGGCGGAACTCCTCGGGGGTGATCTCGGTGAAGGGGGCGAAGACGGAGGAGAAGGCGTCGTTGACCCAGACGTCGATCGGTCCGAGCTCCTCCTCGGCGCGCCGGGCGGCGGCCTCGACGGCGTCGGGGTCGGCGACGTCGGCCTCGATCGCGATCGCCTTCGCGGCGCCGGCCCGTTCGGCCTGGTGCACGGCCCCGTCGAGGCCTGCGCGGCCGCGGGCGATCAGCGCGAGCCGGTCGCCGCGGGCGGCGAAGGCGGCCGCGCAGGCGCGGCCGATGCCTCCGCTCGCGCCGGTGATCACCACGGTCCGTGGGGCGGGTCGGTGCTCTGTCATACCGTGCGGCTCCCCGGTCGGCGGCGGGACAAACGGGGGTGGCCGCGGGCTGCGGTCAGGAGCGCAGGGCGGGCAGCACGAGTTCGCGGTAGGCGTCGAAGAAGACCTCCTGGTCGGGGCCGATCTGGCCGACGTACACCTCGTCGAAGCCTGCGCGGGCGTAGGCGCGCACCGTGTCGATGTGCTGCTGGGCGTCGTCGCCGCAGGTCACCGCCTCGTCGATCATGTCGCGGGTGACGAGCTCACCGGCCTGCTCGAAGTGCGCGGGGGTGGGCAGCAGCTGGGCGAGTTCACCGGGCAGCAGTTCGGTGGGCCAGAGCCGGTGGACGGTGTCGACGGCCTTCTCGCGGTTGCTGCTCCAGCAGACCTTCACGCCGCCGAGGACCGGTTTGCCCGTGCCGCCGCCCGCGCGGAAGGCGTCGACCAGGTCGGCGTCGGGGGTCATGGTGACGAAGCCGTCGCCGATCCGGCCGGCCAGTTCGGCGGCGTTCGGGCCGAAGCCCGAGACGTGGATCGGCAGCGGGCCGTCCGGCGCGGTGTAGAGCCGGGCGTTGTCGACCGTGTAGTGGCGGCCGCGGTGGCTGACCTGGCGGCCGGTGAAGAGCGCCCGCATCACCTCGACGGCCTCCTCCAGCATGGCCGCCCGGTCGTCGAAGGACGGCCAGCGGTCGCCGAGGACGTGCTCGTTCAGCGCCTCGCCGGTGCCGACGCCCAGGGCGAACCGCCCGCCCAGCAGCACGCTGGAGGTGGCCGCGGCCTGCGCGGTGACGGCCGGGTGCAGCCGGACGGTCGGGCAGGTCACCAGGGTGGTGACCGGCAGGTCCACGGCCTGCGACAGTGCGCCGATCATCGACCAGACGAACGGGCTGTTGCCCTGGGCGTCGTTCCACGGGTGGAAGTGGTCGGAGATGGCCAGCCGGGTGAATCCGGCCCGCTGGGCTCGTCGGGCCTGGTCGATCAGTTCGGCGGGCGTGAACTCCTCGCACGACAGGAAGTAGCCGTACTCGGTCATGGTGTGCCGGTCCTCTCTGTGGCGGTCCCCCTTCCGTGCGGCGGCTACCCGGGGCGGCGCCGGGGACACCTCGTCCGCCGTCCCCGCGGACTCAGGCGGAGAGCAGCGCGGTGATGCAGCCGTCCCAGTCGATCCGGGCGGCCTCGGATCCGACCGGCACCAGTTCGGTGGTGACGGCGAGGAAGCGGGTCAGGTGGCCCACCGGGGTGTGCAGCAGGGCCACGTCGGCGTGCCGGCCCAGCGCGATGAACACGTCGGTGTCGCAGCAGGGTTCGACGCGGACGTCGCCGTCGCCGGCCGGGCCGCGGAGCCCGTCGAGCAGCAGGTCGCGGGAGACGACCCAGGTGGCCTCGGGGTCGAAGCCGTGGAAGTCCAGGTGGACGGCGTAGGGGTCGTCGGTGCGGTAGTGGCAGTCGACGTTCAGGTCGTGGACCGAGTCGGCCCCGGTGATCAGCCGCATGGGCATGCGGGCGGTGACGCCTTCCATCTGTGGCAAGTCCCTTCGCCGGGCCGGCGCAGCGCACCGTGGTGGGCCCCGCGTCTGCCCGCCGGTCGGGCGTCCACACGGTCGGGATGTGCGGATCCGGTGAATGATGCGCCGTCAGACGGGTTGTGCGAGACGGACGGAGGCCTCCAGCAGCAGCGCGTGGACGAAGGCCTGCGGCAGGTTGCCGCGCAGCTGGCGCTGGGCGACGTCGAACTCCTCGGCGTACAGCCCGGCGGGCCCGCAGGCGGCGCGGTTGCGTTCGAACCAGCGCACGGCCTCCACCGCGTCGCCCTGTTGGTGCTCGGCGAGGGCCAGCACGAAGCCGCACAGCAGGAAGGCGCCCTCGGCGTCCTCCAGCGGGCGGCGGTCGTGGCGGAACCGGTAGAGGTAGTGGTCCTGGACGAGGTCGGCGCGGACGGCCCGCAGGGTGGCCGTGGTGCGCGGGTCGTCGGCGGGCAGGGCGCCGCGGACGGCGGGCAGCAGCAGCGCGGCGTCCACCGCGGGATCGGTGGGGGTGCGCTGCCAGCGGCCGGTGGGGTGCAGGCTGTCGGCGGCGGTGTCGGCGGTGATCCGGTCCGCGAGCGCCTCCCAGCGGGCGGCGCGGCCGCTGTCGGTGCCCGGGGCCGCGGCGACGGCGCGCAGTCCGGCCGCGCAGATCAGCCGGCTGTGCGCCCAGCGGTCGGTGTGGAGTTCCCAGATTCCGGCGTCCGGCTCGCCGTGGCGCGCCTCGACGGCCTCGGCGGCGACCAGGGCGGCCCGCCGGCCGTCGGTGTCGAGGCGGCCCTGCCGGGCGGCGGCGGCGAACAGCAGCAGGCTCTCACCGAAGGCGTCCAGCTGGAACTGCCGGTTGACGTGGTTGCCGACGACGTCGGAGCCGCCGGGGTAGCCGGGCAGGTCGAGGGTGCGCTGGTCGGGGACGGCCGTCCCGGCGGGGGTGTAGGCGGGGGCGAGGGCCGGCCCGTCGGCCAGCAGCCGGGCGGTGACGAAGCGGACGGAGCCGTCGAGCAGCGGATGCGTTCCTGCGGCCGCGGCGGCCTGGCCGATGTAGCACTGGTCGCGGATCCAGACGTACCGGTAGTCGTAGTTGCGGCCCTGTTCGGCCCGTTCGGGGAGGCTGGTGGTGGCGGCGGCGACGGTGCCTCCGCCGTTGCCGGTGAGGCCGCGCAGCACGGCGACGGCGTGCCGGGCGTCGCGGCGGCCGAGGACGTGCGGCAGGTCGGGGACGCAGTCGGCCCAGGACTCCTCGGTGCCGCGCCAGAGCACGTCGGCCGGGTCCGGCGGCGGCAGCGGCCGGTCGGAGACCTCCAGCACCAGGTCGTGGTGGGCGCCGGCGTCCAGGCGTACCGCGGTGGTGAGGGCGGTGCCGTCCGGGCCGGCGGGCCGGGCACCGGGGGCGCCGGTCCAGCGCAGGTGGAGCTCGCCCGTCCGGGCCGTCCAGCGGCCGGCGTCGTCGCGGCGCAGGCCGTGCAGCGGGTGGGCGCCGAAGCCGGCCGCCGGCTCCAGGTGGACGTCGACGCGGGCGTCCCCGTCGACGGCGAGGATCCGGCGCAGCAGCACGGCGCGGTGCGGGTCGCCGGGGTGGGCGAGGGCCTCGCGGCATTCGACGATGCCGGTGGTGGTCGTCCAGCGGCTGCGCCAGATCAGGCCGCCGCCCTCGTAGTAGCCGCCCCAGACGAAGGGTTCGGCGGGGGTGACGGTGTAGTGGCCGGTGCCGCCGATCAGGGCGGTGAGGACGGCGTCGCCGTCCCAGCGGGGTGCGCACATCCAGACGATGTCGCCGCGCGGGCCGACGAGGGCGCCGCGTTCGCCGTCGGCGAGCAGGGCGTAGTCGCGCAGGGCGTGCGGGGCGGGGGCGTTGCCGCTCGGGGCCATGGGTCCTCTCTGCGGGGTTCAGCGGGTGCGGAAGCGTTCGGCCTCCTGCGGTCTGAGGGTCAGTCCGAGGCCGGGGGCGCCGTCGTCGCCGGGGTGGATGCTGCCGCCGGCGGGGTCGAGGGCGCCGTCGAAGAGGAGGTGCTCGATCCGGACGTGGTCGTGGAACCACTCCAGGTGGCGGAGGTTGGGGATCGCGGCGGCGGCGTGGGCGTGCACGTGCGGGGCGCAGTGCCCGGAGAGCTGGAGGCCGTGCGCCTCGGCGAGGGCGGCCGCGCGCAGCCAGACGGTGAGGCCGCCGCAGCGGGTGGCGTCGGCCTGCAGGCAGTCGACGGTCGGCGCCATCCGGGCGAAGTACGGCAGGTCGTAGCCGTACTCGCCGGCGGCGACGTCGGCGGTGACGGTGTCACGGACGAGGGCGAGGCCGGTGAGGTCGTCGGAGGAGACGGGCTCCTCGTACCAGGTGACGCCGAGTCCGGCGAGGGTGCGGCCGATCCGGACGGCCTGTTTGCGGGTGTAGGCGCCGTTGGCGTCGACGTACAGTTCGGCGTCCTCGCCGATCAGGGTGCGGGCCCGTTCGGTGCGCCGCAGGTCACGTTGCTCGTCGCCGCCCCACCCCTCCCCGATCTTGATCTTGAATCGGGTGAGGCCCTGCCGGGACCAGCCGGTGAGCTGTTCGGCGAGCCGGTGGTCGGAGTAGGTGGTGAAGCCGCCGCTGCCGTAGACGGGCACCTCGTCGCGGGCGGCGCCGAGCAGGCGCACCAGCGGGAGGTCGAGCAGCCGGGCCTTGAGGTCCCACAGGGCGATGTCGACGGCGGAGACGGCGCCCGCGACCAGGCCGGGGCGGCCGGCGTTGCGGACGGCCCGGGCCATCGCCTCGTTGGCGGCGGGCACGTCCAGCGCCGGGCGGCCGGTGACGGCGGGGGCGAGCAGCCCGGTGACGGCCTGCGCGGTGGCGGGGGCGCCGTACGTCCAGCCGAGGCCGGTGGCCTCCCCCGCCCGGGCCGTCACGAGGACCATGGTGGTGCTGTCCCAGGCGAAGGTGCCGTCGGCCTCGGGGCCGTCGGTCGGGATCTCCAGCACCTGGACGTCGAGGCCGTCCAGCGCCGGCCCGACGCCGTTCACGGCCGGCTCCGCTCCGCCGGGCCGCCGCGCGCACCGGCGGCCAGCCGCTGCGCGGCGCGGTCGACCAGCGCCATGATGGTCAGCGCCGGGTTGGCGGAGCCCTGGGTGGGCAGCACGCTGCCGTCGGTGATCATCAGGTTGGGGACGGCGAAGCTGCGCAGGTCGCCGTCGACGACGCCGTCCTCGGGACGGGCGGCCATCCGGCAGCCGCCGACCAGGTGGGCGTAGCGCTCGATGGTGATGACCTCGGTGGCGCCGGCCGCCTCCAGGATCCGCTCCATGGTGGCGCGGGCGGCCCTGATGACGGCCCGGTCGTTGTCGCACTGGCTGTAGGCGAAGTCGGCGACCGGCAGGCCGTGGCGGTCCTTCTCCCCGGAGAGGGTGACCCGGTTGCCGGGCAGCGGCAGCAGTTCGCAGAGCGCGCCGAGGGTGCCCCAGTGGATGTAGTCCTGCATGTAGCGGCGCAGGTCGTGCCCCCAGTGGCCCTGGGCGGCGACGTGCTCGGCCCAGGTGATCGGCAGGGGCGAGATGGTCTGGATCGCGTAGCCGCGCTTGAAGTCGGCGGCGGGGTCGGTCTCGTAGAAGTCCTCGCAGGAGACCTCCGGCGGGGGTGCCTTGTACGAGCGGATCTCCTCGGTGAAGCGTCCGGCGGTCTGCGGGGCGCCCTGGACCATCAGGTAGCGGCCGACCTGGTCGTGGTCGTTGCACAGGCCGTCGGGGAAGCGGCGGTTGGCGGAGTTGAGCAGCAGCCGGGGGGTCTCGACCGAGTAGCCGGCCACCGCCACCGTGCGGGCCCGCTGCAGGTGTTCGCGGCCGTTGCGCAGGTAGCGCACGCCGATCGCGCGGCGGCCCTGCGGGTCGGTCTCGACGGCGACGGCCATCGCCTCGGTGCGGATCTCGGCGCCGTGCGCGAGCGCGTCGGGCACGTGGGTGATCAGGGTGGAGGCCTTGGCGTTGACCTTGCAGCCCTGCAGGCAGAAGCCGCGGTAGATGCAGTGCGGGCGGTTGCCGAAGCGGCCGTTGGTGATGGCGACCGGGCCGACCCGGGCGTTCAGCCCGAGGGCGTCGGCGCCGCGCAGCAGGACCTCGCCGTTGCCGCCGACCGGGTGCGGGGCGTGCGGGTAGGGGTGCGGGTCGCCCCAGGGCCAGTACTGGCCGGCGACCGGCAGCTCCTGCTCGATCCGTTCGTAGGAGGGCCGCAGCTCCTCGTAGCGGATCGGCCAGTCGGCGCCGACGCCGTCGTCGGTGCGGGTGGAGAAGTCGGAGGGGTGGAAGCGCGGCACGAAACCGGCGAAGTGCACGGTCGAACCGCCCACGCCGCGGCCGGAGTTGTTGGAGCCCATCGGGACGGGGTCGGTGCCGGAGATGACCCGCGGTTCGGTCCAGTACAGATGGTGGGAGCCGGCCTCGTCGCTGACCCAGTGGGTGTCCGGGTCCCAGAACGGCCCGGCCTCCAGGCAGACCACGGACCAGCCGGCGTGCGCCATCCGCTGGGTGAGGGTGGCGCCGCCCGCGCCGCAGCCGACCACCACGAGGTCGACCTCCTCGGTGTCGTCGAAGCGCCGCATGTGCTCGACCAGCCGGTGGTCGAAGCGGGCGCCGTCCTCGGGCAGCAGCCAGGCGGAGGCGTTGCGTTCGCGGACCGCCTTCTGCGAGGAGGCGGTGAGGCGCAGGGTGCCGGCGGCCTCGCGGAGCCGGCTGCGTACGGCGCCGCTCATCCGGTGCTCCTTCCGTCACGGGGGTCCGTCGGGTCGACGGGGTCCGCGTCCGCCGCCTCGAAGGGCTCGCGCAGGCCGATGCCGAGGCGCTGGTAGCCGCGCGGGTAGGCCGGGCCGGGGAAGCCGATCTCGTTCCAGGCCCAGGGGTGGGCGTAGAAGGCGGTGCAGGCGTAGCGGGTCCACAGGCTCCACACGTGCTGGGCGGGCAGGCCGTGCCAGGGTTTGCCGTGCAGGTCCTGGACGGCCTGGACCAGCTCCTTCTGCTGCCCGGTGTCGAGGTCGGCGAAGGAGGCGGCGCCGTGCCGCTCCGCGGCGTCCTCGTCGAGGGCGGCGAGGGTGGCCCGCCAGGCGTCGCCGTCCTCGGGCATGTCGGTGTAGCGCCAGCCGTCGGTCTGCGCCTCGGCGAGCCGGGCGTCGACCATCTGCAGCACGGGCACCTTCGGGGCGCCGGGCGGGCCGTCCTGGGCGAGCAGCCGGTCGAACAGGGCGCCGGCGGCGGCCTCCTCGGCGGGGGTGAAGAACCGCAGGTCCGGCTGGCGGGCGAGGCGGCCGACGACGGTGGCGGCGGTGGCCGGGTCCCAGTCGGGGACCTGGTCGAGGACGTCGAAGTCCGGGAAGCGGCGGCCGCTCTCCCCCGACGGGACGCGGCGGCCGGTCGGCAGGTGCTGTCTTCCCACGGCTCACCTCTTCCGGTGGGGCACGGCGGTCTCCCGGCGCAGCACGGAGGCGAGCAGGCCCATGCCGCCGACCATGGTGACCAGCAGCGGGGCGAGCGGCGGCGGCCCGGTCTCGATGTTGAAGCGGGCCATCGACCAGCCGCCGGGCTTCTGCGCGATGCCGCGGACGTGCAGCCAGGTGCCCTGCAGCCCGTTGGCGACGACGGCCGCGGAGACCACCGGCAGCACGGTGTGCGCGGCGCGTTCGCTGCGGAAGCCGGCGATGCCGGCCGCGGCGCCGAGCGGCCCCAGCGCCACGGGCCACCACATCATCCGGTTGCCGAAGCCGGCCCGGTCGTGCTCCAGGTAGATCTCCGCAGCGGTGATCAGCGCGCCCGCGGAGGTCAGCAGCGACAGCGACCGTTCGAAGCGGCCGTGCCGCACGTTCGCCACCAGCCGCGCCAGGGCGGACGGCGGGTCCGTTCGGCGGGTGCGCACCGGATTCACCCCTTCCCCCGGCCGGGCAGGAACTCCTGGATCTTGGCCTTGACGCCCTGCTTCACCACGGCCGCGCGGTCGCTGTCGCCGTGCAGTACGGCGGAGGCGGCGGACGTGATCTGGTCCCAGCTGGCGTGCGGCGGGATCGGCGGGACGGCGGGGTCGGTGCGGAAGTCGATGACGAACGGCCGGTCGGCGGCGAGGGCCTGACGCCACACCGGTTCCACGTCCTCGGGCTGCTCGACGCGCACGCCGTGCAGGCCGAGCAGCACCGCGATGTCGGCGTAGCGGACGTCCGGGATGCTCTGCGAGGCCTCGAACTGGGGGGCGCCCTGCATGGCGCGCATCTCCCAGGTGACCTGGTTGAGGTCGTGGTTGTTGAGGACGGCGACGACCAGCCGCGGGTCCGACCACTCCTGGTAGTACTTGGCGGCGGTGATCAGCTCGGCGAGGCCGTTCATCTGCATGGCGCCGTCGCCGACGATCGCGATCGCCGGCCGGTCGGGATGGGCGAACTTCGCGCCGATCGCGTACGGCACACCGGGGCCCATGGTGGCGAGGGTGCCGGAGAGCGAGCCGCGCATGGTGCCGCGCATCCGCAGGTGCCGGGCGTACCAGTTGGCGGCGGAGCCAGAGTCGGCGGCGACGATCGCGTCCTCGGGCAGCAGGGCGTCGAGGGCGTGCACCACGTGCTCCGGGTTGAGCGGGTCGGCGGACACCTCGGCCCGGCGCTGCATCACCTCCCACCAGCGGGCGGTGTTCTCCTCGACGGTCTTGCGCCAGCTGCGGTCCTCCTTGCGCTCCAGCATGGGGATCAGCCGGCGCAGCGTCTCGGCGGCGTCGCCGACCAGGTTGGCCTCGAAGGGGTAGCGCAGGCCGACCATCGACGGGTCGAGTTCGATCTGCACCGCCCTGGCCTGGTCGAACTCCGGCAGGAACTGGGTGTACGGGAAGCTGGAGCCGACCACCAGCAGGGTGTCGCAGTCCCGCATCAGCTCGTAGGACGGGCGGGTGCCGAGCAGGCCGATCGAGCCGGTGACGTACACCAGGGTGTCCGGCAGCACGTCCTTGCCGAGCAGGGCCTTGGCGACGCCGGCGCCGAGCAGTTCGGCGGTCTCCTCGACCTCGGCGCGGGCGTGCCGGGCGCCCTGCCCCACCAGCATCGCGACCTTCTCGCCGGCGTTGAGGATCTCCGCCGCCCGGGCGAGGTCCTCCTCGGCGGGGATCGGCGCCCAGCGGCCGAGACCGAGGCTGGAGGGCACCTGCTTGAAGGCGTGCGCGGGCGGTTCCCAGTCCAGCTCCTGCACGTCGGCCGGGATGATCACGGCGGTGACGGTGCGCCGCGCCGCGGCCACCCGCATCGCCCGGTCGAGCACGTTCGGCAGCTGCTCGGGAACGGTGACCATCTCGCAGAACTCGGAGGCCACGTCCTTGTAGAGGCTCAGCAGGTCGACCTCCTGCTGGTAGGAACCGCCCATCGCGCTGCGGTCGGTCTGGCCGACGATCGCCACCACGGGCACGTGGTCGAGCCGGGCGTCGTACAGGCCGTTCAGCAGGTGGATGGCGCCGGGGCCGGAGGTGGCCGCGCACACGCCCGTCCGGCCGGAGAACTTCGCGTAGCCGACGGCCTCGAAGGCGGCCATCTCCTCGTGCCGGGCCTGGACGAACCGCGGCCGGTCCTCGGCCCGGCCCCAGGCGGCGAGGATCCCGTTGATTCCGTCGCCGGGGTAGGCGAAGACGTACTCCACCTCCCATTCCCGGAGGCGTTGCAGTACGTAGTCGGAGACCTTCATCGGCCGGCTCCTCCTCTGGCTCGGGCGAGGAGCGGTGCACCCCTCTGAGGGCGGCTAACCGCTGTGGCGGCGGCAAAACCCGTACGGTCCCCTCCGGCCGCCGCACGGCACGGGTGCCGGCGGTCACCGTCGGCACGCCATCAGCGGGGTCCCTCCGCCGCGTCCGCACGACCGCCTGCGGTCATCAGCCGGGCGGCGACCGTGGTCGCGGCCAGCAGCGCACCCGCCGTCCCCGGGGCGTACTGCGCACCGAGGGCCGCGGACCGCCCCGCGCCGTCGCCGGCCAGGTGGACGCCCGCGACGAGCGCCGTGCCGAGCGGGCCGCGGCGCAGGCCGAGTTCCGGGTGCAGCACCACGGTGATCATGGGGCCGTTTCATGGTGGCGAAGAACAGCGTCGAGGTGGCCGGGGCCGCCGGGAAGGCGCGGCCGCGGAGCAGCGACGGCTCGACCGGCGGGGTTCGGCCGGCCGCGGAGAGGAGGATGCAGAGCCTGTCGGGCTCAATGCCCCGGGCCGGGGAAGCCGAGGTCCGCGATCTCCATGGCCCAGGTGCGGAACGCGTCCGCGCCGGTGGACCCGACCGGCCGGTGCTCAGGGATCCGGGCGGCGGTGGCGGCGTCCAGGAGGTCGGCGAGGCCGAGGTGGTGCCAGTCCTGGTGGACGGCGTTGTAGGCGCGCATCAGCGGGGCGACCCTCGCCCTGATCGCGGCCACCTCCTCGTCACCGAGACCGACCAGACGCAACCGGGCCCGCGTGGCGGCCCGGCGCCCGGGGGTGAACTCGGTGTCGAGGAACGGTTCGAGGAGGTCGCCCCACACGTCGGGCCTGGACCGCCGGGGAATCCCGTTGGCGGTGCAGAACGATTCCAGTGCGGCCCGCCGGCCGGCCGGGACGAAGATGGTCTCGCCCAGGACGGTCCGGATCTCCGGCGGGTCGGCCTGCGGATCGGCGTCCCGCACGGCCGTCGCGGGGACGATGCGCTCCCCGCCGGAGGCGGCACCCAGGACGGGCCCCGGAAGGCGGACGTGGTCACCGGCGAGCACGACGTCGAGGTTCACCGGGCCATCCTGCCCGAGCCGGTCTCGGACGTGTCGTCGAAGGGCGCTCGGACGGTCGGTTCAGGGGCGCCGGGGGCGGCTGGGGGGGGCACCCACGACCTTTGACGACGCCCCTACCGGCGCACGACGTCCGGTTCGCCCGGCCGGCCGGTGGCCGGGTCCGGGGTGAAGACCGCGACCTCCTTCTCCGTGGTCACCGTGATCCGGTCCGGCCCCGACCACTCGGCCGACGTGAAGGAGCCGCGCCCGTGGCGCTCGTCCCACACCCCCGGCTCCCGGTGGCGCGCGGACCGGCCACTGCCGGTCAGGAGCTCCACGCGGTAGGTCGGGTCGATCGAGAAGGCGATGTCGGTCACGGCCAGCACCCGGTCCGGGTGGCCCGGGTGGGCGTTCCGGTCGACCGGCCTCCCGTCCCCGCCGAGGGTGACCGCCAGGAACACGACCGGTGTGCCGACGAGGACGAGCCCCACCGGGGCGGCCGCGCAGCCGATCCGCGACCACCGGGTGCGGAACTCGAACCCGACCACCACCGGGGCCACCGTCAGCACCACCGCCGCCCCGACCAGCAGCACCGGGCGGTCGAACCGGCGCTCGGCCTCCACCGGCCCGCCCGAGTGCGAGGCCTGAACCCCCGGCAGGTACGCCGGCAGCGCCGTCAGCGCCAAGCCCCTGAGCCCCCAGGTGCTCCGTCTGCGACGTCCCGCCGTCATCCCTCCCCCGTCCGTCCACCGTTGATCGTCCGCGTGGACCGTACCGACTCCTCGCCTCCCGGCCCCCGGTACGACCCGTCACCCGCCCGCGGCCGTGCCCGGCAGCACCCGGTGACGGCGCATCGGCACTGGTCGCGGCCGCTTCACCGCCGTCCGCTACGCTCTCCCGGATCAACGGCGCGGGCTCCCTCCGGCCCCGCCGAACCGGAAGGCACAGCGCATTGCACGTCACCACCGAGCGGACCCGACCCGTCTCCCGGCGCTGGGCGCTGCTCCCGATGGGCGGCGTGCTCCTCGTCGCCGCCGCCGTCTACGAGCGGACCTGGGTGGAGCCGCCGCACGAGTACCTGCTGTGCAGGATCCCGGCCTCGCTCGGCGCCGTCTTCTGGGTGGTCGTCTCGGTGATGATCGGAGCCGGCCTGGTGTGCGCGATCGGTGTGATGCACCTCGTCATCGACACCCCGAGCCGGATCGCGGCACCGCTGGTCTACGCGGCGATCGCGCTGACCGCGGTCGTCGGCTCCGACGCGCTCGACCACGCCGGCGCGGGGATCGCCGCCCGGACGGCGGCCGAGTACCGCTCGGCCGGCTCCGTCTGCGACTACCCGATGCCCGCCTACCGCGAGACCCCGGGGTGGTTCTTCTGAGCAGCACCGGCCGCTACCGGTGGCGAACCGACGCCAGGGCCGCACTGCCCGCCGCCCTCATCTGGATGTTCCCCAAGGGCGCCAAGGACTGCGGCGACCACCAGTGGTACCGGAAGGACGAGCGGACCTACCGCTGCTACCACTGCGAGCCCGGCGAGCGCCCGAGCACACCCGAGGAGGACCGGCAGCGCCCCGGTATCCCCGGCCGGGACTGAGGTCCACGGTCAGCCGTCCGCCACCGCGTGGCCCGTCCGGCGGGCCCGCTCGGCCACGGCCGCGAAGTCCGCGGCCGGGTCGAGCGCACCGACCGTCCGGCGGTCCAGCGGGACGCCCGCCAGCACCGCGGCGACGGCCTGCGGGTCGACGGCGCGGCCGTAGTGGTCCTCGGCGTCACGGCGGACGGCCTCGGCGCTGCCGTCCACCAGCAGCCCGAACAGCCACCCGGCACCGTCGGACTCCCCCGGCCCGAACGCGACCGGACCGCACTGCCACGCGTCCGAGCCCGCCTCCCGCCACGCGCCTCAGGGCAGCAGCGCCCTCATCGCGTCGGCAGGCAGGGCGGGGTTGGCGGCGGCTGCCGCCGCGACCTCCGGGTCCTCGTCGGCCAGCAGTCCGACGACGACTCCGGCGGGGAGTTCCGGACGTGCGGCGGCGACGGGACGGGCCCGGGGGTCGTCCAGACAGGCGAGGAGTGCGGGGACCGGTGAATTCGGGTGCCGGGCGATCTCGCGCAGGGCCTTCCGGACCGCGGCCGGCGGGCGGGTCAGCGCCTCCAGGACGGCCGCGGTCGCACCGGGGTTGGCGGCGACCTGCCCAGCCACCCGGGGACCGTGACGGCCGATCATGGCGAGCAGTTGCGCCTCGGTGAGGCCCGGGTGCGGGGCGATCGCCTTCAGCACCTTGGCGTCGGGATCGCACGCGAGCGCGTCGCGGACCGCGTCCGGCAGGTCGCGGCGCAGGGCGACCAGCATCCGCAGCGTCGGGTCGGCCGCCGCGGCGAGACCGGCGGTCTCCGCGGGGGTGGCCGCGGCGACGCGTGGGAGCAGCACCGGACCGAGCCGGGTCGAGCGGGCGAGCCGGGCCAGGACGTCCAGCGGCAGGTGCGGGTGGTGGGCGAGGGACCGCCGGACGTCGTGGACGCGGTCCTCGGCGAGCCGCCGGATCAGGGCCTCGCCGGTCGCGGGGTTCCGGGCGAGTTCCGCACGGACCATCGGCACCGGGTCCCCGGCCAGCCGGGCGCAGGTCTGCTGCGGCAGGCCTCCGCGGGCGGCGACGAGGCTGCGCAGCAGCACGGAGGGGTGGTCGGCGAAGGCGGCCGCCGCCGCTGCCGGGGTGGCCGGGTTGTGCAGTGCCTGCCACTGGATCTCGTGCACGGCGGACCGGTGGGATCCGTCGCATTCGTCGCCGGGCAGCAGCGCACAGTCCCGGCGGGGGCAGTCGGCGGTGTGGACGAAGGGCACGTCCTCCTGGTCGCAGACCCGGCAGGAGCGGGCCGGCGGGAGTCCTTCACCGGTGAGCAGCGCGGCCAGCAGGTCGGGCGGGGTCGACCGGTTGCCTGCGACCGCCCGGCGTACCCGCGCGTGCGGATGCCGTGCGAGTTCGGCGGCCAGGTGCGCCGGGGCCCATGAGCCGAGTTCGGCGACGACTGCGGGGTCCGGGTCGTCCGCGAGGGTGCGGGCCACGTCCGGTGGGAGGTCCGGGCAGGCAGCGAGCTTCTCCCGGTGCTCCGCCCGCGGGTGCGAGGCGAAGTGGCGGGCCCATCGGGGCGGTCCGGCTCCT
This sequence comes from Kitasatospora sp. NPDC093679, assembly GCF_040683455.1. Classification (NCBI taxonomy): domain Bacteria; kingdom Bacillati; phylum Actinomycetota; class Actinomycetes; order Kitasatosporales; family Streptomycetaceae; genus Kitasatospora; species Kitasatospora sp. NPDC093679. Next base: position 14,875 of record NZ_JBFBDW010000029.1, read on the forward strand.
TCGTCGAGCAGGGCGAGTGCGGCGAGCGGCTGCACGACCGGATCGGTGTCCGCCGGTTGCAGCCGGCCCTCGCGGGCGAGCCCGACGGCGGCCGCCTCGGACCGAGCCGCGAGCCTGCGGACCTGGGTACGGCTCAGGTCCGGCCGCAGCGCCAGCTCCTGGGCAAGCTCCTCGTCCGCTGCGGCGATCAGTCGGTCGACCAGGGCGGGCGGAAGGGCCGGGTTCGCGGCGAGGCCGAGCAGGGCGGGAGTCACCGCGTCATCCTGCTGCACCGACCGTGGGGGTGTCCCCCGGTTTTCCGTGGCGCCCGGTCTTCCACGGTGCCCGGATTTCCGTGGCGGCCGGACGGCAGGACGGTCGGGCGGGGGCGCCGAGGGTCACCCCCGCTGGTCCGCCGGGCGGGTGGCGCGGGCGTGTCGGAGGTGGTTGCGGGCTCGGGTGAGGTTCCGGACGACCTGGGGCAGGAACGAGCCGCGGAAGGCGTCCGCCTCCCGAGCCGCGGCGGCGGCGAGTTCCAGGTGTGCGGCCGTGCCGGGCACGGCGTCGGCCGGGTGCGGCCCGGCCGCCTCGCGGGCGCTCCGGTGGATCAGTGCGGCCAGCTCCCCGGCGCCCGGGTCGTCCAGGTCCTCGTGGCCCCACAGCGCGAGCTCGTCGACGAGCGCGGCCAGTTCGCGGTCGCGGCGGTGTTCCCACCACGTCCCCCCAGGTCTCTCCATGGCCCGATCATGCACGGCCCGGGCGAACCCGTGCCGGAGTACGGCGAATCCCGGACAGGCCACCGGTCGGTGTGCCATGGGCGGAAGGAGCCGGCCGGAGCGGCCTACCGGCGCCCGGGTTCCGGCGGGGTGAGCCGGTCGGCCGGGTGTCGCGGGAGGGTTGCGGTGCCGCAGTGCCGCTCGACGGTCTCGGCGAAGGCGAGCGCCAGCGGTGAGAGGGCGTCCCAGCGGCGGACGGCCCAGCCCGCGGTGAGGGCCGGCAGTCCGGGGACGGGGATCAGCCGCAGGTCGGGGTGGCCGGGGCCGCTCCAGGCGGGCAGGGTCGGGACGACGGCGTGGCCGAGGCCCAGTTCGGCGAGGAGGATCGCGGTGTCCCAGTCGGTGACGCTGGTGTCGAAGACCGGCCGGATCCCGGACTCGGCCAGCCACGCGCCGAGTTGGCGCCGCGCGGTCGAGTTCTCGGGGAGTCCGATGAGCCGCGCGTCCTGCAGGTCGGCCGGCGAGACCTCGGTCCTCGTGGCGAGCGGGTCGGCGGCGGAGACCGCGAGGGACCACGGGAGTTCGACCACCGGGCGCTGCTCGACGGCGCGGGCGGCGGGCCCGAGGGTGATCCAGGCGAGGTCGACGCTGCCTGCGGCCAGGGCGTCGAAGCAGCCGCGGCTGGCGGTCTCGGTCTGGAACTCGAGGCTGGCCCGCGGGAAGTGCCGCCGGAAGTCGACCACGGCGGCGGCCATGAAGTGCCGCACGGTGGTGGCGCCCGTGGTGACCCGAACCGCGCCGACACCGGCGCGGGCCGCGTCCTCCAGCCGCCGCAGGGTGTGGTCGATGCACCCCAGTCCCTCGGTGACGGCCGCGTCGAGCATGCGCCCGTACGCGGTCGGCAGTACGCCGCGGGTGTGCCGTTCGAGCAGGCTCAGGCCCAGCTCGCGCTCAAGCCGCTTCACGTGCTGGCTGACGGCGGACTGGGTGCAGGAGAGGTCCCGGGCGGCGGCGCTCAGCGAGCCCGTCCGGCAGACGGCGGTGAAGACGCGGAGGTCGTCGAGTGTCACGGCGACCCAAGGTATCGCTTGGGTTCGTGGCAGCGAATCCGAGGATTGACTTGGGTTTTCGCCATGCTTGATCATCGCTGCAGGGCCCAGGGCGGCAACCCGCCGCCGTCTCCACCCGATCCGGACGGGCGGGTGCGGCGGCGGGTGTCGACCCGCACGGTCCCGTATTCGCCCGCGCGGAGAGCCGCAATTCGCCCGCCCGGAGAGCCGCATCGGCGCCGGCCGTGAAGTGCGGTGATCCGTGGGGCACTTCGCGGCACTCGGTCGCACCGGACCCGCAGACCACAGGAGCACATGTGACCACCACCCCCCTGACCGTGGCCGTCCTCGGACCGGGCGGCGTCGGAGGCTTGATCGGCGCGCTGCTCGCCCGTGCCGGACACCGCGTCGTCTGCCTGGCCGGCGAGTCCACCGCGGCCGTCCTGCGCAGGGACGGTCTGCACGTCGAGAGCGCCCGGTTCGGGGAGTTCACCGTCGCGGTCGAGGCCGACACGCTGCTGCGGCAGCCGGTGGACGCCCTCTTCGTGACGGTCAAGCAGACCGCCTTGGAGTCGGCGCTCGACCGGGTCCCGGCCGGGGTCCTCGGCGGCGCCGCCGTGGTCCCGCTGCTCAACGGACTCGACCACCTCGCCGTGCTGCGCGGACGCCACCCCGCGGCGCGGGTGGTCGCCGGCACGATCAGGGTCGAGGCGACCCGCACCGCTCCGGGGCGCATCCGCCACGGCAGCCCGTTCGCCGACGTCCAACTCGCCGGACCGGCGGACGGCTTGGCCGAGGCCCTGCGCGGGGCGGGCCTGGGCGCGACCCTGCGGTCCGACGAGACCTCGATGCTGTGGGAGAAGCTCGCCTTCCTGGCACCGTTCGCCCTGCTGACCACCCGGTACCGGGCGGACGCCGGAACGGTCCGCAGCGACCTGCGCCCGGAACTCGTCGCCGTGGTCGAGGAGATCACCGGTGTCGCCCGGGCCGCGGGCACCGCGGTGACGGCCGAGGACGTGCTCGCCTTCTTCGACCGCTCGCCGCACGCGATGAAGTCCTCGATGCAGCGCGACGCGGAGGCCGGCCGGCCGCTCGAACTCGACGCGATCGGCGGCGCCGTGCTGCGGGCCGCCGCCGCCCACGGGATCGCCGCCCCGGCCACGGCCCGGCTGGTCGCGGACGTCGCCCGCGGCACCGGCCGGGAGGTGTGACGCCGCCCCGGACGCCCCGGACGGCCCGGACGACGGTCGGTCAGCCGAGCGGGCCCGGGCGGAGGTCGCCGAGCAGCTCCGCCCGGCCGGTGATCACGTCGGTCAGGATCGACCGGGCGACGGCGAGCAGTTCGGCGACCTCGGGGCTGGCGATCCGGTAGATCACGGTGGCGCCGTCGCGGCGGGAGGTGACCACCCCGGCGCGGCGGAGCACGGCGAGCTGCTGGGAGAGGTTGGAGGCCTCCACGCCGACGTCGGTGAGGAGTTCGGCGACGGCGTGCTCGCGCTGGCTGAGCAGTTCGAGGACCCGGATCCGCACGGGGTGGCCGAGGGTTTTGAAGAACTCCGCCTTGATCTGGTAGAGCGGCACCGTGGCGACGGAGGGTTGCTGCGAGGCGCCGGCATGCATGGGGGGTCACCGTCCGTGTCGTGGGTTCGCGTACTGGTTCGACTGTAGCAACGCAGGTCACAGGCCCGGCCTGTGACCGGGCACGAGGGCTCGTGGGTGTCGGCGGCCTCCGCGACGCGCTCCGGGGACCGTATCGGCCCGGGGGCACCGGGCGCTGCCACACGCAGAAGTGAACAGATGCGCAACTGGCCAAGTCGCCGCCTCCGAACGGGTGCACGGAGACGGCGCGGCATCCGGCTGCGGGCCCCGCACGGCGCCGGCCGGCCCCCACCCGCCGGTACCGCGCTCCTCTGCGCTGCCCGCGCGCTCCCCTGCCGCGCCGTGCGCCGCTGCACGGTCCGGTCGGGAGCCGCGCGCCCGGCGTGCGGCCGCCGGGGGCCCGTTCCGTTCGTGGTCGTCGGTCCGCCGGGCGGCGGGGTCGGGGCGGGTCCGCCGCCGGGCGCGCACCACCGGGACCTCGGGAACGGCGGGCCGCGGGCACCGGTACGGTCCGAAATCCCCGCCTGCCGTGCTCCGGACCGGTGGCAGGATCTGTCCCGATCGGCCGCCCCCGGCGCAGCCCGTGGAAAGACCGCGGCCGCGCGCACGGTGCCCGGATCCCTTCCGGCGTGCGGCCCCACGAGCCCGGGGAGCCGACCGCCGCGACGGCGGCAGCCCGGCGACGGACACAGGCGAGGTGCATGGTGCGATCCGAAGCACGCGGCGGCCGGGCTGCCGCAGGAGGCCGTCCCGGCAGCCGGGCCGTCGGCCGGCTGCTCGTCCTGCCGCTGGCGCTGCTGCTGTCGGCCGCCTGCTCCTCCGGCGGATCGCCACCGTCCGGCTCCGGCGACCTCGCCTCCGCGGCGGCACCGTCGAGCGGTGCCGCCGCGGCTCCGTCCGCCGGTGCCGGTGCGAGTGCCACGACGGCGTCCGCCGGCGCCGCGCCGGGGACGGTCCTGCCGCTGGACCGCCTCACCTCGCTGGCACCCTGCCCCGGCACCGGCGGCGTCCCCGTCATCAGTACGCAGTTCCTGGCCGGCGGCCTCATGATGACGGGGTGTTGGACCGACGACCCCGTCCGGACGACGGTCGTGGACGTCGTCCACGGCACCCTGGCCTTCACCCGGGACGACCCGCAGGGCACCGCGCGGATCCCCGCCGGCAACCACGTCTACGTCGTCTCCCGGGCCGTGACTCCCGCCGGCGCGCTCACCAAGGCGGAGAACCACTTCTTCGTCGAGTGCCTGGAGGCCCGGACGGGCCGCTCGCTCTGGAGGAGTCCCGTCGAGGACTGGGTGCCCGCGGAGCGGCGCGACGACGACTCGGCCGGCCGCGCGGAGGCCGTCGAGGGCACCGACGAGGAGGACGGGCACCCGCACACCGTCCTCGTCTCGCTGCACGGCAGCACGCTCCTCGACGGCGACACCGGCAAGGAGCTGTGGCACGGCGAGGCGTCCCGCAGCGGCACCGAGTACTCCCCGTACGGCGTCCGGCTGGAGCAGCCCGACGTGGATCCGGCGAGCGGCATGACCGTCAAGGGCTTCTCGCTGGTCACCGGTCGGCAGCGGTGGTCCGTCGACGTGCCGCCGCTCCCGAACCCGCAGGAGTACCCGGACGGCCCGGTCAGGATCCTCCACAGCACCGACCGGGCGGTCTTCGCCTACGACGTGCGGACGGGGAAGGTCGTCGCCCGGGGACCCGTGCCGAAGGGGCTCGCCGACGTCGTCCAGGGCGGTGGCAGGATCCTCGCCACCACCGACGGCGGGAAGCGGCTGGCGCTCTACCGCGTCACCGACATGACGGCGCCGGTCTGGAGCATCCCGGTCGAGGAGACGAAGCCCGCCGTGGTGCGGTCCGGCCTGGTCGGGGTCAACGGGCCGCGCGGCGTGGTGCTGCTGAACGCCGAGGACGGCTCGGTGCGGTCCGAGGTGCAGGACGCCTCGCTCGTCTTCGGCTCCGGCGCGATCGGCGCCGTACCCGCCTACGGGCTGGGGATGCTCGGCAACGACAGGGCCGTCGTCCTCGACACCGACCTGCAGACCCGCTGACCCGCTGACCCGCTGACCGGCGCGGCCCCGGCGACCCGCACCGAGCCGCACCGACCCGATGTGTGCACCTGGACGAGAGGAGAGCGCGGATGACGACCGGAGTACCGCCGAAGGCCGACTTCTTCATCAGCTACACCCGGGCGGACAGCGCCTGGGCCGAGTGGACGGCCAAGGTGCTGGAGGACGCCGGCCACACGGTCGTGGTCCAGTTCCTGGACTTCGCCGTCGGCGACAACTTCGTCCTCGCCATGGAACGCGCGCTGGCCGGCTCGCAGCGCCTCGTCCTGCTGCTCAGCCAGGCGTACATGCGCTCCGGATTCACCGCGGCGGAGTGGTCGGCGGTCTTCCGCCTGGACCCGGACGGCCGGCGCCGGCTCCTCGTCCCGCTCCTCGTCGAGGACTTCGAGCTGGACGGGCTGCTCGGGCCGCGCATCCACATCCCGCTCCACGACGTGGACGAGGCCACCGCCCGCCGGCGGCTGCTCGACGGCCTGCAGGACCCGCGCGCCACCCGGAACCCGGATCCGCCCTTCCCCGGCCGCTCCTGACCTCACATCATCCGCCGGCCGCGCGGCGGGGAACGGACCGGTACACCGTGATCGACTTCTTCGTCTCGTACGCCGAGGACGACCTGTCCTGGGCCGAATGGATCGGCTGGCAGCTCGAATCGGCCGGGTACAGCGTCCGCCTCCGCGCCTGGGACCACGCACTGCCCGGCACCAACCGGGTGCTGGCCGAGGACAGCGACCTCGGGAACGCCGAGCGCCTGATCGCCGTCCTGTCGCCGGACTACCGGCTGTCCGCCGACTCCCGCGCCCAGTGGTCCGCGTTCCTGCGCACCGACCCTGCGGGCGAACGCCGCCGCATCGTCCCGGTCGAGGTCGTCCCCGGCCACGGCGGCGCGCTGCTCGGCAACCTCGAACCGGTGTCGCTCGTCGGGCTGGACCGCAGGGCGGCGCAGCGGGCCCTCCTGGCCGCGGTGCGCGAGACCCGCCTCAAGCCCTCCCGCAGCCCGGGCTACCCCGGCCGCCGCGCCCCCGCCTATCCGGCCGGCGGCCTCGCGGCCCTCGCGCCCGACACCCGGATGCTGCTGATCCTGCTCGGCATCGACGGCGCCGCGTTCCTCTACGGCGCCCTCGCCTACACCGGCCGGTCGGGCGACTCCGGCGACCTGTGGCGCAGCCTCGTCTTCGTCCTGCTGCTGGTGGTCACCCTCAGGTCGACCGGACGATGGTGGCGCCGCCGCTTCTGACGGGACGAAGGGAGAGGGCCGGGGTCCTCTCTTACGGTCGGGCGTCTGAGGGTACCGAGCCGCGCGGTGTGCCGGGTGGTTCAGCGTGCCGGTAGCGGGGCCGGTCGGGGCCGGTCCGACGGTGCCGGGTCGGCGGCACGCCACCGGCGGCGGGAGGCGAGGGCGGCCAGCCCGGCGCCGGCGGCGTTCAGCAGGACGTCGTCCACGGAGGACACCCGGTCCAGCCACAGCACGTACTGCGCCGTCTCGACCAGAACGGAGCAGCCCGCCCCCAGCGCCAGGATCCGCGGCACGGACGCGAGTGCCGCGAACCGCATCGGGGCGAAGTAGCCGAGCGCCGCGAACACCAGCAGGTTGCCGACGACCTGGACGGTCGCCGTGACCGGGCTGCCGGCGAGGACCTCGATCAGGTCCCGCAGGGGCACCAGGCTCACCCGGCGGGGAGCGGTGCCGGCCCCGGCGCCCGGCAGCATGATCATCCACACCCACGGCAGCGTCCCGTAGGCGATGCCGACCTCGGCCAGCGCGCTGCGCCGCGCCCACCCCGGCGAGGTGCCGGTGGCACTCCGGCGGCGTGCCAGCGCCCACACGGCCAGCGCGGCCAGCGGCAGTCCGGCCGTGGTGAGGAACACCACGCCGTTGATCGTGCCGAGCCAGGCGTGCCACCCGTCACGGTGGTGGTGGAGCGGCCGCTGCGCGAGGAAGGCCACGACCGCGGCACCGAGGACCGCTGGGCCGGCGAGGACGGCCCTGCGGATGCGGCGGGCCGGTGCTGGGGGTGTTGCGGTACGGTCCATGGCTCCACTGTCGACGGCGGGCCGGCCGGCCCGGCCACGGCGGCTGCTGATCGTTCGTCCGCGAGTATCGCACTGCCGCGACTCCCGGGCGGCCGTGCCGTCAGGACCTCCCCGCGGGACGGCGTGCGTCAGAAGGGCCACTCGTCGTCGAGCCGGCCGCGCTCCACCAGCAGCGAGACCGGCTCCGGCGGAATCCACCCGGAGAAGGTCAGGGCCCGGCTCTCGAGATCAGCGGCATCCACGGGCCGGAACCCTAGCGCGTGTCCTCGGAGGCGCACGGGACGCCTCCTGGCGCGCGCCTCCGGCCGTGCGGTCGTGTCAGCCGCCGCGCAGGGCCTTGTGGGCGCCGTAGGCCTCCAGGAATCCCTGGATCGCCTGCAGGTCGTCGCCGAAGGCCGTGGGCCGCCACTTCGCCTTGCCTCCGCCGCGGTAGCGGAGGTCCAGCCAGACGGCGATGCTCACCGTGCTGCTGTCGGAGAAGCTCTGCCCGCGGACCTTCAGTTCCACCCCGTCGAGGTCGGCGAAGCCCACGACGTCCGGCGGCGTCCGGTCGTCGCGGTACTCGACGGCGCCCTCGGGAGTGATCACCAGCAGCGGGTCGGGGTCGCGCGAGGACCCGTGCAGCAGGCCGGACAGCTTTCCCCGCTTCTTGGTGAAGACCCGCCAGTTCGCCGGTGCGGCGCCGTGGCGGGCGTGTTCGAGGATGGTCTGCGGGTCTGTCATGCCGCCTCCGGTGTCTCCAGGACCACGATGGATTGTCCGTCCACCGGGGAACGGCCGCCACCGAGGAGCGCCCGCCACCGCGGCTCCGGTCAGCCGTCCGTCAGCTGCCGGACGGCCAGCAGGACGCGGCCCGCACCGTCCTCGCCCGCCATGTGCTCGGCGGCCCCCGCGGCGGCCCGGGCGTACGCCGGCCGGTGCACGACCCGGCGCAGTGACTCGGCCAGGGCTTCGGCCGTGAGGGACCGGAAGGGGATCGGGTCGGCGGCGGCGCCGATCGCGGCCAGCCGTCCGGCCCAGAACGGCTGGTCGGCGGTGACCGGCACGGTGACCGCGGGCACGCCGGCCCGCAGTGCGGCGGCCGAGGTGCCGGCCCCGGCGTGGTGGACCACCGCGGCCAGCCGCGGGAACAGCAGGGCGTGCGGGAGGTCCCCGACGGTCAGCACGTCGTCGCCCTCGGCCGCGAGTCCGGCGGCGCCGGCCTGGAGGATGCCGCGCAGCCCGGCGCGGCGCAGCGCCCGGACGGCGAGGTCGCTCAGCCGCTCCCCCTCGCCGGACGCCATGCTGCCGAAGCCGACGAGCACGGGCGGCGGGCCGGACCGCAGGAAGTCCTCTACCTCTGGCGGCAGTCGGTCGTCGGCGTCGACATGGGGCCACCAGGTTCCCGCGATCTCGAGACCGGGGCGCCAGTCGGCGGGGCGGCGCACCAGGGCGGTGCTGAAGCCGTACAGGACGGGCCGGTTCGCCCGCTCCTGCCGGCGGCGCATCGCGGCGGCGGAGCACGGCGGCAGCCCGAGGCGGCGCCGCAGCTGCGTGACGGCGGGGTCGTAGAGGCGGTCGGCGACGCGGAGCGCGAGGTGTCCGGTCATGCGGTTGCCGAAGCGGCCGAGCGGTCGGACGCCGGGGACGGTCGGCGGGAAGTCGCCGGTGGGGGCGGTGGGTTGGAGGTGCACGCCGAGGCTCGGGATGCCGGTGGCCTCGGCGAGGTGCCAGCCGAGCGGTGCCGTGGTGGCGGACAGCAGGAGCAGGTCCGCACCGCCGTCCACGGCCTCGGCGAAGCCCTGGCCGAGTTCGGTGACGAACGCGGCGGCGGTGCGCATCAGTTCGCGTCGGTCCGGGGCAGTGCCGGTGCCGGGGCGCGCCTTGGTGTCGGCGGGCAGGCTGCGGAACTCCAGTCCGGCGGCGCGGACGAGGGGTGCGAAGGGGTCGGCGGCGGCGAGGGCGACCTCGTACCCGGCGCGGCGCAGTTCGGCGCCGAGGCCGGTGTAGGGCGCGATGTCACCGCGTGATCCGGCGGCGGCGATCAGGATCCTCATCGGGTCCCCCCGGAGTCGGAGCTGCCGGAGTCGGAGCTGCCGGAGTCGGAGCGGCCGGAGTCGGAGCGGGCGGCGGTGCGGCGGTCGGCGTTGGCGTGGACGGCGGCGTGCAGGTACCCGGCGAGGCCCGGCCGCTGCTGGGAGGGCGGGACGACCAGGGCGAAGGCGCGCGGGTCGGCGGCGAAGTCGTCGGCGATCCGGCGGTGCATCTCGGGTGGGCAGGTGGTGAACCAGCGGGCGATGTGCAGGCGGTGCTCCTCGGCGAGGTCGCCGGCCCGCTCGCCGTCGCTCGGTTCGCCGTCGTCGAAGGCGGCGAGCAGTTCGGTCCGCCAGGCGGCGGCTTCGGCCATGAGCCGGCGCCAGTCCTCCTTGCTGTGGGCGGCGGCGCGCGCCATGGACTCGCGCTGTCCCTCGGAGTGCGCCCACTTCTGCTGGGCCTCGGTGGCGTAGCTGAGGTCGAAGGCGATCTCGCCGAACACCTCGAAGCGTTCCTGCGGGGTCATCGCGACGCCGGTCCGCTGGACGGCGATCGCCTGTTCCGCGACCTCGGCGAGCCGCTGGAGCCTGGCGATCTCCTCGCCCAGCCGGCGCTGCCTGTCCAGGAGGTGCTGCAGGGCGTTGGCGTCCGGGTCGGCGAGGATCGCGGCGATCCCGTCGAGCGGGATCCCGAGTTCCCGGTAGAAGAGGATCTGTTGGAGCCGGGCGAGGTCGGCGTCGTCGTAGAGGCGGTAGCCGGCGTCGCTGCGGCCGCTCGGCGAGAGCAGTCCCGCCCGGTCGTAGTGGTGCAGTGTGCGGACGGTCACCCCGGCGAACGCCGCGACCTGTCCGACGGAGTGGTTCATCCCCGTGTCCTTTCGTCGACCTCAGCCTGGGGCCTGACGCAGGGGGAGGGTCAATTCGGCTCCGGGGCTCCGGCCGGCGCCGGGGCGGGTGCGCCGCCGGCCCCTCGCCCCGGTCGTCGGAGGAGGGGCGGCGGTCCGGAGCCCGCTTACGGGTTGACGCTCAGACCCTGTGCGATGAAGACGACGGTGTTGTGGGCGTCGGTGCGGACGGTGAAGACGTTGCCCTGCCAGCCGAACGCGCCGGAGGCGTTCTTGCCCTCGCCGTGGGCCTTGAAGAGCTTGGCGAGGTCGTCGGCGGTCGCGGCGGGTGCCGGCTGCTTGCCGGGGGTCTGGAGCAGCACCTTGGCGGTGGACGCCAGGGGGTAGGTGTCGGTGGGGGCGTCCGGCTGCCGCTCGACGGTCGGCGCGGTGGCACCGTCGTGGCAGGTGACCTTGGGGGCGCTGCCGTTGAGCAGGAGGCCGGTGGTCTCGGTCTGGATGCCCTCGACGTACACCCACTTGGCACCGGCCGCCGGCCCGCACGGCTCCTTGCCCGCGGAGGCACCGGTGCTCGGCGTCCCCGCGGCCTGCGGGGCGGCGGAGGTACCGGCGGACGTCGCCGTGGTGGCGGGCGCGGCGGACGCCGTGGTGGACGACGCGGACCCCGCGGAGCCGCTGCCCCCGTCGGAGCCGCAGGCGGTCAGCAGGGCTGCGGCGGCAGCGGTGGCGAGGCAGGCGCGAAGGACGCGTGCGGATGCGGACATGGTGATGGACCTTCCCCCGTGGAACGTGGACGTGCCGTCGCCGCGACGACCGGCTCCCGCACCGGCATGTCCCCCTGGCGAACGGCGCGTGACACCGTATCAGCCCAAGATCCACTCGCACGCGGGCCGGCACCCGCCGCACGCGGCCACCGGGTGCGGTACCGTCCCACGGCGCCCCCCGCCCCGCTGTCGGCGGCGGTGGGTAGGGTCGGCGGCACCTGATCGACCGAGCACCACGGGAACGCGCACCATGAGATCTCCGGACGAGCTGGACGGCGTCCAGTGGGACGCCCTCGACCACGCCTACGGTCCCGCCGAGGACGTGCCCGAGCTGATCCGCGCGCTCTACGGGGACGACGAGGAGGCCGCCTCCGAGGCGGTCCACGAACTCTTCGGGAGCATCCACCACCAGGGCACGGTCTACGAGGCCTCCGGCCCGGCCGTCCCCTTCCTGGCGCACGCCGTCCGGTACGCCCCGGGCCACCGCACCGACCTGCTGATGCTGCTCGCCGTGATGGCCGACCACGACCCGGCGGCCGTCGGCTCGCCGCCCCGGCTCGGCACCGAGGTGGCCGCCGTCTGCACCGAGCTCTGCCGCGTCCTGCCGGACCTGCTGCCCTGCCTGGGGGACGCCGAGCCGTCCGTCCGGCGGGCCGCGCTCCGGGTGGTCGCGGCCGTGGCCGACCTGCTCCCCGCCGGTTCCGCCGCTCCGACGCTGGTCGAGGGCCTGTACGCGGCCGATCCGGTGCCGGCGGTCCGGGCGGACGCGGCGACCGTGCTGGCCCTGTTCGGCCGGGAGACGGGGGCGCTCGACCACCCGCTGCGGGAGGTCAGGCTGGCGGTCGCCGTCCTGGAGGCCGAGCGGTCCGGGCCGCCGTACCGGCCCGAGCTCGTGGCGGTGGTCGCCACGGACGGCGCCGAACCCGGCCTGCGGGAGGACGACCTCCCGTGGGCCGACGGCACCGTCCGCGGCGACCGCCTGGCCGCGCTGCTCGTCCGGGACGCGGACGCCGCCCTCGCCGTGGCCGCCCGCTGGATCGCCGCCGGCGACCTCGGCTCGTGCGGCTCCTGGCTGGCCCGGGACGTCGCCGAGGCCTGGCGCGACCGCGAGCCCGAGGTGGTGGACCTGCTGCTCGCCGCCCTGCCCCACCAGCCGGACCCGCAGACCCGCAGCGCCCGGCTCCACGTCCTCGCCGACTGGATCAGGCACCTGCCGGAGCCGGGCGCCGAACTCCGCGACACCCTGCACCGGTACGCGGTCGCCGACGACCCGAGCGCCGGGGCGGCCCTCCTCGCGCTGGTGCACGCCCGCGACCCGCGGGCGCTGGACCTGCTGCTGGACGAGGCGCCGGACCGGGCGCCGGACCACGGGCCGGACCGGGCAACGGACCCGGTGCCGGGCCGCCCCGGCAGCACGCTGCTCTCGGCGGCGGCCCGGTCCTTCCCCGACGCCGCCGACCGGCTGGTGCCCGCGATCCGCCGCGCGCTGGCCGCCGGCGCCGACGGCAACGCGGCCATCGCCCTCGTCGGCGCCCTGGAGCGGTTCGGCCCGGCCGCCCGGCAGGCCCGGCCCGAACTCACCGACTGCCTGCGGACGGGCCGCGCCGCGATCGTCGCCGCGCGTCTGCTCGGGCTCCTCGGCGAGCGGACCGAGGAGGTCACCGACCTGCTGCAGGAGGCCGCGCTGAGCACCGACTCCGCGTTGAGCGGCGCGGCGGCCGCCGCCCACCACCGGCTCACCGGCGAGGCCGGCCCGGCGCTGCGCACCTTCGAGCGACTGCTCTCGGGCGGCGGTCAGACCTCCTGGTACCTGGCCCACCTGCAGTCACTGGGCGCCGCCGCCGCTCCGCTGCTGCCGGTCGTCGAACGGCTGCTGGACGGCGGCGACTGGACGCGGCTCGCGGCCGCCGAGGCCCACCACCGGATCACCGGCTCCCCGGACCGCGCCGTCCCCGTCTTCGCGGGCCTGGCCGGCCCCAGCCCCGTCGGCCTGGCGGCCCTGCGCGCCCTCGCCGCCGTCGGCCGCACCCCCGAGGAGCTCCGCCCGACCCTCCGCGGTCTCGCCTTCTCCCCGCTCCGCCTGCTCACCGACTCCGGACTCTCCGCCACGGGCCACCCCGACGAAGAACTCCGCGCCCTGGCCCGGACGCTGCTCGCCGCCGGGTCCGCCACCGAACCGGCCGCCACGCGGTGAACGACACGACAGGGGACGCCGTCGCGCGCGGTGCGGTCGAGCAGCTCGTCCGGCTGCTCCCCGGGCCCCACCGCAGCCGCGCCAAGGCCTGGACGGCGGTCGAGGCCGCGCTGGGGTCCGGACTCCCCGGTGACTACCGAGAGTTCGTCGAACGCGTCGGCGGCGGGCACGTCGACGGCTACCTGTACGTCCTGGAGCCTGACTCCCCCAACCCGTACCACGACCTCGTCGACGCGGCCGAGGAACGGGCCGAGGCCTTCGAGTATCTCTGGGGGAGCTCGGAGGAGCCGCCCGCCGAACTCCGCGAGCCGGGCGCCCGGTTGATCCCCTGGGCGTCGACGGACAACGGCGAGTTCCTGTACTGGCTCGTCCGCCCCGGCCGGCACCCCGACGCATGGACGGTCATGGTGAACGCGGCCCGCGAAGCCCGGTGGGAGCACTACGACCTGCCGTTCGCCGGCTTCCTCGTCGCCGCCCTCACCGGCCGGATCCGTTCCGACGTCCTCACGGACGCCTTCCCCACCGCGCCGCACGGCTTCGCCCCGTTCGCTCCGCCCCGCTGAGGGGCGGGCCCGATCGGCGGCCGGCCGCTGACGCACGGGCCGCCGATCGGACGCGCCGCCGGTCAGGAGGCCGGCATCAGGACGGTGTCGACGATGTAGACCGTGGCGTTGGCCGTCCGGACGTTGCCGCAGACGACCTTGGCGTTGCCGTTGACGGTGAAGTCCTCGCCGGAGCCGGTGACCGTGACGGCGCCGCCCTCCAGGGTCTTGTGCTCGCCGGGCAGGGCGGCGGGGGCGAGGCGCTCCGGCACCACGTGGTAGGTGAGGATCTTGGTGAGCTTGGCCTTGTCGGCGAGGACGGCGTCCAGCGTCGCCTTCGGGATCTTCGCGAACGCGTCGTTGGTGGGCGCGAACACGGTGACGTTCTGCGCCGAGTTGAGCGTGTCGACCAGCCCGGCCTTGGTCACGGCCGCCACCAGGGTGGACAGTGCCGGATTGTTGGACGCGGCGGTGGCGACCGGGTCCTGGGCCATCCCGGCGAACGATCCGGCGCCCTGGGACGGCACGGCAGCACACCCGGCACCGAACGGCTGCCCGGCCGCCGGCGCGGCCTCCGCGGCCGGGGCCTGTCCGGCCGGGGACTGGCCCGCCGGGGTCTGCATGGCGGTGGCGGGGGCGTCCGCACCGCCGTAGGAGTCGGTGCCGCTGCTGCTGCAGGCGACCGGGCCGAGGGCGAGGGCGCCGGCGGCGAGCAGGACGGCGAAGGACTTGGAGCGGGAGAGACGGGACACGGGATCCTCCTGGGTTCTCAGACGACGGTGACGACCGTGCTGTGCCAACCCGTCGAACCGGACGGGAACGGGGGCGTGCGGGTTTCGGGCTGGGTCCGGCCGGCCGCGTCGGTGGCGCGGACCTCGATGCGGTGGGTTCCGGGGGTGGCGCCGCGCCAGCTGTGCGACCACTGGCGCCACAGGTCCGGGCCGCCGTCGGCGGCGAGCCCGGCCTGCTGCCACGGCCCGCCGTCGACGCGGACCTCCACGGCGGCGACGCCGCGGTGGGTGGCCCAGGCCGTCCCTGCGAGGTCGACGTCGCCGGCCGGGACGCGGGCGAACGGCGCGGGCACCTCGATCCGTGAGGCGGTCCGCACCTCACCGGTGCGGTCCCAGCCCCGCCGCACCCAGTACGGGTCGAAGGCGGCGAAGCGGGTGACCTCCAGCTCGACCAGCCACTTGGTGGCGGAGGTGTAGCCGTAGAAGCCCGGCACCAGGGACCGACAGGGGAAGCCGTGCGCGACCGGCAGCGCCTCCCCGTTCACCGCCACGGCCAACAGCGCCCGGCGGCCGTCCAGGACCGACTCCAGCGGCGTGCCGATCGTCATGCCGTCCCGGGAACGCCCGACCAACTGGTCGGCCCCGGGCCGGATCCCGGCCCGGCGCAGCAGCGCGGGCAGCGGCGCGCCGAGCCACCGGGCGGTGCCCGCGTACCGGCCGCCGACCTCGTTGGAGACGCAGGTCAGCGTGAGGTCGAGCTCTTCCAGTGGCTGGCGCAGCAGATCGTCGAAGCCGAGGACGACGGGGTGGTCGACCAGGCCGTGGATCCGCAGCGACCAGTCCCGCGGGTCGATCGCGGGCAGGGTGAGGGCGGTGTCGACGCGGTAGAGGTCAGCGGTCGGCGTGACGAAGGCGGTGAGGCCGGGCACGGCCGGATGGACGCCGGCGGGCAGGGGCCGGGCGGGGACGGCGGGTGCTGGCAGTCGGACGGCGGCGCGGGCGGCGCCGACGTCGTTGCGGCTGTCGGCGAGGTGGCGACCCCCGGCGGCGCCGAGGGCGGCCACGCCGGCCGTGGCGCCGGTGGCGACCAGGACGGTCCGCCGGCGGGGGCCGGTCGTGGCGGGGTCCGGGGAGCCCGGTGGGTCGGCGGGCCGGGCCGGGGCGCTCGCGGTGGCGTTGCGCAGCGAACGGGAGAGGAACCAGAGGGCGGTGGCGTCGGCGAGGCCCGCGGCGACGGAGGGCAGCGCGTCCGCGGCCCGGGCGGTGGGGCGCGAGGCGGCCGCCCAGACGCCGAGGGCGCCGAACAGGGCGACGACGGCCGTGCCGAGGCCGGGGCGCCGCCGGGAGACCAGCCCGGAGAGGACGGCGAGCAGGGCCGCCACCGTGTAGATGCCGGCGAGCAGGGCGGCCTTGTCGTGGGTGCCGAAGGAGCGGATCGCGTACTCCTTGAGCCAGGTCGGGGCGAGGTCGATCGCGGCCGAGCCGACGGCGAGGACCGGGGAGCCGCCGGGGCCGGTGAACGCCGCGGTGAGTTCGCCCGCCGCCAGTGCCGGCCCGGCGGCCACCAGGCCCACCGCACCGGCGGCGCACGCCCGTCCGAGCCTCGCCCTGCGGCGGTCTGTCCGGGGGTCATGGTCGTTGCTCACAACCGGTATTCGGCTCGGCCGGTGGTGCGGATGGGTGCGAATTTCCCGCCCGGTGCCGCCGGAGGTCAGAGGTGTTCGAGGATGCCCTCCGGGTCCTCCGTCGCCGCCTCGGTGAAGTCCGCGAAGTCGAGGTTCGCGATCATCAGGTTGACGTGCACCTCGTGCACGGCGGCCGGGGACGCGCGGAACCCACGGGCCGGCGGGTCGTCGGCGGGATCCTCCTCGTCGCCGGTGTCGAGGGCGAGCAGGGCGAGGCGGGCCGACTCCATCGTGGTCCGGTCGGCGAGGAACACCACCCCGAGGTCGGTGTCCCGGCCCGCCGCGGCGCGGACCGCCTCCGGCGTCGCCCCGGCCCACACCGGGTCGTCGACCAGGTGGACCTCGGCCTCGTACTCGCCGTGCAGGCCCCGGCCCGGCTCGCCGCGGCCACCACCGCACGCCACGCAGCCGGGTCGGTGTGGTCGGTCCTGACGATCAGTGCGGCGGAGTCCTCACGTCCGGCGATCTCCGGCAGTTCCGTCACGGCGTCCCTCTCCCTCGGCCCGGTGTCCGCCCGGGCTCTCCCGTCCACCACCGACACCACCCCCAGGGCCGGCACCCGGGGGAGCCCGGCCCGCCGCTCGACGGCGGGGCACCGTACCCGTTGCCGTTCCGTCCGCTCGTGCCAGGCGAGCGGGCGCTGCCGGAGTTCTTCGGCTTCCGGGCCGAGGGCTGCATCGACGCGGGCGAGGACGTCGAGCCGGTGGTGGACGGCCGGCGCGTCGGGATGCACGGCTTCCACGTGGTGCGGGCGGCGGACCACGGCGGCTGAGCATCCGTCAAGTCGACACCCCCGCAGTGCGGCATGGCGAAGATCACAAGGCCGGGACGGGGTGCATCGCGCGTCTATAGGGCGGGGGGTGACGTTGTCGTCGACGGATCGGAGCTGAGTGTGCGTGTCCCAGGACGGCGCCGGAGCGGTACTGCAGGATCGGGGAGGCGCCGGCGGCGGGCCGGAGCGCGGACGGGACGGGTCCGCCGGGTGCTCCGGCGGATGCGGCCGGCCTACCCGCGGCCCGGGCTGCGGGGCCTGCGGCGGTGGCTGCCGTCCTGGCGGCAGCTGCTGGCCGTCCTGCTGACCGGGGTGGCGGCGCTGGTCGGCACGGTCGTCTGGCTGTTCGCGACCACGCACGTCCCGGACGACCTCAACTCCTTCGCCACCCAGCAGAACAACGTCTTCTACTGGTCGGACGGCACCGAGATGGCCCGCACCGGCTGGGTGAACCGGCAGGAGGTGCCGCTGGAGAAGGTGCCGGAGTCCGTCCGCTCGGCGGTGCTCGCGGCGGAGAACGCGACCTTCTACTCGGACGCGGGCGTCTCCCCCACCGGCATCACCCGGGCCGTCTGGACGATGGTGACCGGCGGCGACACCCAGGGCGGCTCGACGATCACCCAGCAGTACGTCAAGAACATCTACCTGACCCAGGAGCGCGACCTCTCGCGCAAGGCCAGCGAGATCGTGATCGCGGTCAAGCTGGACCAGCGGCTGAGCAAGGACGAGATCCTCGCCGGCTACCTCAACACCAGCTGGTTCGGCCGGGGCAGCTACGGCATCCAGCGGGCCGCCGCCGCGTACTACGGCAAGGACGTGTCGGCGCTGAACCCGAGCGAGGCGGCCTTCCTCGCCTCGCTGCTCAAGGGCGCCTCGCTGTACGACCCGTCGCTGAGCAAGGACAACTACCAGCGGGCGGTCGAGCGGTGGTCGTGGGTCCTGGACCGGATGGTGGAGACCGGGAAGCTCCCGGCCGCCGAACGCGCCCGCTACACCGACTTCCCCCGACCGCTGGCACCGCCGGTCGCCCGGGGCCTCGGCGGCCAGACCGGGTACCTGGTGGACCTGGCCGAGAGCTACCTGGTCTCCCATTCGGCGATCACGCCCGCCCTGCTCGACCTGGGCGGCTACCAGATCCGCACCACCTTCGACCGGCAGCGCACGGCCGATCTCACCGCCGCCGTGCAGAGCGCCGGCCCCCGGCTGGACCCGGCCCGTGAGGCCGACCGGCACGCACGGATCGGCGCCGCCTCGGTCTCCGCGGACGGGCGGATCCTCGCCCTGTACGGCGGGCCCGACTACCTGAAGCAGGGCTTCGACAACGCCAACACCTCCAACGTCCCGGTCGGCACGGCCTTCACCCCGATCGTCTACGCGGCCGCCCTCGACCAGGGCGTCCGCAAGGGCCGGGAGGGCGGCCGGAGCCCGGTCGCCCCGGCCACCCGCTACGACGGCGGCGACGGGATCCCGGTGATGACGCCGGAGGGCCCGTACTGGGGGCGGGACGGCAAGATGGCGAAGACCG
Source organism: Kitasatospora sp. NPDC093679 (assembly GCF_040683455.1). Lineage (NCBI taxonomy): Bacteria > Bacillati > Actinomycetota > Actinomycetes > Kitasatosporales > Streptomycetaceae > Kitasatospora > Kitasatospora sp. NPDC093679. The sequence continues at coordinate 33,385 of NZ_JBFBDW010000029.1, forward strand.
CCAACGACGGCCACAAGAACTGGGGCAGCATCAGCCTGCGCGACGCGGTCGCGCAGTCGGTGAACGGCCCGATGATGCAGCTCGGCATGGACGTCGGCCTGGACCGGGTCCGTACGACCGCGGCCGGGCTCGGACTGCTCCCGGACACCCTCGGCGACCTGGTGCCGTCCTTCTCGGTGGGCAACTCCCGTCCCAGCGCGATCCGGACGGCCTCGGCGTACGGCACGTTCGCGGCCGGCGGGATGCACACCGACCCGTACTCGGTGGTGTCGGTGACCCGCAACGGCACGCCGGTCGTGCTGATCCGGCCGGCCCCCTTCCGGGCGCTGCCGGAGCAGGTCGCGGACCGGGTCGACGAGTCGCTGCGGGACGCCGTCCGCTCCGGCAGCGCCCGTGAGGCCGCCGCGGCGGGCCCCGGGACGGCGGGCAAGACCGGGACGACCGAGGACCGCACCGCCGGCTGGTTCGTCGGCTACCAGGGGCAGGTCGCCACCGCCGTCACGGTGTTCCGGATGGACGCGACGAGCATGCAGCTCCTCCCGCTGGACGGCCTCGGCGGCTCGCCCACCACCGACCCGGTCTCCACCTACCCGACCCGGATCTGGACGGCCTACGCGCAACAGGTCACCGCCCGGACCGGCCGGTAGGCCGTCCGCCCTCCGGGACCGGGCGGCGCCCGGTCCCGGAGGGGCGGCTACTTGACCAGGGCGGACCAGTCGGCGGGCTGGGCCGGGTCGAGGCCGCGCAGCCGCTCCAGCACCTTCGGGTCCTGCGCGTCGAGCCAGTCGGCGAGTTCCTTGAAGGAGACGCAGCGCACGCCCTCGCGCTTGCAGACGCCCTTCACCACGTCCTCGATGGCCTGCATGTAGATGCCGCCGTTCCAGGTCTCGAAGTGGTTGCCGATGAACAGCGGTGCGCGGCTGCCGTTGTAGACCCGCTCGAAGCCGTTGAGGTAGCCGTCGCGGGTCTCCCGCTCCCAGGCCTGGTACTTCTTCGGATCTCCGTTGGTGCTCTCCCCGGACTGGTTGGCGAGGAAGTTGAAGTCCATCGACAGGACCTGGGTGGGCTTGCCCGGGTAGGGGACCATCTGCAGCGGGAAGTTCCAGATGCCGTCCTTCTTGGCCGGCCAGACCTGGAACTCGCCCGGCGAGCTGGCGTCGTACCGGAACCCGGAGGCCTTCTCCGCGGCGAGCAGGTTCTTCTGGCCCTCCAGGCAGGGGGCGCGGCCGCCGACCAGCTCCCGGGTGTAGTCGAACGGCAGCGCCGGGACGTCCTTCATCCCGGTGTTGGTCTTCCAGTCGGTGACGAAGGAGCGGGCCTGGTCCAGCTCGCTCTGCCACTCCGCGACGCTCCAGTCGCCGCCGCCCTTGGGGCCGCAGAAGTGGCCGTTGAAGTGCGTGCCGATCTCGTTCCCGTCGACCCAGGCCTGCCGCACCTGTTCGAGCGTCGCCCGCAGGTGGGTGTCGGTGGGGAAGGAGATGTCCGCCTTGCCGACCGCGTGCTGCGGCGGGTGGTACAGCGACCGCTTGGAGTTGGGCACCAGGTAGATGCCGCTGAGGAAGAACGTCATGTGGGCGTCGTTCTCCTGCGCGACCTTGCGGAAGTGCGAGAACAGGTGGTCCTCGTTCTCCAGCGCGCCGTCCCAGGAGAAGACCACGAACTGCGGCGGTTTCTCACCGGGTTTGAGCTTCTCGGCCGGCGGCCGGTTCGGCTGCGGCCCGGTGTCGGAGGTGGAGCCGTCGCCGATCGACCGGACGACGCCGTCCCAGGTCGGCGAGGGCGACGGCACGGGCGTCCGGGTCGGCGCCGCCGTGGCCGTCGCGCTGCCCGCCGCGGCGGCCGGGACGGCGCCCGCGGACTCCCGGTCGCCGTCGGAGCCCGGCAGCAGCGCCACGGTGACGGCGCCGGCCACGCCGACCGCGAGCAGGCCGGCCAGGCCGCGTGAGGTTCTCATCCTCGTCCTCGTTCCTCGGGGGGCAGCCGGGGCGGCCGGCTGCGGTACGAGCGGGCCGGCCTCGGCGGCCGCGCCCGCGGACCGGTCACCCGTTCGACCGTCCCTGCATGGACAACGCTCCTGACCACCCATCAGGTTGCAGGCGAACCGGAAGAGATCCGTCCGACCGCCCTCCGGCCGCCGAAAACTCCTTGGCGGCACCGGCCCGTTCTGCCACGATCACCCGATGACCGACTCCCGCGCCGCCGCCCTCCGCAACCTGTGGGGACGTCAGCTGTACCGGCGACAGGACGACCCGGCGGCCTGGGCCGAGGGCGTGCTCCGCGCGACCGGCCTACCGGTCACCGCCGTGACGGCCGCGATGGCGGGCGAACTGGACGCCCTGCCCGTCGACGGCGCCGCCCACCTGCTCTTCCGGACGGTCGCCAAGGTCGCCGCCGATCTGCGCGGGAACGGCATGTACGACGCCGACTCCGGCGAGCGGATAGGCCCGCTGGCCCTGTGCCTCGCCGAACGCGAACCCCGGCTCGCCGGGACCCTGCGCACCGCCCTCGGCCACCCTCCGGACGGCCCGGACTCCCTGGTCTCCGCGCACGCCGCGGACCTGCGCGGAGACCGCCCGACCCGGCTGCGGGCGGTCGACGCCCTGCTGGAGTGGGCCGAACTCGGCGACGCCCAGGCGCTGGCGGCGCTGCACGCCGTCGCGACCGACCACCGGGTGCACGACCCCGCGGTCTGGGACAGGGCCCTCGGCCGGATCGCCCTGTTCGGCGACGGGGCCCTCGAACCGGGCCTGCTGCGTGCCGTCGCCGACACCCGCCACCGCGGCGTGCGGCGGTCGGCACTGGCCTGCGCGGAGCTCGGCCTCGCACGGGCCGTTCCGTCGATCACGGCCCTGCTCGGCCATGCCGACGGGGCGGTCCGCGAGGGCGCCTGTCGGGCACTCGGCCTGCTCGCCGCCCCGGCGGCCGTGCCGGGCCTGGCGGCACGGCTGGACGACGAGGTGCGGCGGGTGCGTATCACCGCCGCCGGGGCGCTCGGCCGGATCGGCGGCGAACCGGCCCGCGCCGTGCTCTGGCGGGCCATGACGGAACGTCCGGACCCCAGGGCCGGACACCTGGCCTCCGCCGTCGCGGCGCTCGGCCCCGCCGTACTGGACGACCTCGTCACCCTCGCCACGGCCCCCGACCCGGACCTCCGCGCGCTCGCCTGCCGCGCCCTCGGCGCCACCGGCGACGCCCGGGCCCTCCCGGTGCTCCAGCGCCTCGCGTCCCACGACCACACCAGGACGAGCCCCGGCGGCACGGTCGCCACCACCGCTGCACGGGCCCTCGGAACCACCCGTCGCCCCACCCCGACGGCCACACCACCTGCCGGCGCCCGGCCTCGGGGACAGGTCCAGCAGTAGGGCGACTCACCGCCCACACGGGCACGTCGGGTCGGCCCGATCCCGGCTGCAGGTCCGCACCCGGTGCGATATTCGGTGTCGGCCGGTCGGGCCCGGCCGCGAGGATGACGGATCGTGCACGGCCGCGCAGGGTGCCCGGCCGTCGGAGGGAGTGACGTCATGTCGGAGATCACCCGGATCATGGAGCCGGCCGGGGTCGCGCCGAGCGGCCGGTACAGCCATGTGGTGAGCGGGCGGGGGCGGTTCGTCTCGGTGGCCGGGCAGGTGGCGCTGGACGAGAAGGGCGAGCTGGTCGGCGCGGGCGATCCGCTCGCCCAGGTACGGCAGGTCTTCACCAACCTGGAGCGCTGCCTCGACGCCGTCGGCGCGGGCTGGCGGGACGTGGTCAAGCTGACGTTCTTCCTCGCCGACATCGCCGACCTGCCGGCGGTCCGCACGGTCTGGGACGAGGTGCTCGACCCGGAGCACGCGCCCGCCAGTTCCGCGGTGCAGGTCGCGGCACTCGCCCGGCCCGACTTCCTGGTCGAGATCGAGGCCTTCGCGGTCGTGCCGGAGGAGCGGGCCGCGCCCTGACCGCCGCCGCTCGACCGGGCACGCCGGGCGTCGGGAAGGGCTTTGCGGGGCGGCCGGAGATCGACGGGGAACCGCACCGGACAAGCGGACAGGTAGGGGTGTGGAACTGTCACTGCGGTCCCGGCTGCGCGCCGGGCACCAGAGCGCCTTCGGGGAGATCTTCGATGACCATGCCGACGCCCTCTACGGCTACGCCCTGCGGACGCTCGGGGACTGGGCCGCCGCCGAGGACGTCGTCTCGCTGACCTTCCTGGAGGCCTGGCGGCTGCGCGGCAAGCTGCTGGAGGACGGCGGCAGCGTACGGCCGTGGCTGTTCGGCATCGCCGCCAACGTGCTGCGCAACACCGCCCGGGCCGCCCGCCGGCACCGGGCGGCGATGGCGCGGCTGCCGGAGCGGGAGGCGGTGCCGGACTTCACCGACGAGCTGGTGGGCCGGCTCGACGACGACGCCCGGCTGGCGGCGACCCGGCGGGCGCTGGCCGGGCTGCGCCGCGGTGAGCGGGAGGTGTTCGCGCTCTGCGTCTGGTCGGGCCTCGACTACGCGGCGGCGGCCGAGGCGCTCGGGGTGCCGGTCGGCACCGTCCGGTCCCGGCTGTCCCGGGCGCGGACCCGGCTGCGCGGCCTGGCCGAGGAGGAGTTGGCGGCGGTGCGAAGAGGTGCGGAACCGTCCGGGCGCAGCGGACAGGTACGGGGTGACCGCGTCCCTGCGGTCCGGTCGGTGGAGGGGAAGGGCGCATGAACGGCATCCCGGAGCACGACGGACCGGCGCTTCCCGCCGACCGCCGCCAGCTGTTGAGGAATCATCTGATGAACGAGATCGGCACGGAGTACGTCGGGCCCGCACGGCCGCGGCGTCGGCTCGCCCGGATCGCCCTGCCCGCCCTGGCGGGCGCGCTGTCGCTGTCGCTGGCCCTGGTGCTCGGCGGCGGCGACGACACGGCGGGGACCACGGCGGCGCCCGCCCCGCCCGCCCCGTCCTCCGGCGCCCCGGCGTCGGCGGCTCCGGCGGCTCCGGCGGCTCCGGCGGCCGGCGTCCAGTTGCTCGACCGGATCGCCGCGGTGGCGGCGAGCAAGCCGGCCCCGGAGGTGAGGGACGGCCAGTTCGTCTTCGTGAAGTCGCTGGTCAGGTTCCCGGACTACACGCCCGACGGGCCGGTCCCGGGCACGCTCCACGAGCGGCAGGTCTGGCTCTCGGTGGACGGCCGCAAGCCCGGTCTGCTGCTGGACCGCACGCTGGTCAACGCGGCCGACATGAAGTCGACGGACACCGGCCGGCCCAACCCGGACGGCACCCTGCCGCTGGACACCAACACCACCCCCAACCTGCATGCGCCGACCTACCGGTTCCTCGCGGGGCTGCCGACCGACCCGGACGAGATGTTCCAGCTGCTCAACTCCGAGCCGCACGACCGGAAGTGGACGGACCAGCGGCCCTTCGGCACCATCGGCGACCTGCTCGGGGAGCAGATCGCCCCGCCCGCGGTGACCGCCGCGCTCTACCGGGCCGCGGCGAGGATCCCCGGCGTGGAGCTGGTCCAGGACTCGGTGGACGCCGTCGGCCGGCACGGCGTCGGGGTGGGGCTCACCTCGGCGGACGGCGTCCGGCAGGAGTGGATCTTCGACCGGAGCACCAGCGAGTTCCTCGGCGAGCGCCAGGTCCTGCTGCGCAACGGCCCCCGGGGCAAGGCCGGCGACGTGATCGCCGAGACGGCCGTGCTGGCCCGCGCCGTCGTCGACGAGCCGCGCGCGCTGCCGCGGGGCTGACCCGGTCCGGGGCGCCCGCCCCCCTCGCGGGGCCCCGGCCGGCGGCCGGTCAGACGGCCCGCCGGTAGAGCCAGACGCCGAGGGGGGCGAAGACGGCGACGATGCCCGCGTCCCAGGCGAGGGCCTCCCAGACGGCGGTGCCCGCCGGGCCGCCGAGGACGAGGACGCGGACCGCCTCCGCGGTCTTGGAGACCGGCTGGTGCTCGGCGAAGGCCTGCAGCCAGCCGGGCATGGTGCTGACGGGGACGAACGCGGACGAGGCGAAGACCAGGGGTGCGAGCACCGGGAAGGCGGCGGCCTGCGCGGTTTCCGGGTCGCCGACGGCCATGCCGACCACCGCGAAGATCCACGACATGGCGAAGCCGAAGGCCAGCACCAGCAGGACGCCGCCGAGGAAGGCCGCCACCCCGGCGTGGATCCGGAAGCCGAGGGCGAAGCCGACGGCGGTCATCAGCGCCACCACGAACACGTTCCGTGCGAGGTCGGCCGTGGTGCGGCCGGAGAGCACGGCCGATCTGGCCATCGGCAGCGAGCGGAAGCGTTCCATGAGGCCGGTCTGCATGTCGGTGGCCAGGCCGATCGCGGTGTTCATCGAGCCGAAGACGGCGGTCTGCACGAAGATGCCGGGGATCAGGAAGTCGACGTAGCCGACGCCGGGCGGCAGGGCGGGGGCCACCACGCCGCCGAAGACGTAGCGGAACATCAGGACGAAGACCAGCGGCTGGATGGTCGAGAAGACGAGCAGCCGCGGGACGCGGCGCAGCGCGACGAGGTTGCGCCAGGCCACCGCGAGGCCGTCCCGCACGGGTGCGGTGATCCGGGTGCCGAGCCGGCCGGTGCCGGTGGCGGTGGTGGCGGCGGTCGCGGTCACGGGGTGCCTCCGGTGGTCGCCTGGCCGTCGGCGCCGTCCTCGGTGGGCCGGGCGGCCCGGGTCCGGTGGCCGGTCAGTGCGAGGAAGACGTCGTCGAGGCTGGACTCGCGGACGGTGACGGTCTGCGGGACGAGCCGGTTGCCGTCGAGGGAGTGCAGGACGTCGAGCAGCAGCCGGGATCCGTCGCGGGAGCCCAGCCGGAGCAGCACGCCCTCGCGTTCGGGCGGTTCGCCGAGGCGGTCGGTGAGGACGGTGGCGGCCTGCGCGGCGCGGGTCTCGTCGCCCATGCCGAGTTCGATGACGGTGTTGCCGAGTCGGGTCTTGAGGGCGGCGGGGGTGTCGTCGGCGATGATCCGGCCCTCGTTGACGACCACGACCCGGCCGGCGAGGCGGTCGGCCTCCTCCAGGTACTGGGTGGTGAGCAGGACGGTGGTGCCGTCGCGGACGAGTTCGCGGATCAGGTCCCACAGGGCGGTGCGGCTGTGCGGGTCGAGGCCGGTGGTCGGTTCGTCGAGGAAGAGCACGGGCGGTTCGGGGACGAGGGCGGCGGCGATGTCGAGGCGGCGGCGCAGTCCGCCGGAGTAGGTGCGCACGGGGCGGTCGCCGACGTCGGCGAGGTCGAACCGGTCGAGGAGTTCGGCGGCCCGCGGGCGGACCCGGGCGCGGGGCAGCTGGGTGAGTCGGCCGATCAGCCGCAGGTTCTCGCGTCCGGTGAGGTTGGGGTCGACGGCCGCGTACTGGCCGGCCAGGCCGATCAGCCGGCGGACGGTGGCGGCCTCGCGGACGACGTCGTGTCCGAGGACGACGGCCCGGCCGCCGCTAGGCCGCAGGATGGTGGTGAGGATCCGGATGGCGGTGGTCTTGCCCGCGCCGTTCGGTCCGAGCAGGCCGAAGATGCTGCCGGCCGGGACGTCGAAGTCCACCCCGTCCAGCGCGGTCACCGCACCGAACCGCTTGCTGAGGCCGACGACGCTGATGGCTGCCTGTCCCATGAGGGTGTCCCCCAGTCGTGACGACGACGGTCGTGACGACGGCGGACGACGGCGCCGGGTCGCCCGGCCGGACCTCGTTCCATTGTCGTCTCCCCCGGCGGCCACGGCAGTGGGAGCCCGGGGCAACCACATGGGGAAGCCACGACAGCCGGGCGGTCAGGCGCGCCGGGGCGTGGCCAGCCGGGCGGCGAGCCGTCGGGCGCCGGCCCGGATCCGCTGCTCGCCGAGTTCGGGCAGCAGTGCGGCGACGTGCTCGGCCGCGAGCGGGGCGAGCAGCGCGTGGGCGTCGTGGTCCGGGTCCTCGGAGCGTCCGGCGAGCAGGATCGCGGCGTGGCGGTGCCAGAAGCGGTAGGCGCCGATGCGGTAGCGGGCGCCGCGGGCGGCGGTCTCGGACATCCGCACCAGGTCGAGGTGGGCCAGCAGGTGGTCGAGGTAGGCGTCGGTGAAGGCGGTGAGCCGGTCGGCCGGGTCCGGGTCGGGGCCGTCGCCGGGGCCCGGGCCGAGCGGGGCGGGCCCGCGCAGGATCGCCTCCTGGAGGTCGCGCTCGCGGGCGTCGAGCAGGGCCGCGGCGAGTCCGGACCGGTCGCCGAAGCGGCGGAAGAGCGTGCCCTTGCCGACGCCCGCCGCGGCGGCGACCTGGTCCATGGAGACGGCTTCCGCGCCGTGCTCGGCGAACAGCCGGGCGGCGGCCTGCAGGACGGCGGCCCGGTTGCGGGCGGCGTCGGCGCGCTCGACCGGCGGCGGGGTGCGGAGCAGTTCGAGGTCCACCGGGCGGGCGACGGGCGCGTCGCCGGGGTGCGGGGGGATTGCAGAAACGGACTGCGGTCCGTTAATGTCGGAAGCCATAACCGGACTATAGTCCGAATCCGACTCCCCGTGGAGGTACGACATGACCGCGCTCATCACCCGGGACGAACTGGCGGCCGCGATCGAGGCCGGCACCGTCACCGTCCTCGACACGCTCGGCGGCGAGTACTACGCCGCGCAGCACCTGCCCGGCGCCGTCCCGCTGGTGCGCGCCGAGGTGGACGCGCTCGCCCCGGGCCTGCTCCCCGACCTCGGCGCCGCCGTCGTCACCTACTGCTCCAACGAGGCCTGCCCGAACAGCGGGCAGGTCGCGGACCGGCTCACCGCACTCGGCTACACCGACGTCCGCAAGTACCGCGAGGGCATCCAGGACTGGGTGGCGGCCGGCCTGCCCACCGAGTCCGCCTGACGGCCGGCGGCGCGGTGGGCGCCCGTCAGACCCGCAGGCTCCGGGCTCCGACGCCGCGGCGGTCGCGCAGCAGGGCGCGCAGCGGGCCGGGCCCCTCGTAGCCGACCCGCCGGGCGACCGCCGCGAGCGGCAGGGAGGTGGTGCGCAGCAGGTGCTCGGCCTGCTCCACCCGGAGGTCCTGCACCAGCCGGATCGGCGAGCGGCCCACGGTGCGGGTCACCGTCCGCTGGAGGGTGCGTTCGCTGACGCCCAGGGCGCGGGCGGCTTCGGCGATCGAGAGCGGCTCGCCGATCCGGGCCCGGACCCACTGCTCGAAGGCCGAGACCAGCGGGTCGTGCCGGGCCAGCTCGGAGGGGATGGTGTAAACGGCCTGCGAGGCCCGGTCGTCGACCACGAGGTAGCGGCGCACCAGGTCGGCGAGTGCGGGGCTGTGCGTCCGCACGACGGCCAGCGCCAGGTCGAGGTGGCCGAAGGCGGCACCGGCCGTGGTGACTCCGTCGCTGGTGGTGACCATCCGGCTCTCGTCGACCGTCACCCTGCGGTAGCGCTCCCGGAACACCGGAGCCAGCCACCAGCTGGTCGTCGCCCGCAGGCCGTCGAGCACTCCGGACTCCGCGAGCAGGAAGGTGCCGGTGCAGGAGGTGGCGAGCGGGGTCCGCCGCTCCCTGGCCTCGGCCAGGACGCGGCGGGCGGCTCGCTGGCCGGGCGAGGCGACGAGGTCGAGGAGCGCCTCCGGCCGGCGTTCCATGAGGGCCGGCACGACGAGGATGTCGGCGTCCTCCGCCTCGGTGGCGCTCTCGGTGTCGACGCGGTGGCCGAGCCCGGTCCGCACCCGCCGCCGCACGCCGACCGTCCGGATGTCGAACCTCGGCGGTGGTGCCCCGTCGAGGTGTCCGCGCAAGGCGTTGGCGGAGTGGAGGACGTCGAGGATGCCGGAGAGCCCGGAGTCGAAGGCCCCGTCCAGGACGAGCACGGCTGCTTTCACCGGGACACCCTAACCGGCCCGGCCGGGGCGGCCAGGGAGTGCCGGATTCGGGGCGCGAGCTGCCGGTTCCGACACTCCCGGGCCGGCTCCGGCGCTCCTAGGGTCGAGCCATGACCACGTACGACATGCCCACCGCACCCAACGCACCCACCGCGGCCGACCGCGTCCGCACCCACAGCTGGCGCCCGCGCCCCGCCGCGACCCCCGAGCTCCTCGGCATGACCGGGCTGGAGATCCTCCGGGCCGCCCTCGACGGCAGGCTGCCGGCCGCCTCGATCATGAGCACCCTGGGCTTCCGGCTCACCGAGGTCGACGAGGGCCTCGCCGTGTTCGAGGGCGACCCGGGCGACCACCTGCTCAACCCGATGGGGACGGTCCACGGCGGCTTCCTGGCGACGCTGCTGGACTCGGCGCTCGGTTCGGCGGTGATGACCCGGCTGCCCGCCGGGACGGCGTACACCACCGTCCAGCTGGGCGTGCACCTGGTCCGGCCGGTGCTGCCCGACACCCCGGCGCTGCGCTGCGAGGGGCGCGCCGTCCACGTCGGACGGACCACCGCCACCGCCGAGGCGCGGGTGGTCGGCACCCACGACGGGAAGGTCTACGCCCACGGCACGACGACCTGCGCGGTTCTCCGGCCCTGAAGCCCCGCCACGGGCGCACACCCGCGGACGCCGTCCGCTACTCGGCCCAGGGCTCGAAGCCGGTGCCGAGGACGGCGTCCAGCGAGGTGCGCAGCGCGGCGGCCTCGCCCGCGCCGAAGGCCGCCTCGAACTTCGCCTGCACCTCCTGCCAGAGCGGCACCGCGGTGGCGAGCCGGGCCCGGCCGTCGTCGGTGATCGCGGCGATCCGCGCCCGGCGGTCGGTCGGCGAGGCCTCGACCGTCACCAGGCCCTCCCGCGCGAGCGGTTTGAGGTTCGAGGCCAGGGTGGTCCGGTCCATGGCGATGGTCTCGGCGAGGCCGGTGATCGTGGTCTCGCCGTGCGCGTTCAGCACCTGGAGGATGCTGAACTGGGTGGCCCGCAGGCCGGCCTCGGCGAGGGCCTTGTCGTAGGTGGCCCCGAGGTACCGCGCCGCCTTGCGGAGGGCGAGATTGTTGCACGCGGGGACGGTGTTCGCCGGCGCAGGTGTCATGGTCTCCTCCAAGCCTCCCCTCCAGGATAGGAGCATGTGCTCGCACGTACGACGGGGCCGCTTGCCGTTCCCCCAATAGGAGCATATGCTCGTATTCATCGATGGTGCACCGCCCGGCCCGCCGCCGGCACCGCGCACCGACGCCCCACCAGGAAGCCCCGCCATGGACACCGCCCCCGCGCCCGCACCCCGACGCCCCCCGCTGCGGGCCTGGCTCCAGCCCGTCGTGATCGCGCTGATCGTCGCCGCCGCCTTCATCACCTCCTACGTCGGTCTGCAGCGCGACCCCCAGCCGCACCGCGTCCCGATCGCCGTCTCCGGACCGGGCCTGCCGGACCGGGTGGGCCGGGCGCTCGGCGACGGCGTCGAGGTGCACCCCGCCGCCGCCGACGCGGCCGCGCGCCACGCGGTGGAGCACGGCGACGTGGTCGCCGCACTCTCCGCCGACGGGCCCGGCCGGCTCGCCCTGCAGACCGCGGGCGCCGCCGGGGCGTCCACCACGACCGCCGTGACGCGACTCGTGGAGGCGTACGCCCACGGTGCGGGCGACCGGGTCGACACGGTGGACGTCGTCCCGCTCGCGCACTTCGACGCCCGCGGGGTCGCCGGGTTCTACATGGCCTTCGGCGTGACGCTGGCCGGATTCGTGCTGGGCTCGAACGCGCTCGGCCTGGCCGGACAGCTCCGGCTGCGCCACCGGTACTGGCTGCTGCTCGGCACCTCCGCGGCGATCGGCACGGTCGGTGCGGTCATCGCGGGCCCGGTCCTCGGCGCGGTGCCCGCCCCCGTCCTGCCGCTGGTGTTCACGCTCTCCCTGCTGGCCGCGGCGGCGGCCTTCACCACCAAGCTGCTCGGCACCTACCTCGGCCCGGTCGGCCTCCCGGTGGCGACCCTGGTGCTGCTCACCGTCGGCAACGCCACCAGCGGGGCCACCATCGGCGCCGACCTGCTGCCCGCCGCGGCCCGCGCCGTCTCGGCACTGCTGCCGCCGGGCGCCGCCGTCCGCGCGATCAGCGACCTGAGCTACTTCGGCGGCGCCCACCTGACCGGACCGGTGGTCACGCTCGCGCTCTGGGCCGCCGTCGCCGCACTGCTGGTCGGCCTGCGCCCCCGGCTGGCCCGGCGCCGGACGGCCGCCGCCTGACCGGGGCGGCGGGCGGGTCAGCCCACCTGTTCGGCCAGTCCGACCACGATGCCCTCGGGCCCGCGGACGTAGCAGAGCCGGTGGACGTCCTCGTACTGCACGACTTCGCCGACCGGTTCGGCGCCCCGGGCGCGCAGACGGGCCACGGTGTCCTCGACGTCGTCGACGGCGAACATGATGCGGCGGATGCCGAGCGTGTTCGTCGGCGCGTCCTCGGCCGCGCCGCGGACCGCCGCCGGGGCGTGGAACTTCGCCGGCTCCACCCGGCCGTGGCCGTCCGGGGTCCGCAGCATCGCGACGTCCTGCCGCACGCCCTCCAGCCCGATGATCCGCTCGACCCGGCGCCCCTCGACCGGCCCCCGCCCCTCCAGCTCCATGCCGGGTTCGACGAAGAACGACACCACGGCGTCGAGGTCCTCGACCACGACGAGGACGTTGTCCATGCGCTGGATCGCCATTCCGGTCTCCCCGTTGTCGGTACGGCCCGGCGGGCGCAGCCGCCCGCCCCGGCACGCTACCGCCGGAGGCCGCGCGGTGCCGCGAGGAGGCCGCGGTGCGACACGCTGCGTAGCGCCGTCGGCCCGGAACGCCGGGCCGGGCCGGCCCCGCGCCGGGCGGACACCCGCGCAGGTCTGGACGGGTTCCGGCGCCCGCGGCGGGGCCGGAACCCGGATACACCGCCGAGTAGGTCTAGACAAATGCCGACACAGTGGGTCACGATGGACATCTCGGCCGCGGTGACCCACCTCCCGCGGGGCGACGCGCACCACCCCCGCGCCCCCTTCGGCAGTACACGGCCGCACCCGCCACCGCGCGGATCCGCACCGGCCCCCGGACCCTCCCGGGACACGGCGCGCAGCCCGGAGGGCGGGCAGCCCATTGCCGAAGGGACGACGATGACCCTCAGCCCCGCCCGCAGCCGTGCGGCGATCTACCTGCGCTGCTATCCGTACGACCGCTGGGAGATGCTCACCCAGCTGCACGCCCTCCAGGACCACGCCTCCTCGCTCGGTCTCGCCTGCCCGCGGGTCCTGATCGACACGGTCGGCTCGTCCTGCCTCGCCCGGGACGGCCTGCGCAGCCTGCTCGCCCTGGCCGCCGCCGGCGACGTGGACACCGTGCTCGTCCCCGGCCCGTGGGCCTTCTCCCTGGACGAGCCCACGGCCCGCTCGGTGGCCGGGTTCCTGCACAGCACCGGCGCCGAGGTCGTCGAACTCCCGCGCGGACTCTGCGCGGCCTGAGGCGCGATCCGAAGCACCACCCGGGCGCGGCCGGAGCGCGGCTCGGGCGCGGCCGCCCCGGGGCACGACCGCCGGGCCTGTGACCGGGATCACCCGGCGCCCGGCGGCCGGGAGGAATGCGCTCGCGGTGGCGTCGGTTGGCAGACACCAGTACATGCACGTACATACGTCGTCGTCCGGTGCCTGCGAGGAACTCACCCATGACCGCCACCGCATCGTCCGCCACCCGCGCGGCCGACCTGCTCTCCCGTCCCGTCGCGCTGAACGGGCTGACCGTCCCGAACCGCATCGCCATGGCCCCCATGACGCGCATGTTCTCCCCGGGCGGCGTCCCCGGTGAGGACGTCCGGTCGTACTACGCCCGGCGGGCCGCCGCCGGTGTCGGCCTGATCGTCACCGAGGGCACCTACGTCGGCCACGAGTCCGCCGGGCAGAGCGACCGCGTGCCGCGCTTCCACGGCGAGGAGCAGCTCGCCGGGTGGGCGAAGGTCGCCGAGGCCGTGCACGCCGAGGGCGGCACGATCGTGCCCCAGCTGTGGCACATCGGCATGGTCCGCAAGCAGGGCGAGCCGCCCTACGCCGACGCCCCCGCCGTCGGCCCGTCGGGCCTGCGCATCGACGGCACCGAGGGCACCGGCCGGGCGATGACGCGCACCGACCTGGACGACGTCATCGGCGCCTTCGCGGAGGCCGCCGCCGAGGCCGAGCGGATCGGCTTCGACGGCGTCGAACTGCACGGCGCCCACGGCTACCTGCTCGACCAGTTCCTGTGGGCCGGGACGAACCGCCGCACCGACGCCTACGGCGGCGACCCGGTGGCCCGGACGACGTTCGCCGCCGAGATCGTGGCCGCGGTGCGCGAGCGCGTCTCCGCGGAGTTCCCGGTGATCTTCCGCTACTCGCAGTGGAAGCAGGAGGCGTACAGCGCCCGGCTCGCCGAGAGCCCGGCCGAGCTGGAGGCGATCCTGGCGCCGCTGGCCGCCGCCGGCGTCGACGCCTTCCACGCCTCCACCCGCCGCTACTGGCTGCCGGAGTTCGAGGGCTCGGACCTCAACCTGGCGGGCTGGACGAAGAAGCTCACCGGCCGGCCCACCATCACCGTCGGCTCGGTCGGCCTGGACGGCGACTTCATCCGCGGCTTCGCCGGCGAGGGCTCGCCGGTGCAGGGCATCGACGACCTGCTGGACCGCCTGGAGCGCGACGAGTTCGACATGGTCGCCGTCGGCCGCGCCCTCCTCCAGGACCCGGACTGGGCGCTGAAGGTCCTTCAGGGCCGTCACGACGAGCTGAAGCCCTTCGACGCCGCGGCGCTGCGGACGCTGAGCTAGCTCCACCCGACACAGGGGCGCGTGGGACATCCCACGCGCCCCTTCTGCATGTCCTGACACCTGTTCATTTCGATCGGATTCGATCGGAATTCATCACATCTTCGGCTACGGAATGGTCAAGTTCCATACTGTTTCGTAGAAGTGTTTGTCTGTTCACGGCCACGCTCTCAGTCGGCACCCAGCAACTACCGACTGGAGTACAGAGTGGGCCCCACCTCCTCTTCTCGCCGGCGCACCCTCACGGCCGGCGCCCTGGCGGCAACCGCCGCACTCGTCGCCGCAGGCGTCCAGGTCTCCACCGCGTCCGCCGTCCCCGGCCGCGACACCGCGATCGCCAAGGCCAGGGCCAACGTCGCCCGCAACGCCGAGCTGTTCGGCTTCGGCGCCGGGCAGGACCTCCTGGTCAAGGACGTCCTGATCGACCCCGACGGCACCCAGCACGTCCGCTTCGACCGCACCTACCAGGGACTGCCGGTGATCGGCGGCGACCTGGTGGTGCACCAGGACGCCCGCGGCCGGCTCAAGGACTCGACCCGGGCCAAGGGCCACAGCCCCGCCGTCCGGAGCACCGTCCCGAGCGTCCCCGCACAGGCCACCGCCGCGAAGGCGCTGGCCGCCGCACCCGGCATCTCGTCCGCGACCTCCCAGCCCAGACTGGTCGTCTGGGCCGCCGACGGCACCGCCCGGCTCGCCTGGCAGACCACGGTGAGCGGCCTCGGCAAGCAGGGCCAGCCCTCCGGCCGGGTCGTCGTCACCGACGCCGTCACCGGCGCCGAGATCGAGCAGTTCGACTCCGAGCACGAGGCCTCCGGCACCGGCCGCTCGGAGTACACCGGCACCGTCACGATCGACACCACGCTGCAGTCCAACGGCCTGTACGCGCTGATCGACCCGACCCGGGGCACCATCACCAAGGACGCCCGCAACGTCTCCGCGAGCAGCCTGAACGCCGGCTCCGGCACGCTCTACACCGACGCCGACAACATCTGGGGCGACGGCCGGAAGTTCTCCACCGACCGGGCCACCGCCGCCGTCGACGCCCACGCCAACACCGCCTGGACGTACGACTACTACAAGAACACCTTCGGCCGGAACGGCATCAAGAACGACGGCAAGGGCGCCACCGTCTTCGTGCACGTCGGCACCAAGTGGGACAACGCCCAGTGGTCCGACGCCTGCTTCTGCATGATGACCGGCGACGGCGACGGCACCACCGACCCGGAGCAGGTCGACCTCGACACCATGGGCCACGAGATGACCCACGGCGTCACCAGCGCGACCGCCAACCTCCGCTACAGCGGTGAGTCCGGCGGCCTCAACGAGTCGACCAGCGACATCTTCGGCACCATGGTCGAGTGGTACGCCAACAACGGCATCGACACCCCCGACTACCTGTTCAGCGACCAGTCGACCCCGCCGTGGCTGCGTCGCTTCGACAAGCCCTCGCTGGACGGCCGTTCGGCCGACTGCTGGAGCAGGAAGGTCGGCCAGCTGGACGTGCACAACTCCTCGGGCGTGGGCAACCACTGGTTCTTCCTCGCCAGTGAGGGCAGCGGCAGCCGGACGATCAACGGCATCACCTACAACAGCCCGACCTGCAACGGCTCCACCGTCACCGGCATCGGCAACCAGAAGGTCGCCAAGATCTGGTACCGGGCGCTGACCGTCTACATGACGTCCACCACCGACTACAAGGGCGCGCGCACCGCGTCCCTGAACGCGGCCAAGGACCTGTACGGTTCCGGCAGCGCCGAGTACAACGCGGTCGCGGCGGCCTGGAGCGCGGTCAGCGTCGCCTGACCCCCGCAACTCCGGTGCGGCGGCACGGTCCTGGACCGTGCCGCCGCTTCCGCGTGCCGAACGCAGCGCCGGCCCGGCGCCGAGCAGCCGGATCCGGACATGACGGGTCAGGGCGGAAAGCGTCAGGCCGGAACGGGTACGCGGACGGTGCGGGTGCGGGCGGTGCCGGTACGGGCGGTACGGGGGTGCGGGCGGTACGGGAGTGCGGGCGGTACGGGAGTGGTGCGGATCGGACACGGTGAGCCGACCCGTTCCGTGCCCGAGCCCTCCGGCACCAGGTCGTCCCGCCGTCACCGGCCGTCCGTCTCCGGTGTGCCGGTCCCGCCCCGCCGACTTCCGGAGGCACGGCGGAGGCTCACTGCCCGGCATTCGGCGGCATCCGGTCTCCCGTTCGGGGGACGGGCCGGGACGGCCGTCGGCCCGGCGGCCCCGCGCGGGGGACGGTCCTCCCGACCGAGGAGGAGCCCCGTGCACCGCAACCGCTGCGCCCCGGCCGCCGCACCAAGGAGGCCGGTGGCCCCCGTCACCGTGTCCAGCTCCGGGGACCGTGCGACGGCGGGCCGGCCCCTGCCGCCGGTCGGCGCCCGATGACGGCCGGGCCGCGGCCTCCCCGGCGCCGTGAGGTCCTGGCCGCGCTGGCGGCGGCGGTCTGCACGGGTGCCGCCGCTCCCCCGGCGCCGGTACCGGTACCGGTACCGGTGCGCCGCGAGGAGGGTCCGCCCGGGACGCCGCCGGGGGCGGTCGCGCCGCACCCGGTGAAGCGGCAGATGCGCGGGCTGTGGATCGCCTGCCTCAACCACACCGACTGGCCGGACCGGCGGCGGCTCGGCGCCGAACAGATGCGGGCCGACTTCACGGCGCTGCTCGACTCGGCGGTGGCGACGGGCTTCAACGCGGTGTTCGTCCAGGTCCGCCCGACCGCCGACGCGCTCTGGCCGTCCCGGTTCGAGCCCTGGTCGCAGTGGCTGACGGGGACCCAGGGGCAGGATCCGGGCTGGGACCCGCTGGACTTCATGATCCGCGCCGCGCACGAGCGCGGCCTCCCCTTCCACGCCTGGTTCAACCCGTTCCGGATCGCGATCCACCCCGATCCGGCCCGGCTGGTGGCCGACCATCCGGCCCGCCGCAACCCCCGCTGGGCGGTCGCCTACGACGGCGAGCTGTACTACGACCCGGGGCTCGCCGAAGTCCGGGAGTTCGTCCTGGACGCCGTCATGGACGCCGTCACCCGGTACGAGGTCGACGGAGTGCACATCGACGACTACTTCTACCCCTACCCCGCGCCCGGCGGCCGCGGCTTCCCCGACGACGGGTCCTTCGCCGCCGAGAGCCGCGGCTTCACCGACCGGGCCGCCTGGCGGCGCGACAACATCGACCTGACCGTCCGGCAGCTGCGCGACCGGGTGCGGGCGGCCCGGCCGGACGCCGTGTACGGGATCAGCCCGTTCGGGGTCTGGCGCAACCGGTCCACCGATCCGGCCGGCTCCGCCACGACGGCGCTGCAGGCCTACGACGCGCAGTACTGCGACTCGCGCGGCTGGGTCCGCAAGGGCTGGGTCGACTACATCGCGCCCCAGCTGTACTGGCACATCGGCTTCGAGATCGCCGACTACGCCGTCCTCGCGCGCTGGTGGGCCGCGCAGGTGGCGGACACCGACACCCAGCTGTGGATCGGCCAGTCCGCGTCCCGGCCCGGAGCCCCGGGCCGGCCTGCGCCCTGGCAGGACCCGGCGGAGCTCTCCCGCCACCTCGCGCTCAACGAGGCCGTCGGATCGATCGGCGGCGACGTCTTCTTCAGCGCCCGCACCGCCCGCACCGACCGGATCGGCGCGATCCGCCGGCTCGCGGCCGACCACTGGCCCCGACCCGCCCTCGTCCCCCTGCTGCCGCGGCTCGCCGGCAGCGCACCGCCCGCGGCGCCCGCGGTGCACCCCTCGCCCGACCGGCAGGACCTGCAGATCACCCCGGCTCCGCGCACCGGCCGCCCGCACCCTTTCCTGTTCGCCGTCTACGGGTACGCCGACGACCCGGGTGCGCGGCCGCCGGCCGATCCGGCGCGACTGGTGGCCCTGCTGCCGGCCCTCACCGTCCGCCGGTACCGGCCGCCGGCCGCCGCGACCGGCCCCTGGTACGCCGTCACCTGCGTCGACCGGGCCGGGCGCGAGGGCCCGCCGTCCGCGCCCGTGCGGCTACCGACGGGCTGAGCCGCCGCCACCCGTGCGGGTCGGTCCGCGGCGGGACTCAGTCCGTGGCGGGACGCCAGCCGAGGGCCGGGCCGAGCACGGTGGCGATGTCGGTCAGGATCTGCACGTAGTCCTCGTGCCCGAAGGTGAAGGGCAGCGCGAAGGCCACCTCGTCGATCTCGCGGAAGGCCGGATGCGCGTGGAGCCGCTCCGCGATCTCCTGTGCGCTGCCGACCAGGTCGGGGGCGAAGAGCAGACGGGCCGGTCCCTGCGGGGCGGCGGTCCGCGGCAGCCGGGCGCGGGCGTACTCCCGGTACTTCGCCCGCTGCGCGGGGGTGGCGCTGTCGGTGGGTATCACCACCAGCCCCTGCGAGACCCGGGCCCGGGCGCCGTCGGGGTGGCGCTCGCGGAACGCCCGCACGTGCGAGAGCTGGACGGCACCGAAGTCCTCGCCCTCCTCTGCCTTCACCACGCTGCTGACCAGCAGGTTCATCCCGTTCTCGGCGGCCTGCCGGGCCGACCCCAGACTGCCGGCGCCGTACCACATGCGGTCGGCCAGACCGGGCGCGTACGGCTGGACCCGGTCCGAGAACGCCTCGATGCCCTCGGTGCCGCGGAAGTCACTGGCGGGCTTGCCGCCGACGAGGTCGAGCAGGCGCCGCACCCGGGCGAACCCGAAGTCCTCCGACCCGGCGGTGTCCGGGTACAGCGCCTCGCGGACCCGCTCGAAGTGCATCGGCGGGCCCACGCTGACACCCGGGTTGAGGCGACCCCCGGACAGCACGTCCACGGTCGCGAGGTCCTCCGCCAGGCGCAGCGGGTTCTCCCAGCCGAGCGGGATGACCGCGGTGCCGAGCTCGATGCGCCGCGTCCGCTGCGTGGCCGCGGCCAGCACGGCCACCGGGGAGGAGATGCCGAACTGGAGGTGCCGGTGGCGCAGCCAGGCGCTGTCGAATCCCAGCCGTTCGCCGAGTTCGACGAGTTTCAGGGTGGACTCGTGCCCGCCCGCCGGGTCGCCCTCGTCGAAGAGGCCGATGGTCAGGAAGCCGAGACTGCGCAGGGGTTGCGAGGGAAGCGGCACCGGGGTCCTCCGGGTCGGGTGCGACGCGCCGGTTCGGGCACGCCGCACGGCGGGTGGCCGTCGGCTACGACCGGCCGGCCTGATCTGAGCCTGCTCAGCCGGTCCGCGCCGCAATCCCGGCACCGCGCCGGGTCTGCCGCTGGTGGCCCGCTCGTGGCCCGCTCGTGGCCCGTCGCGCTCCGTCACGGAGGGTCCGGTCCGGCGTCATCCTGCTTGCCGGGGAAGGGCGTTGCGACCGTGTGCCGCCATGTCACCAGGGGCGTCCGCCACCCGTGTGCCGGCTCCCCCGGCAGTCGGGCCGCCGCCGTCCCGCGGGACCCGGCGAAGGCCTCGTGAACGTGTCCGCATCCCCATTGCCCGCACCGCTCGCGACCTGCAAGGATCCTCCGCCGTGAGTCTCCTGCTGCTCGTCGTCGCCGGGACGTACTTCGTCATCTGGCTCCGGGGCCCCCACCGCACGTCCAGGGCCGCCACGTGGGCCGCCACCGTCTTCGACCCCGCCGCCTACGGGCTGGTGCCGCACGCCGTGCTCGACCCGCGCCGGCCCGGCCCGCCGGCGCCTCCGGACCGCAGCGCGGCCGTCCGCTCGATCTGCGAGGCCGCCTGGACCGGCGACTGGCAGCCCGCCGCCGCGTACGTCGAGGCCGCGGGCGGGGACTGGGACGAACGCTGGTCCAGGCTGGAACTGCTCGCCGACATCGCCGAGCAGGACGACGCCTGGCTGACCGCCTGGCGGGCCGCCGACCCGGCCGGTTGCGCCGCCGCCACGCTGGAGGCCCGGTGCATGGTCGACCGGGCGTGGGCGATCCGCGGCAGCGGCTACGCGCACCAGGTACCGGCCGACCGGATGGCGAAGTTCCGGGAGCTGCTGCCCGCCGCGATCGAGGCCGCGCAGCGGGCCGCGCTGCTCGCACCGGAGGACCCCGGCCCGTGGGTGGTCATGGTGCTGGCCGCCCGCGGCGCCCAGTACACGCCGGACCGGTTCGGGCCGCTCTGGGACGGCCTGGTCGCACGCGCCCCGCACCACTACGAGGGGCACTGGCAGGCCATGCAGTACTGGTGCGCCAAGTGGTACGGCAGCAACCGCAAGATGATGGCCTTCGCCCGCCGCGCCGTGGACAAGGCGCCTGCGGGCAGCCCGCTGCCCGGCATCTACGTGCACGCGCTCTCCGAACTCGAGACCCGCAGCGGCCTCCGCGCGCTCCCCCGCACCAGGGCCGCCAGGCGGCGGCTCAAGGCCGTGGCGCAGGCCCTCGCGACCGTCCCGGCGGACGATCCGCGCCTGCCCGCCCTGCGGCACCTGCTCGCCGACCACCTGGCCAAGGCCGGCCTGCACGCTGCCGCCCTGGAGCAGTTCCGGCTGGTCGGACGCTGGTGCGGCGGCGCCCCCTGGGCGGACCGGGCCGACCCGGTGGCGGCGTTCGACCTCGCCCGCGGCATCGCGGTGCGGCTGTCGCGGACGAAGCCGCTGCCGCCCGAGGCCCGGAACCTCAAGGACACGGTCCTCCACCACCACGGCTGACGCTCGTCGCCGTTCCAACCGTCCGGGCGCCCCGGGTCAGCGGCGGGCGCTCACCAGCAGGGCCGAGCGGGGATCGGCGGCCAGGGCCTGGGATCTCCGCTGGGCTGCCTCCAAGGCCAGGGCATTGGTCGGGTCGGCTGCGACCTCGCTGCCACGAACGGTGGCGACGACCTTGCGCGGGTCGACGGTCGCGACCGCCGTGTGCGCTGCCAGGGGGACGAGCGGAGCCAAGGTGAGCATCTGGAAGTCGTCCGGCAGCGCCGAGAGCAGGAAGTCTTCGGCTCGTCGTATGTGCGCGAACCCTGCGGGCGACGGAGTGACGAACCGGTCGGTGCGGTAACGCCGCATCACCTCGGCCGGGGTGAGCCGATCGGCGCGGCGTCGGAAGACTTCCAGGAGCAGTGTGGTCAGATCCGTCCCGGTCAGCCCCTCGGCCAGCAGGTCCAGCAGTTCCGGTCCGCCTGCCTCGGCCAGAACCCGGCGCAACGCCGGACCGGCCGAGTATTCATCGCTCGTCATGGCGGGCCAGTATCGCCCGGCCTGCATCGGAGGGACCATCGATTTCCGCGCGTCATGGCAATCATGCCGCCGTTCGGTCAGGCTCCATCAGGGCTCCGCGCTCGAAGCGGGAAGCCGTCCTCGTTCCACACCGTGCGGCCGTCGTCGTCGATGACCAGGTCCGCCTCGATGTCCACGAGCAGCACCTCCACCGGGGCGGAGTTCGCGGTGAGTCCCCGACGAGCCAGATCCGGCGCGCCGAGGTTCCGGCAGGCGAACTTCACTGCTTGATCACCTCGTCCGGAGTCCGAGCCCGTCGCGTGGACGGCGCATCCCGATCGGGACGACTCCGGTCAGGGCGTCCCCGACTGCAGGAGCGCGGGGTGCTGTCCCACTGCCAGCCAGTGCGCCGTTGACGGCCCGGGAGGTCGCCGCGGCCGGTCGCCCACAGCAGGGTCGGCCAGGGGTCGGTGTCGGTCGGGGCTTCGGGGAACAGCCGGGTCAGCACGCGGGTGCAGATCTCGGCGGGGGCCTGCCAGTCGAGTCCGAGGCCGAGAGCCAGGTCCTGGGCGTGCGCGAACAGCTCGACCAGGCCCATGGCCGCGGAGCCCTCGGGGTCCGTCGTCCCGAACACGTGGAAGGCGCGGGCCTGCGGCGAGGCCGTCCGTACCATCGCCACGTGCAGCGCCCCGCAGGCCTCCAGCACCTGGAGCATGCCCTCCGGCCCACTCTCCCGCTCGGCGAAGATCACGTTGGCGGGCCTGTCCGGGGCCTCCCTGCGCCAGACGAACGGCACATGGGTGGCGGCGGGGGGCGTCTGCGGGCCGAGTTGGGCGGCGTAGGAGAAGAGGTCGTCGGCCAGGTGCTCGGCCGTCTCCCAGCAGCTCCATTCCAGGCTGCCGGCGGGCCGCCCCCAGTCCGCGCCGAGCGCCTCGGGCCGGCGCAGCAGCGCGGCGACGAGCCGCACACCCTCGGCGAGGTCCTCGGCCGTCACGGGCCCCACGGCTCCTGGCCCTTGCGCGTGATCATGGTCAGACATGCGCCCGAGCCTACGGCCCCCGCCCCGCACGGGTGACAGGTTTTCCCGGCCGCCACCGTCCCGCCCCGTGCCCCAGCCCCGTGCCCCAGCCCCGTGCACCGGCCGGTGCACCGCACCACCTGCGGAAACCCGAAGGGGAGGGCCTAGGGTGGCCGTATGACGACGACGCGCCCCGACGGGGAACGCCTGCTGTACGGCTGCATGGGCCTGGGCGGTGACTGGGACTCCGAGGGGTACGGCCCGGCGGACATCGCCGCTGCGGAGGCGGCGGTCGGGGCGGCGCTGGACGCGGGCATCACGGTGTTCGACCACGCGGACATCTACCGGCGCGGCAAGGCGGAGGCGGTCTTCGGCGAGGTGCTCTCCCGGGCGCCCGGTCTGCGGGAGCGGATCACCCTGCAGACCAAGTGCGGGATCCGCCTCGCCGAGGGCGACCGGCCCGGCATCTACGACCTGCGCGGCAGCAGCATCGTGTGGCGGGTCGAGGAGAGCCTGGCCCGGCTGCGCACGGATGTGATCGACGTCCTGCTGCTGCACCGTCCGGACCCGCTGGCCGATCCCGCGGACGTCGCCGAGGCACTGATGTCACTGCATCGGCAGGGCCTCGTCCGGGCCTTCGGCGTCTCCAACACGGGCGCCGCGCAGATCGAGGATCTTCAGGCGTACCTGGACGTGCCCCTGGTGGCGAACCAGTTGGAGATGAGCCTGGCGCAGCGGGACTGGCTGGAGGCCGGGGTGCTGGTCAACACGCCCGCGGCCGCCGGCAACGGGTTCCCGTTCGGGACGGTCGAGTACTGCCGCCGCAACGGCGTCCGGTTGCAGGCCTGGGGCGCCCTCGCGCAGGGCCGCTTCACGGGCCGCCAGCAGTCGGAGCGGGAACGGCGGACGGCACGGCTGGTCGCCGAACTCGCGGAGGCGAAGGGCACCACGCCGGAGTCGGTGGTGCTGTGGTGGCTGCAGCGGCATCCGGCGCGGATCGCCCCGGTCGTCGGCTCCGCGAACCCGGACCGCATCCGGGCCTGCCGGGATGCCGCCGTCCGCGAGCCGGAGCTCGGCCACGAGGAGTGGTACGCCCTGTGGCTGGCGGCTCGCGGCGAGCCGCTGCCCTGACCGGTCGGCCCCGCGGGCCTCGGCGGCGCCGCGCGGAGCGGCCGGGGATGGCAGCTGTCGCCCCGCTGCGGGGGTAGGTTGGGCAGCCGAAGATCACGGTGCCGTTCCGCCAGGGGCCCGCAACGGTGGGGCGGGCGGTGCCGCCACCGAGGATCGGGCATGAGCACGAGCGAGAGCCTTCCGACCGCCGAACAGCTGGCCGCCGCGCGGGCGTTCGTCGCGGCCCGGCGTCAGCGGCCCGGCCCGGCGGGGTCGTGGAGCCGGAGCGGTGATGTCGCCGCGGCGTTCGAGACGTGGTCCCGGGCGGTCGACGAGCACCTCGCCCTGACGGAGGGGGCCCTGGACCGGGGTGAGGCCGGCGAGGCCGCCCGCGCCTGGGCGGTGGTGGTCGAGGGCCTTGCCGCCTGGTCATCGCACCCGGACTTCCCGGCCTGCCTCACCGAGGCCGCCGGGCCGTGACCCGCCCGGTGTCGGGCGTGACTCACCCGCCGTCGAGCTGGTGGTCGGCCCACACGTAGGTCTCGGGCAGCAGGTCGTCGACGGGAACGGCCCGCGTCCGGTCGCCCGAGCCGACGATGACCTCGATGCCGGGGAAGTAGTCGAGCAGGACCTGGCGGCACCGGCCGCAGGGCGGCAGCACTCCCCGGTCGCGGTCGCCCACGGCGACGATCGTCTCCAGCTCGTAGGCGCCCTGGGCGGCTGCCGCGCCGATGAGGACGAGTTCGGCGCAGGGGCCGCCGGTGAAGTGATAGGCGTTCACGGCGGTGACGATGCGCCCGTCCCGGGCACGGGCCGCGGCTGCCACGGTGTGGTTGTCGCCCCGGCAGCGCGTGCGGGCGACGTGGGTCGCGGCCTCGACGAGTTCGTGGTCGACGTGGGTGGTCGGGGCGGTCATCTCTGCTGCTTCCGTCGGGGTGTCAGGCCACCTTGACCCGGCCGGACACCGGTGCGCAACCGAATACGGGCCGGGCCGCAGCGGTGTCAGCCCGTGCCGTGGCCCGGTTCCTCGGCGGCGATGTGCCAGAAGGAGTTCTCGTCGGCGACGGCCGCCGGGTCGAGGACCGCGAACTCCGCCAGCAGGGCGTCGGTGAGCGCGTCGCCGGCCGCCGTGGCGCGGTCCACGACCTCGTCTCTCCCCGGACGACGCCTGACAGCCGTTCGGTCACACACGTCCCTGTGCCCGGCGGTGCCGCCACACCCCCCTACCGGCGGGTATGGCTCCGGTCGGACGGCGGGGGCAGACTCGTCCCGGAGTACGAGGTGAGGCGGACCGGACAGTTGCCAGGCTTGTCCATGTGCATTCGCACACCGATCACTTCCCTTTCTTCTCAAGGACTTTGATGAACCGTCCGCACAAGATCAGCCGTCTCGCCGCTTCGATCGCCGGTGCGGTGGCCGTCGGCGCCACCCTCCTCGCCGCCCCCGTGGCCTCGGCCGCTCCCGGCGGCCCGAGCGGCTGCACCGCCTACGTCGCCCACGAGAACGAGCACAACGCCGTCGGCTGGTGCACCCGGGGCAGCGGCACCTGGTACGTCAAGGCCAAGTGCGCCGGCCCCGGCCGGGTCAACGGCCCCTACCTCGGTTCGGAGGGCAAGCGCTCGCGGGGCATGGAGCAGGCCTCGGTGCTGAGCTGCGGCAGCAACGGCTGGCCGATCGAGATGACCGTCACCCGGATCAACCCCTGACGGCGGAGACCGCCCGAACGGCGACGACCTGTGGTGGCACCGTCCGGAGTTCCGGCTCCTCGGCCGTACGGCGCTGCGACTGAACTCCTTGTGCGCCGCCGGCCCTTCGGGCTGCACGCACCACCCGGCGCCCGCCGCGCCGGGCTCCGTTGACGGCGACGTCGCAGGAGCCCGGCCGGCGGTCCCACCGGAGACCCGGCCACCGCCACCCCCTGCCTGACGGAGCTTCACCCCCGCGCCGGGAATCACCGTGTCGGGCGGGGGTACCCGTGGGACGATCGACGGCGCCGCGGGCGGGTGCCTGCGGCAGCCGGGGGTGGGGAACGTGCTCGTCCAGCTGATCGTCGGGGTAGCCCTGCTGCCGGCGGGCCTCTCGGGGCTCGCCCGGGTCCGGTCCATGACGCCGGTCGGCTACCGGGGCCGGGGGTCCTGGAACAGGTGGCAGCGGATCATCAGCCTGATCTCCCCGGGCCTGGCTCTCGCCGGACTCGCCGTCCTCGGCTGAGGCCGCATCGGGCGATTCCTGCCCCGTCCGTTGCGGCTCCGCCCGGCGACTACGGACGGGCCCCGGCGTCGCCCGTGCCGTCCATCCGGCGCCAGACGGGGAAGGCCAGCGGGCAGAGCGTGATCAGCAGGTACGCCCCGCCGAGCAGCACGAGGGCGGTCGTCAGCCCGACCCGGTCCACCAGGTAGCCGCAGGCGAGACCGCCGACCGGGGTCGCCAGCAGCACGCCCGCCGCCAGGACGCCGGTGACCCGGCTGCGCAGCGGGTCGGGCACGAGTTCGTACAGCACGGTCGAGACGATCGGGTTGAGGATCCCTGCGGCGACACCGGCGACGGCCAGGGTGACGCCCAGGGGCAGCAGGCCGGGCGCGAACGCCGCGACCAGCATCCGCGGGGCTCCGCCGACGAGGAGGCAGAAGGCGTACAGCGACCGGCGGGGCAGCCGGTCCCCCACCACCGCGTGCAGCAGCGAACCGCCGAGCGCTCCCGCCGCGAAGAGGCCGGCGAGCAGGCCGAGGTCGACCGACCCGCCGAGGTCGCGCGCGGCGTGCACGGGCAGCAGCACCGACCGCCATCCCTGGTCCAGTCCGTTGGTGACCATCAGCACCAGGGTGATGGCGAGCAGCAGCCGCTGACGGACCAGGAAGGCCAGGCCCTCGCGCAGTTCGTCGCGGTACCCGCGCAGGCTCGCCGACGGCCCGTCCCGGCGGGGGGCGGCGGCGGAGACGTGCCGGACGCCGAGGGCGACCAGGAGCGCCGAGACGGCGAAGGTCACCGTGTCCAGCAGCAGGACCTGGCCGGCCCCGAACAGGGCGATCAGCACGCCGGCGGCCGAGGCTCCCAGCAGCCGGGCCCCTCTGGACGCACCGGTGTACAGGCTCATGGCCCGGGCGAGCGGGACACCGGCGCGGTCGGCGAGATCGGGCGTGAGCACCTGGCGCGCGGTCTCGCCCGGCGCCTGGAACAGCCCGTTGACCGCCATGAGCACGCACAGCTGCCAGAACCGCAGGCCGCCGACCCACTGGAGGACCGGGATCAGCCCGACGGCCGCACCGCACACCACGTCCGACAGCACCGACGCGCGCAGGCGTCCGATCCGGTCGATCACCGGTCCGCCGGCGAGCGCCGACAGCGCCAGCGGCAGCATCTGGCAGAAGGCCACCAGACCGGCCCGGGAGGCGCTGCCGGTGGTCTGCAGGACGAACCACGGCACTCCGATGCCGGCGAGGGCGTTGCCGGTGATCGAGACGAGGTTCGCGGTCAGCAGGGCGACCAGCGGCCGCCGGTCCGGGGCGACTCGGGCCTCGTCGGCCCGGGAGCGGGCGGCGACGGTCATGGGCGTGCCCTCCGGGCGGTCGTCGGGGATCAGGTCTTCTGACGTCGGGCTCGGGGATCGGGCCGCCGGGGATCGGGCTGCCGGGGCCGGGCTGCCGGGGGTCAGCCCTTCGGCAGGGGGAAGGCGTGCAGGTGGACGCGGACGGGAACGGCCCCCTCCTCGTCGGCAGCGGCCCGCTCCCGGAAGCCCTGCACGAGTTCGTGTGCCCGGACGGCGAGTTCCCGCGCGAGTTCGGGCGTCAGGCGCAGGGTGAAGTCGCTCATGTCCCAGCTGCGGCGCCACTCCTCGGGCCAGTCGCCGGTGCCGGCGAGCCACTCGCCGAGCTCCCGTGCGTGGACGGCGGCCACCTCCTTCAGGAACACGTCCATGGCGCCGCGCACCTCGGGGTCCGGGTTCTCCAGGAAGTCCTCCAGCCGGTCGAACCGGTGGCCGCGGTGCTCGGCCCGCCACCAGCGCTCACGGGCCGTCCCCCGGTCGGGCTCCTCCGCGATGAAGCCGTGCGCGCCGAGCTGCCGCAGGTGGTAGCTGACCGAGGCGGACGACTCGCCGAGCCGGGCGGCGAGCTTCGTCGCCGTCGCCGGGCCGCCCTGCCGCAGCGCGGCCAGCAGGCGCATCCGCAGCGGGTGCGCCAGACCGCGCAGGGAGCGGGCGTCGAGGCTACGCACGGCGGGCTGATGTTCCGTCATGTCCGGCAGCCTAGCGATTGCCACCATTTCTTTGCAACGAAGTCTTTGCATGTGCGCGCGGCCGAGGGACCGGACCGTCAGCGGTGTCGCCGCCACCACGGATGGTCACCCGGAGTCTGCGGGGTGAGGGGGGAGGAGTCCGGCCGTTGCCGTCAGACGGCCTGCCCGTCGCCGGGCCGGTCCGGGGCGCCGTCGTCCGGCTCGTCCTCGTCGGCCGTGACGGTCCAGCGCAGGACGGTGGAGCCCCCGCTGCGGTGGAGGGCGACGGGATGGACGCAGCCGAACGCCCGCTCGCCGCTGTGCCGCACGGCGTGGTCGCCCGGGTCCCACCCGAGGCCGAGGATGCGGCTGCCGGCGAGGTCGAGGGTGCCCGCGAGCAGGGGGTGGTTCTGCCCGGCCCGCTCGACCAGGTGGAAGTGGGTGTGGCGCTGGACGGAGTGCACCAGGCCCGTGCCGGGCCCGCTGCGCACCCAGTCCTGGAGTCGCTCGCCGAGCCGCCACGCCTCGGCCTCGGGCAGGTCGAGCCAGCCGTCGAGGTCGCCGCCGAGCCGTTGGATCCGCTCGCCGCCGAACTCGGCCCGGGCGGCTTCCACCTCCCGGCCCCAGTAGGTCAGGTCGGCGAGCCCGTCGACGGATTCGCCCCCGAGTCCGACGAAGGAGTCCAGGGCCACCGCGTCGCCCACGACCGTGCCGCACCGGTCGACGGGCAGCTCCCCCAGCGGCACCGGCCCGTCGGAGTGACCGCCGGGCCAGGGCAGACCGAGGTCCACCTCCAGGACGGAGACGACCGGCTGCCCGTCGAAGAGCGAGGGCGCGGTCGCCGCCCGGACGGGCAGCGGACGGTCCGCCGCGGCCGGAACGGCGACGGCCTCGGCCTCGTCGTCGCACAGGTGCCCGCCGCCGGCCGCCACCGCGGCTGCGGCCCGGACCGACAGCGGTGCACCCGACTCCGGCCGTTGGTCGGTCCAGCCGGCCGTCCCCAGGACGAGGACGCCCGACGGCGCGGTGACGGACCCCAGGTCGACGGTGGTGGTGTTCACCGGGCCATTGAACGCGCCGCCCGGGTCCGCCGCGTCGGCGGGGTCCCGGACGGACGCGTCCACGCTCAGCGCCCGGCGTCGGCCAGGGCGGCGACCTCGCGCACGGCGTCGGCGATGGCCCGGAAGTCCTTCTTGAGGAGGGCGCCGTGGTTGGCGGCGACCTTCGCGCTCACCGCGATGTTCGGGTTGCGGGCGGTCACCCCGTCGAGGCTGGTGCGGATCCGTTCCTGCTCGTCGCCACGGCTGCCGAGGGACGAGCCGGAGGCGACCACGTACCGCATCGGGACGGTGATGCCGTCCAGCACCGGGCCGAGCTCGCGCTCGCGGGAGATCCGGCCGAGCTCGATGTTGCAGTCCGCCATCTGGTCGGCCGTCATCCGCGGGGTCAGTCCGGTCGGGCGCAGCAGCGGCAGGAACCGGCTCCACTGCCGGAACTGCTTGCGGATCCGCTGCTCCATGGCGTCGTCGAGCCAGTCGTACGGGAAGGCGCCGTCGACCATGACCGCTCCGAGGGCGCGCTCCGGGTTGCGGGCCGCCCAGTGCGCCCCGACGAAGGCCCCGTAGGACCAGCCCACCACGAGCGCCCGGTCCACGCCCCGGGCGGCGAGCACGGCGTCGACGTCCCGGACGGCCGCTTCGAAGGAGTAGTCCGCCGAGCGCCCCGACTTCCGGCCGCGGGCCCGCTCGTCGTAGGTGAGGTGCCGCCATCCCGCGCCCAGGTCGGCGACGACGCGGCGCCAGTACCCCTGGGTGGCGAACTGGCCGTTGAGGTAGACCACCGGCACGCCGGGGCCTCCGGTGTCGGTGACGGCCAGGGCCGTGTCGTCGACCGGCACCAGGCCGGTCCAGCTCGGAGCGGTCGCGGACGGGCTGTTCTTCGTCATGGTGTTCCCCCTGCTGGTGTCGGGCGTGCGTGCTGTTCGGGTTCGCCGGGCCGTGCTGCCCCCGGTCGTTCAGAGGCTGTGGGCGGTGATGTCGCCGTGGGCGGTGGTGGCGCGGATGTCGAGTTCGGCGCTGCCGTCGTTCTTGAGGGCGTTGCTGATCCGGCCGTGGCCGGTGCCGGCGTCCAGGGCGGCCGAGACGCCGGCGGCGGCACCGACCGAGATGTCGCCGGACTGCGTGCTGAGCACGACGGTGCCGCGACCGGCCTCGGCGATCCGGATGCTGCCCCGGGTGGTGCTGATCTCGGCGGGGCCGCCCAGCCGGCCGACCTCGACGTCGCCGTCGACCGCGGTGAGGCGGACGCTCGCCGCTTCGTCGAGCTTGATCCGGCGGTACGCGCCGTCGAAGACCACGTCGCCGAGGCGGCCGACGCCGCGCAGCTCGGAGGCGGCGGACCTGCCCTCGATCCGGGAGCCGACGGGCAGTTGCACGGTGATCTCCACCGCGCCCGAGGAGCCGAGGAGCCGGTTCTGCGGCTCGGGGGCGTGGATCCGCAGGACGCCGTCGGCGTGGGCGACGGTGGTCCGTTCGGCGGCCCGGACGTCGCGGCCCTTGGACGGGTCGGCGGGCCGGACCTCGACGACGGTGTCGGTGCGGTCCGCGGCGATGAGCTGGACGCGGCCGGCGGGGACGTCCAGGACGGCGGAGAGGGGGGCGGGGGTGTCGAAGGTCTGCATCGTGCTCTCCTGTGCTCGCTCCTTGTTTCTGACAACGGAAACGCTACGTTGCTTTCCATAGATGGGCAACATGTTCGTTGCACTGGACTACGATCACTGCACGTCAGACAACATAAATCGTTGCACCCGACCTGAAGAGAACGCAACGAGAACGATGGCGATCATTGCAATGGGTGAGAAGTGAACGCTATAGTGGCGCGGTCAGGTCCACGACGCAGCAGCACCGAGGAGATCGCGATGCCGGGAGGCAGGCTCACCCAGCAGGAACGCCAGCAGATCGCACTGGGGCTGGCCGACAGCCTCCCCTACGCGGAGATCGCCCGGCGCCTCGACCGGCCGACCTCCACGATCACCCGCGAGGTGATGCGCAACGGCGGCCCGACCGGGTACCGCGCCGACCTCGCCCACCGTGCCACCGAACGCCGCGCCCACCGGCGCAAGCCGACCTCCCCCCGCGGATCGGCGCCGCTCCCCCAGCCGCAGGGCCGTGACGCCGAGGCCGTCGCCGACTACGAGGAGACGCTCACCACCGTCCTCATGGCGTCGGGCGTGCCCAAGATGGGCGCCAGGGTGCTGACCGGTCTGTTCATCAGCGACTCGGGCAGCCTCACCGCGTCGCAGCTCGCCCAGCGCCTCGACGTCAGCCCGGCGTCCATCTCCAAGGCGATCGCGTTCCTGGAGAGCCAGAGCCTCGTCCGCCGGGAGCGCGACGAACGCCGCCGCGACCGCTACATCGTCGACGACGAACTCTTCTACCAGGCGACCATCGCCAGCGCCCGGGCCAACGACCGGCTCGTCGCCACCGCGCGCCAGGGCGTCGCCGTCCTCGGCGCCAACACCCCCGCCGCCACCCGGCTGGAGAACATCGCCCGGTTCCTCGACTTCATCAGCGAGAGCATCGTCCGCGCCGCCGAACAGGCCCGCGCGGTCCTCCACACCAAGCCCGCGCCCCCCTCCGACGACCCCACCGACCGGCCGGACCCGGACAACGGCCGGGCCGGGACGGCCGGCTGACGGCTCAGCGGGCGGACCGCCACCGGGGATCCGCCGCGGCACGGGCGAGATCGGCCCCGTACCGGTCCGCCTCGAAGTCGAACTCCACCGGCCGGCTCCCGTCGACGGGCACCTCCCACTCCGACCAGTGGTTCAGTCGAGCAGGGCGAGGAGGCGTGCTGCCTGGTGTTCGGCGGTGCCGGCGGGGTTGCGCGCCCGTGCGGGGTCTTCGAGGGCGAGGACGAGCAGCCAGAGCAGGGCGAAGAGGCGGCGGGACTCGTGCAGTCGGCGCGACTCGGCCGGGGTGAGGTCGAAGAGGCCGAGGAAGTGGGGGATGTCGAGATCGCCGTCGACCCAGGCCGAGACGTGTTCGACCACCTCGGCGAGTTCGTAGGCGCGGTCACTGCGGCCCGAGTCCTCGAAGTCGACGACGCGGACCTTGCTCCCGTCCCACAGGAAGTTGGCGAGGTTGCCGTCGGCCTGGCCGAGGACGGCGGGGAGGTCCGGGCCGCCGACGGGCGGGCGTCCGGCCAGGTCGAGCCATCGCATGCCCTCGGCCACCGCGTGCCGGACGGCCCGGGGCGGATCCGTACGCCGTAGCTGCTCGTGCCGGGTGCGGATGCCGCGGACGGCGTGGTGCTCGTTCCACAGGCGCGGCGGCAGCCGTTCGGCGACCGGGCCGGGGACGGAGGCGTACATCTGCGTCAACGCCGCCGCCAGTGCGGTTGCCTGATCGGCCGACACTGCCGAGCCGCGGAGCGGCGTACCCGGGATGCGGGCCATGACGACGGTCGGCGGGGTCGCGGCGAGGTCGGCCCGCAGCGGTGCGGGGGCGAGGTCGGGGCAGTGCCGGCCGAGGACGGTGAGCGCGCGCCACTCACGTTCGGGTTCGCCGTCGGTGCACGGGCGGAACCGTTTGACCACCCGGTCGGCCAGCAGCTCGACGCCATGGGTGCTCCACTGACCGGTCACGGCGTCCCCCCTCGTCCGGTGATCACTCCGCAATCCTGTCATGCTTCCCGATTCCCGCCAGCCACAGGGGAGTTGGTGCTGCCGTACGCTGTGCGCGTGGACATCAACGCGGCGCTTGCCGACATCCTCGACCGCGGCGCGGCCAGTACGGAGTGGGAGGCGCTGCTCTCCGCCGTGGCGGACCACGGGGTGTACGTGCCCGTGGCGGAGAGCGGCAAGGTCCTGTTCCGGCGGAGCGAGGACGACGTCCCGTACCTGCCGGGCTACATCAGTGCGGCGTGCCTCTCCGAGCAGGTGGCGGAGCCGGCGGCCGCGTTCCACTGCGACGCGCTGCGGCTGTGGGACATCGCCGAGCGGACGGGCGTCCCCGTGCTGGTGCTGCACTCCGACCGGGGCCGTGCCGGCCTGCCGATCGGGCTGGTGGCCCGGGTGCTCCAGGAGCGCGGATGGCGGGGCGGGGAGGGCAAGGAGATGCGGCTGACCCGGTCCGTCCATCCGGTGGCGGTGGCGCTGCGGGATGCGCTGCGGCGCCGGATCGGGGAGTTCCCGACCGTGCGCTCGGTGTGGGTGTCCCACGCGCGGTGGGTGGACACGGGGTTCGAGCAGCTGATGCTGCACGTGGCGGTGGACGAGCGGCTGCCGTCGCCGACCCCGCGGCGGCTGCTGGACACCCTGCTCGCGGAGGAGGTGACCGTCACCGCGGACGACCCGAAGCTGGCGGTCCTGCCCCTGGACACGACCGTCCACGCGGAGACGGTCGCCCAGCTCGACGGCATGGCGCTGGACACCGTGCGGCACGATCCCGCGACCGGGCGGATCGAGGTGCTGTCACGGGAGTTCGACGACCCGCGGGCCGCGGAGGCCGCCCGGCGGGCCGTCGCCGCGGAGCGGGCCGAGCGGGCCGCGGCTCCCGGTCCGGAGCAGGGGCGCCCCCGCCGCCGGTGGCAGCGTCCCTGATCCGCCGCGGCCGGTGGTGGTGGCCGGGTTCAGGGGAGCAGGTCCGGGTCGGTGTCGCCCGGGACGGCCGTCCGACCATCCGGCCCTGGGCCCGCGGTGGGCCGCCGTTCGGCGGACGGCGTCACCGGGACGCGCTGCCGCCTGCCGGGGCCGCGACCTGCCGGGCCCGGTACTCGGCTGCGCCCTGCCGGTAGCGGCGGTGTTCCTCGGCCGGGTCGGGGGCGGTGTGCGCGGCGGGCGGGGTGACGCCGAAGAAGCGGGCGAGTGCGTCGTTGGCGTCGGCGGCGAGCGGCGCGGCGCGGTCCTTCATCGCGGTTTCGTAGCGGCGGACGGCCGCGTCCGGGGTCGGTTCCCCGGCGATCGCGCGGGCGAGTTCGGCGCCCTCGAGCAGGGCGAGGTTGACGCCGTACCCGCCGAAGGGCGCCATGACGTGGGCGGCGTCGCCCAGCAGGGTGACGCCGCTGCGGTGCTCCCAGGTGTGCGGGGCCGGCAGGACGTGGATGGGCCGGTGCCGGTAGCCGCCGTCGGCGTCGGTGAGGAAGGGCCGCAGCTGCGCGTCCCAGTCGGCGAACTCGGCGAGCAGGTGACGCCGGACGGCATCGGCCTCGGCCGGGTCGGAGGGGTCGGCGATGCCCGCCGCCGCGTACCAGTCGGCCGGGGTGCGCATGGCGAGGTAGGCCCGGATGCGGCCGCCGCTGTTGCGCTGGGCGATGACCGCCCGGCCCTCGCCGTCCCGGACGAACAGGTGGCCGTCGCCGACGAGCCGGGCGATCCCGGGGTGGCGGGTGTCCGCGTCCGCGTACACGACGTCGAGGAAGGAGACGCCGCTGTAGGCGGGGGTGGCGGTCGAGACCAGCGGCCGGACCCGGGACCAGGTGCCGTCGGCGCCGATCACCAGGCCGGCCTCGGCGGTGCCGCCGCCGGCGAAGTGCAGCCGGTGGGTGCCGTCGGCGAGCGGTTCGACGGCGGTGAGGCGGTGTCCCCAGCGGATCGACGCGGGGTCGACGTGCTCGGCGATCATCCGGCGGAGCTGGCCGCGGTCGATCTCGGGGGCGGCCTCGTCGTCGGCGTCGGGCACGAAGCGGTCGAGGACGGTGCCGTGGTGGTCCATGCGGGTCTTGGCCTGGCCCTCGGGCCGGGCGAGGGCGCGGAAGGCGTCGGCGAGGCCGGCGTCCTCCAGGGCGATCTGGCCGGAGTCGGCGTGCAGGTCGAGGGTGCCGCCGAGGTCGCGGGCGTCGACGGAGGCGTCGGCCTCGTACACGGTGACGGACACGCCGTGCTGCTGGAGCACGCGGGCGCAGAGCAGTCCGCCCGGACCTGCTCCGACGACGGCGACGGCGGGGACTGCGGGTACGGCGTTCATGGGCGCCTCCTCGGGCACGACGGCAGGGCCGGTCGTACTGAACGACCGGTCATTAAGTTCCACGCTACTTAACGTCCGTTCAGTAAGCAAGGTAGGGTGGGAGCCTCCCGGAGTCAGCCGGGGAACCGAGGGACGGAGTACCAGGACATGAGCAGCCCCGCCGCGAGAGGCCGCCGTCCGGCGGCGGAGACCCGCGCCGAGATCCTCGGGGTCGCGCTGGACCTGTTCACGGAGAAGGGCTACGAGGCCACCTCGGTGCGGGACATCTCCGAGGCCCTCGGCGTGACGAAGTCCGCGCTCTACTACCACTTCCGCAACAAGGAGGAGATCGTCGCCAGCCTGGTGGCCGAGCGGCGCGAGGAGGTGCGGGAGCTCGCCGCCTGGATCTCCGCGCAGCCGCGGACGCCCGGTCTGGTGCGGGAGGCCGCACTGCGCTGGATCGCCGGCACCACGCCCGAGCGGCTGGCGATGATGCGCCTGGCGCAGGCCAACCAGCCGGTGGTGCGCCGCCTGTCCGAGAACGCGGCCGACGTCCCGGGCGCCTTCGAGGAGGTCGTCGGGCTGCTGGTCGACGAGCACGCCGACGAGCAGCAGCGGCTCGCCGTCCGGATGGCCTTCGACACGGTACGGGCGGCGCTGCTCGCCGCCCAGGGCACCGCGGCCACCGACCGGGACGTCGTCGAGGCCGCCCGCCGCGCCACCGTCGCCCTCACCCGGTCCGGGGAGGGCGGCACCGCCGACCGGTGACCGGCGGCGGCGAGCGCCGGATCAGTCCCGGTCGAACCAGGACAGTGCGGCGATCCGCCAGCCGTCCGGCGTGCGGACGAACTGGATGACCTTGGTGCCGCCGCCCTCGAACGGCTCGCCGTCCAGGACACCGGACTTGCGGTACTCGCCGACCCGGGTCGCCAGGTCGTCGACGATCTCGGTGCGCTCGGACGTCTCCCACTCGGAGAACTCCACCAGCCTGCCGTCCGCCAGCAGCCGCTCCCGGGGCTCGACGAACCCGTCGACGGTGTAGGCGGCGAAGTCCGGGCCGGTCTTGACGATCACACCGTTCGGCAGCACCAGCCGACGGATCCGCGCCACGTCCGCGGGCTTCCCGCCCCGGTTGTCGAACGCACCGAAGAACTCCGTCGTGATCGCGTCTATCTCGGCCTTGGACATGCCCGGACCCTAACAGCCGCAGGCCCCGCGGGACCGGCGGCGGCAAGAACCCGGCCGACCACCGGAACGACCGCGGCGGCGGCAGCGGCGGCAGCGGCGGCTGCGGCTGCGGCTGCGGTCAGCCCCTCGCCCAGGCGGTCAGGACGGGCACGCAGCGCTCGGCGAAGTACTCGTAGTCCTCGGGCGTGTTGTAGACGTGCGTGGAGAGCCGGAGGTACCCGGTGCCGCCGAAGCTGGTGAAGGCCGCCTCGACGCCGAGCTCGGCCGCGACCCGGTCGCGCAGCGCGTCGGCGGCGAGCCGGTCGGGTGCCAGGCCGTCGGGGAGGCGGACCAGCCGCAGGGCGCCGACCGGCATCCCGACGTCCACCGCCGCGCTCCCGCCCGTCAGCTCCGCGAAGGCCTCGCCGACGGTGTGCTCGGCGTAGTCGGCCAGTTCGCCCAGGTAGTCGCGGGCGGCCTTCCAGCTCCAGGTGCGCTCGACGAAGTCGAGGGCGGCGGGCGCCGCGAGGTAGCCGGTGGCGTCCACCGTGCCCTGGGTGTCGAACCGCTCGGGGAAGGG
Source organism: Kitasatospora sp. NPDC093679 (assembly GCF_040683455.1). Taxonomy (NCBI): domain Bacteria; kingdom Bacillati; phylum Actinomycetota; class Actinomycetes; order Kitasatosporales; family Streptomycetaceae; genus Kitasatospora; species Kitasatospora sp. NPDC093679. The sequence continues at coordinate 70,110 of NZ_JBFBDW010000029.1, forward strand.
CTCGCGGGCCGCCCAGGAGTCGATCAGCGGGAAGAGCCGGTGCCGCAGGTCGGAGCCGGCCACCAGCGCGGCGGCGCCGCGCGGCGCGCAGCCGAACTTGTGGAGGTTGCCCACCCACACGTCGAACTGCAGCCCGTCCAGCGGGTCCTCGGCGAGTCCGGGCACGTGCGCGCCGTCGACCAGCAGCGGGACGCCGCGCTCGCGGGCGGCGGCGCCGACGGCCCCGACGGGCATCCAGCGGGCGGTCGCCGAGGTGATGTGGTCGAGCACGATCAGGCCCGTCCGGTCGGTGACCTCGGCGAGCACGGCCCCGGCCGCCTCCTCGGGTCCGGCGTCCAGCGGCACCCGGGCCGTCCGGACGGTGCCGCCCCAGCGGCGGGCCAGCCGCTCGGCGCCCATGGTGACCGCGCCGTAGCCGTGGTCGGTGACGACCACCTCGCCGCCGGGCCGGTGCGCCAGGCTGCCGTAGACGACGCTGGCCCCGGCGCTGGCGTTGGGCACCAGGGCGAGGTCGCCGGCCGGCACCCGGAGGAACTCCGCGACGGCGGTCCGCGCGGCGGCCACCCGGCCCGCCAGTCCGGGGAACCACACCACCGGTGCCCGCTCCATCTCCTCGCGCAGCCGTTGCTGCTCGCGCTGCGCGGCCAGCGGCACCGCCCCGAACGAGCCGTGGTTGAGGTGCCTCATCGCCGGGTCGAGGGTCCACGCCTCGGCGGCGGGACGTCCGTCCGGCAGGAGCAGGGGGCTCGGTGCGGGGATCACGTCGTCGTTCCGTTCGGAGGTCCACGGCCGGGGGCGGTGCGCCGCGCGGCTCGCCGGTCATCCTCACACGGCACGGGTGCGCCGCCGCGCACCCGGCCCGGGGGCGGCGAGGTTCCTCCCGGAGTCGGTACCGTTCGGCGCTGCGACCACGTACCATCGGGCTCACGTCCCGTCAGCCGGTCCCGCAGGAGGTGTGCAGTGCCCTTCGTCGCGCTGCTCCTCGGCCTGCTCCGGCTGTTCGCCGGTGAGCTGCCGCTCAGCCCCTCCGCGCTGACCGCGGTCGCCGCGACCGCGGCCGCCGTGCTGCTGGCCGGCGCCGTCGCGGGTGCCCTCGCGGCCGCCCGCCTGCTCGGTGCGCGGGCACCGGCCGCCGTCCGCGACGGTGTGCTGCGCCGCCGGGCCCTCGGTACGGCCTTCCTCCCCCAGCGTGATCCGGATGCCCGCGGCCGACGCCGCCCCAGGGCACCGGGCGCGGCCCCGGCGGCCGCGTAGTCCCCATCCGCACGGCCGCCTTCCGCCGACATCTCGTTCCGCCTGAGACCCGGAGGGCCCGCCCCGCATGTCCGTTTTCGCCGTACTCGATCCTGCCGTACGCCTCGCCCACGACGCCGTCTCGGCGCTCGCCGCGGTGGTGCCGACGGCGCTCGCCGTCGTGCTGTTCACCGCCCTCGTCCGGCTGGCGCTGCACCCGCTCGCCCGGTCCGCCGCCCGCGGCGAGAAGGTCCGGATGCGGCTCGCACCGAAGGTCGCCGAGCTGAACCGGCGGCACAAGGGCAAGCCGGAGAAGCTGCAGGCCGCGCTGACCGAGCTGTACCGGGAGGAGAAGTCCTCGCCGTTCGCCGGCTTCCTGCCGATGCTGGTGCAGATCCCGTTCTTCTCGGTGATGTACCGGCTGTTCACCACCCCGAACGACCTGCTCGGCCACACCCTCGCCGGGGTGCCGCTCGGCCTGCACCTCGGCGAGGCCCGCACCGCCGGCCAGTACGCCGTCCTCGGCGCGCTGTACGCGGCGATCGGCGCCGTCTGCTGGGTCGGCTTCCGCCGGGCCCGGCGGGCCGCGGCCGCCACGGCCGCATCGCCCACCGCGGCCGGGGCGCCCGCCGTGCCGGGCGCGCGCCTGCTGCCGTACCTGTCGTTCGGCACGGTGCTGTTCGCCGCGTTCGTGCCGCTCGCGGCCGGCCTGTACCTGCTGACCACCACCGCGTGGACCGCCGCCGAGCGGGCCTGGCTGCACCGGGGCGCCCCGGCGCCCGCCACCGCGGCCGCGCTCGCGGCCTGACACCGGCGCGGGACCGGGACCGCCGGCGCTCGGAGGTCCCGGTCCGGCGCCGCGCCGACTGCCACGCTTCGTGGTCGCCCTCGGCGCGGTGTTTGAATGGAGCCATGGTCGATCGCGCCGACCGTTCCCGGGGCACCTCCAAGCAGTCACGCAGAGCGAGGAGCCCGCGGAGCCTTGCCGGACAGGTGTTCGCCGTGCAGGTCGCGGTGGTGGTCCTGCTGGTGCTGGGCGCGATCCTGGCGCTGGTCCTCGAATCCCGGGGCGCCAGCGAGAAGGAGGCGAAGAACCGGTCGGTGGCCGTCGCCGAGGCCTTCGCGCACTCCCCCGGGCTGGTCGACACCCTGAAGTCGTCCTCGCCGACGACGACGCTGCAGCCGCTCACCGAGGCGGCCCGCAAGGACGCCGGCGTCGACTTCATCGTGGTCATGGACACCCACGGCATCCGCTACACCCACCCGCTGCCCGACCGGATCGGCAAACGCTTCGTCGGCACCATCGAACCCTCGCTGGCCGGCCGCATCTACACCGAGAGCGTGCACGGCCCGCTCGGCCACGAGGTGCAGGCCGTGGTGCCGGTCAAGAACGCCGACGGCCAGGTGGTGGGCCTGGTCTCGGCGGGGCTGAAGGTCAAGAACGTCACCTCGGCGGGCAACAAGCAGCTACCGATCATCCTGGGCACCGGCGCCGCCGCGCTGGCGCTGGCCACCACAGGCACCGCCCTGGCCGCCCGCCGGCTGAAGCGCCAGACCCGCGGGCTCGGCCCGGAAGAGATGACGCGGATGTACGAGCACCACGACGCGGTGCTGCACGCGGTGCGCGAGGGCGTGGTCATCGTCGGTCAGGACGGCCGGCTGGTGCTGGCGAACGACGAGGCGAAGACGCTGCTCGGCCTGCCCGCCGACGCGGAGGGCCGGCACGTCGGCGACCTGGAGGGCCTCGACCCGGAGACCTCCGAGCTGCTGCTGTCCGGCCGGGAGGCCGCCGACGAGGTGCACCTGGCCGGCGGGCGGCTGCTCGTGGTGAACCAGCGGCCGACCGACCGCCACAGCGGCGACATGGGCTCGGTCGCGACGATCCGCGACTCCACCGAGCTGGCGGCGGTGACCGGCAAGGCCGAGGCGACCGGCAAGCGGCTGGCCCTGCTCTACGAGGCGGGCACCGGCATCGGGTCCACCCTCGACGTCGAGCACACCGCCGAGGAGTTGGCCCGGGTGGCCGTCCCCGGTCTCGCGGACTTCGTCACCGTCGACCTCGCCGATCCCGTGCTCCAGGGCAACGAGCCGGCCGGCGGCGGCATGGAGCTGCGCCGGGTCGCCGTCAGCGGCATCGAGGAGGAGCACCCCTTCTACCCGCGCGGCAAGCTGATCACCTTCGTCCCGTCGACGCCGATGGCGCAGGGCTTCGACAGCGGCCTGTCCCAGGTGGTGCCGGACCTGTCGACGGCCGACGGCTGGCAGGCGCAGGACCCGCAGTGGACGCGCCGGATCATCGACCACGGCGTGCACTCGCTGATCACCACGCCGCTCACGGCGCGCGGCATCGTCCTGGGCGTCGCGAACTTCTGGCGGTCGCAGAAGCCCGAGCCGTTCGACGAGGAGGACCTGTCGCTGGCCGAGGAGCTCGTCGCCCGGGCCGCGGTCAGCATCGACAACGCGCGCCGGTACACCCGGGAGCACGCGATGGCGGTGACCCTGCAGCGCAGCCTGCTGCCGCGGGCGCTGCCCGAGCAGAGCGCGCTGGAGGTCGCGCACCGCTACCTGCCGGCGCAGTCCGGGGTCAGCGGCGACTGGTTCGACGTGATCCCGCTGCCCGGCAGCCGGGTCGCGGTGGTGGTGGGCGACGTGGTCGGCCACGGCCTGCACGCGGCGGCGACCATGGGCCGGCTGCGCACCGCCGTCCACAACTTCGCCGCCCTGGACATCCCGCCGGACGAGCTGCTCGGCCACCTCGACGAGCTCGTCGACCGGATCGACCAGGAGGAGAGCGACGGCGCGACCGGGACGGGCGTCTCGGGTGCCACCTGCCTCTACGCGATCTACGATCCGGTCTCGCAGCTCTGCACCGTCAGCCGGGCCGGCCATCCGGCGCCCGCACTCGTCCGGCCGGACGGCAGCGTCGACTTCCCCGACCTCCCGGTCGGGCCGCCGCTGGGCACGGGGGGTGCGCCCTTCGAGACGGCGGAGCTGCACCTCGCCGAGGGCACCCAGATCGTCCTGTACACCGACGGGCTGATCGAGGACCGCGCGCGCGACTTCGACGTCGGCATGGAGCTGCTGCGCGACGCGCTCGCCGACCACCGGCAGGACCCCGAGGAGAACTGCCGGGCGGTGATCGACGCGCTGCTGCCGGCCAGACCGCAGGACGACGTGGCCCTGCTGATCGCCCGCACCCGGGTGATCGACCCGGCGAACATCGTCGAGCGGGAGATCCCGTTCGAGCCGGAGGCCGTCGCCGAGCTGCGCACCTGGGCCACCGCCGCACTGGAGAAGTGGGACCTCGGCGACCTGGTGTTCGCCACCGAGCTGATCCTCAGCGAGCTCGCCACGAACGCGATCCGCTACGGCACCGAACCGGCCCGGGTGCGGCTGCTGCGCGACCGCGCCCTGATCTGCGAGGTGTCGGACGGCAGCAGCACCGCCCCGCACCTGCGGTACGCGGCCACCACGGACGAGGGCGGCCGGGGGCTGTTCCTGGTGGCCCAGCTGACCACGCACTGGGGCACCCGCTACTTCCCCCGCGGCAAGATCATCTGGGCCGAGCAGGCGCTCCCCACCTCGATCGACGTCCCACCCGGCACCGACCGGGCCCCGTAGGCCCGCGCTTGTCGGACCTCGTCGGACCGGCGCGGGCACCGCTCAGGCGGCGACCTTGGCGAGGAAGGCGGCGGTGTTGACGGCGAGCCGCGCGATCCGCTCCTCCAGGGTCAGCGACTCCGGCATGCGCGTGCCGGGGCCGAGCTCGCGCCGGCCGCGGACGTACAGCGAGCAGGCCAGGTCGCTGCAGATGTAGGCGCCGACCGAGTTGCCCTGGCGGCCGGCGAGGCCGGCCCGCGGCGCGACCATCAGCGAGACGCCGCCGGTGTGCGTGGTGATGCACAGCGAGCAGATGCTGCGGCGGGCTCCCCAGGACGCGCCGGACGGGCAGCGCAGCACGACACCGGTCGGCCGCCCGTCGACCTCCGCGACCAGGTGGGCGCGGTCGGGCGCCTGCGGGTCGCGCCAGCCGAGCAGGTCCAGCTCCTCCCAGGGCCGGTCGGCGAGGTCCCGGGGGACGTACATGCGCTTGGCCTCGCCCTTGGTGCAGTTCAGGAAGGCGGCACGGATCTCGGAATCGGTCAACGGCTTCATGATGGGCAGGCTAATTTGCCTAAGCCTCTTAGGCAAATGCATAATCGGTTACGGGAGACGGGAGAGTGCATATGGTTCGCGTGGGGCTCACCACGGAGCGGTTGGTGCGGGCGGGTGCGGAGCTCGCCGACGAGGTCGGGTTCGACGAGGTGACGGTGACGGCACTGGCCCGCCGGTTCGACGTCAAGGTCGCCAGCCTCTACGCGCACCTGAAGAACTCCCAGGACCTGCGCACCCGGATCGCCCTCCTCGCCCTGGAGGAGCTCGCCGACGAGGTCGCCGACGCCCTCGCCGGACGGGCCGGGCGGGACGCGCTCGCCGCCTTCGCCGCCGCCTACCGCGACTACGCCCGCCGGCACCCCGGCCGCTACGCCGCCGCGCAGCTGCGGCTCGACCCGGAGACCGCCGCCGCCAGCGCCGGCGTCCGGCACGCCCAGATGACCCGGGCCATCCTGCGCGGCTACGACCTCGCGGAGCCGGACCAGACGCACGCCGTCCGGATGCTCGGCAGCGTCTTCCACGGCTACGTCAGCCTGGAGGCCTCCGGCGGCTTCAGCCACACCCCGGTCGACCCGCAGCAGTCCTGGGACTGGATCGTCGACTCGCTGGACGCCGTACTGCGCAGCCGCGCGGCGCACTGACCGCACATCCCCGCACGGTGTGGGCAGGGTCACCCTTACGACGGGTCCGTTCGGCCGCCTACGATCCTGAACGCGACCGCCCGCCGGCGGACCGCCCCGCCCGCCGGCACCCCCCGTCCGGCGCGGCGGTCCAGCCCGAGGAGAGGTGCGCCTTGACCGCCCCCGCCGTTTCGCCCGACAGCTACTACCAGCGCACGGGCGAGCACCGCTACAAGCCCACGGCCCACGCGGGGGGCGCCTGGAACACCGAGGAGCAGCACTTCAGCCCGCTCGCCGGCCTGGTCGTGCACGCCATCGACCGGTACCTCGACGGGCGCCCCGCGACCGGCCTGGCACTCGCCCGGATCAGCTACGACATCCTCGGCCGGCTCGCCCTCGACGAGTGCGAGATCACCGTGGAGAGCATCCGGCCGGGCCGCACCGTCGAACTCCTCGAGGCCGTCGTCACCATCGGGGACCGCCCGGTCGTCCGGGCCCGCGCCTGGCTGCTCGCCGTCCTCGACACGGCCGCCGTCGCGGACGCCCCGGGCGATCGGCTCGCCCCGCCCGAGGAGTTCGGCCCCTGGGCGATGGACGGGCTCTGGGACGGCGGCTACATCGCCTCGATCGAGGTGCGCCGCCGGGAGGCCGCGGCCGGACGGGCCGCCGCCTGGATCAGCACCCGCCACGAGCTGGTCGCCGGCGAGCCGAGCAGCCCGCTCGCCTCCTTCGTCGCCCTGGTGGACACCGCCAACGGCATCGCCGTGCAGCAGCCGCCCACCGCCTGGATGTACCCCAACACGGACCTGACCGTCCACCTCCACCGCACCCCCGAGGGCCCCTGGACGGGGCTGGACACCACCGTCAGCTTCGGCCCGACCGGCCACGGCCTCACCAGCACCGTCCTCCACGACACCGCCGGCCCGGTCGGCCACGCCCAGCAGATCCTCACCGTCCGCCCGCTCGCCAAGGACTAGGGACGGGTCTTCCAAGGCGCTCGGGTGGTCACGTCAGGCGCGGCGGGCCTTGCGGGCCAGGAAGGTGAACACGGCCACCGACGCCAGTGCGCCGCCGAGCCGGAGCAGGGCCAGGGCCGTCGCCGAGGCCGTCCCGGGCAGGACGGCGAACAGCGGCCAGGCGAACAGCAGCACCAGCGAGGCCGGCGCCGTCAGCACCTGCGCCACCGCGGCCGCCCCGGGAACGGACGGCCCCAGCGCGACCGCCACCGCGGCCGCCGCCAGGTAGGCGCGTCCCCACCAGGAGTCGGGCACGGCACGGGGCAGGCGGCGCACCGCGGCAGCACAGATCATGCGCGGCATCCTGGCAGGCCGGACCTCCCCGGGCCAAGCGCAGATAAATCGTGACGGCGTGTCGGCGCCCTGCGGCAGGATGACCGCCATGACCACCGAGATGTTCGTCGACGTCTGGCAGCGCCTCCTCACCGATCCCGGGAAGTCGTGGGTGCTGTTCGAACACGGCACCTGCGTCGTGCTGACCGCTCCCGAGGGCGACCTCGCCGAGCAGGCCACCGGCGTCCTCGGGGAGTTCGGTCCCGTTCACCCGGGTTCGCCGGCCGGTGACTTCGGGGTGATCCGCCCCGACGGCGCCGACGGCTGGGTGGTCACCGGCCACCACCGGGACGTCCTCACGTACGTCGCTCCCGAGGAGCCCCCGTCCCGGGAGGACTTCGCCGTCGGCCTCTGCGGACGCTCCAAGCGGCACCTGGACGGCACCGAGCTGCGCGTCGTCCACGTCGAGGACAGGCGGGGCTCCTCAGCCCCCGCGTGACGGTACGTCCGAGGACCTTGCACGGTACCCGGGGCCGCCGGGCAAGCCCTAGCATGCTCGGCATGATCGAATCCGGGTGGGGAGAGCCGCGGACGCGGGTGCTGTTCGACAGGGCGCGCCGTGACCTGCGGGAGGCCGGCCGGCCGCGGCCGGTGCGGGTGTACGAGTGGGAGCCGCAGGGGGCCGCGGCGGAGCCGGCGCCACTGGTGCTGGTGTCGCACGGGACGGGTGGCTCCGGTGTCGGCATGGGCTGGCTGGCGGGGCCGCTGGCGGCGGCCGGGTTCCGGGTGGTCTCGGTCGACCACCACGGGAACGACTTCGTGGGCGGCTACGAGCCCGAGGGCTTCCTCTGCCCGTGGGAGCGTCCGCGCGACTTCGCCTTCGTGCTGGACGTGCTGGCCGCCGAGCGCCCGCTCGGTCCGGTCGGGGCGGCCGGGTTCTCGGCCGGCGGGTACACCGCGGCGGCGCTGGCGGGCGTACGGCTGGATCCCGGTGTGCTGCACGCCCTGGTGACCGGTGCGGTGCCGCTGCCGGAGATCCCGGAGTTCCCGGGGGTGTTGGACGCCCTCCGGGCGAAGGTGCCCGCCGCGGAGCTGTCGGCCCTCACGGCGGAGGCCGGGGCCGACCTGGCCGATCCGCGGGTGCGGGCGGTCTTCCAGGTGGCGCCCGGCCTCGGCCCGATGGTGACGGCGGAGAGCCTGGCGGCGGTGCGGGTGCCGGTGGAGATCCGCTGGGGCGGGGCCGACGTGGTGAACCCGTACGAGGTCGACACCCGGCCCTATCTGGAGGGGTTCCCCTCGGCGGCGGGCCGCGAGATCGGCCCCGACGTGGCGCACGCGGACTTCATCGGCCCGGCTCCGGCGCCCCGCGCGGCGAAGGCCCGGGCCGAGGTCGCGGCCGACGCGGTCGCGTTCTTCCGCCGCCACCTCGGCTGAGCCACCGGCCGCCGGAGCGGTGCGGCGGTGGCCACGGAGGGCGGCGGCGGGGAGGATACGCATGTGAACGCATCCGACTCCCGAACCCTGGTGGTGCTGCGGCACGCGAAGTCCGCCTGGCCCGAGGGGGTGCCGGACGCCCGGCGGCCGCTCGGGCCTCGGGGCCTGCGGGACGCGCCGGTCGCCGGCCGGTGGCTGCAGGACCGGGGACTGGTGCCGGAGGCCGTGGTCTGCTCCCCCGCCCTGCGCACCCGGCAGACCCTGGAGCTGGCCGCCGCCGCGTGGGACGGGGCGCCGCCGACGGAGTTCGACGAGCGGATCTACGCCGCGGACGGGGGCGAGCTGGTCGAGGTCGTCCGCGGGCTGGACGCGGCCGTCGGGACGGCGCTGCTGGTCGGCCACCAGCCGGGGGTGCAGGACCTGGTGGAGTTCCTGGCCGACGGGACGGGCGGTGAGGCCATGGCCCGGCTCCGGACGAAGTTCCCCACCAGCGGCATCGCCGTCCTCGCCCTGGCCGGACCGTGGCGGGACGCCGCGGGGCGCCGCGCCCGGCTGCTGGACTTCGCCGTCCCGCGCGGCTGACCGCCCGTCGCGTCGCGGCCCGGGTCAGCCGGGTGCCCGGAGCACGGGGTCGAGCACCCCGGTCGGGTCCCGGCCGACGGTCTCGTCGGCGTTCTCGTCGGCGGCGGCGAGGAAGTCCCGCTCGACGGGCCGGAGCCGGTCGATCAGGGCAGGGACGGGGTGGCGGTCGGTGAAGCGGGCCCGGGTGCGGCCGGCCAGCAGGACGGCGAGCGGGCGGCTCCCGGCCGTCGGCAGGCCGGGGGAGCGCCGGGCCGAGGCCTGACCGCCGGTCAGCGCGGCTGCAGGGCCCGTCCCATCCTGGCCAGTGCCTCCCGCAGGACGGCCGGCGGGGTCGCGAAGTTCAGCCGGACGCAGCCCTCGCCGCCGGTGCCGAACACGTGGCCGGAGCTGAGGGCGACCCGGGCCTCGTCGAGGAACATCCGGGCCGGGCCGGCCAGGTCGCCGACCACGCCGGGGCTTCCGGCGGGGGTGTCGTCGTGCAGGCCGAGGTGGGTGAGGTCCAGCCAGGCGAGGTAGGTGCCCTCGGGCCGGCGGTACCGCACGCCGGGGAGGTGGTCGGCGACGAGCTGCCCGAGCAGGGTGCGGTTGGCGTCGAGTCCGGTGAGCAGTTCGTCGAGCCAGTGCGTGCCGTCGCGGAACGCGGCGGTGTGGGCGATCGCCCCGAGGTGGCTCGGGCCGTGGCCGACCTCCTCGGGCATCCGGCGCAGGTCGGCGGCGGCCTCGGGGCCCGCCACGGCCAGGGCGCACTTGAGGCCGGCCAGGTTCCAGGCCTTGGAGGCGGAGGTCAGGGCGAAGGCGTTCTCGGCGCCGGGCACGCTCAGGTAGGGGGTGAAGTGGGCCCCGGGCAGCACCAGCGGTGCGTGGATCTCGTCGGAGACCACCCGGACGCCGTGGGCGCGGGCGAGTGCGGCGACCGTCTCCAGTTCGGCGCGGGTGTGCACGGTGCCGGTGGGGTTGTGCGGGTTGCTCATCAGGAAGGCGGCGCGCCGGCCGCCGCTGCGGGCCCGGTGGAAGGCCTCGTCCAGGGCGGCGGGGTCGAGGCGCAGGTCGGGGCCGAGCGGTGCCTCGACGATGCGGCGGCCGTCGTGGCCGACGAAGGCGTAGAACGGCGGGTAGACCGGCGGGCAGAGGACGACCGCGTCGCCGGGCAGGGTGACCAGGCGGAGCGTTTCGACGATGCCCAGCATGACGTCGGGGACGAGGGCGGTGTGCTCGATCCGCAGGCCGTCCCACTTCCAGCGTTCGGCGGCGAAGGCCGCGAGCGCCTCGGCGTAGCCGGTGCCGTGCGGGTAGCCGGTGTCGCCGAGGTCGACGGCGCGGTGCAGGGCCTCGGCGACGGCGGGGGCGAGCGGGACATCCATCTCGGCGACCCAGAGCGGCAGCACGTCCTCGGGGTGGGCGCGCCACTTCATGCTGGTGCGCCGGCGGAGGTCGTCCAGGGAGAGCCGGACGAGCGGGTCCGTCCGCTCGCCGTCGGCGCACCCGGCGGCCGTCTGCTCGGTGGGTCCGGTCACGCGGTGCTCTCCTGCCGAGGGGGTGGCGGCGGTCGTGGCTGCGGCCGGGTCGGCCGCCCGCTGTGATGCCTTCCCCGCGGCACGGCGGGGGAACCGGCGGTGCGGGCGGCGGTCAGTGCGCGGGCGGCCCGTCCGGGAGAGGGTCGTCGCCCCACTCCCAGTACAGGCCGTAGACGCCGGGGTCGGTGGCGGGCAGGACGGCGCAGGCCTGGCCGGTCGGCGAGATGCGCAGTTCCTCCAGCTCCTGCGGCGGGGCGTCGTGGCAGGGGCGCCAGGCGAGCCGGCAGCCGACGGGGAGCATCCGGCCGTCGAAGCGGGCGCGCAGCACCAGGTGTTTGCCGGGGAAGCGGACCATCCGCTCGTACTGGGTGGCGGGCCCGGCCTGGGGGTAGGCGTAGCTGTACTCGACGACCGCGGACCTGCCGGGCTGGAGCGGCAGGTCGAAGAGGAGTTCGGAGGCGGCGAGGCCGTGCTCGGGGTCGTAGCGGCGGCGGCCGAGCCGGCAGCCGACGAGGTCGAAGACGGCGGGGCCGGACCGGCCGGTGCCCTCCGGTCCTTCGTGGGTCAGCAGGATGAGCCGGTCGGCGCCGGTGGCGTGGGCGCGGACGATCTGCAGGACGTCGATCCGGTGCTCCTCGCGGCGGGCGCCGATGTTGATGTCGACCCGGGTGTGCAGGTTCTCCACCCGGGCGTTGGTCATCTGGTCGAAGTCGGCGATCACGCCCTCGACGGCGGGGTCGCCGAAGGTGCTGGTGTAGTCGAGCGCGCCGGGGACGTGGTCGAGCCAGCGGCCGCGGGGGCGGCGCGGGCCGAGCAGCACGATCAGCGAGTCGGGGCCGAGGCCCAGGACGGCTTCCAGGGCTCGGACGGCGGTGAGCGAGTCGGGGCGTTCGGGTCTGCTGCGGCCGCGCTGCCAGTAGCTGAGGCTGGAGACGCTGACCTGGACGCCGCGCCGGGCGAGGCGCCGCTGGACGGTGTCGAGGCTCAGTCCGCTGTCGCGGATCGCCGTGCGCAGGGCGAGGTCGAAGGGGCCTGCGCGCAGGGCCTGGACGAGTTCGGCCGAGGGGGCCGCCCCGGTCTGACGGGGTGTCGGTCCGGTCAGGGCGCACCTGCCTTCCACGGGACCGCCGGGGCGGCGGTCGTGACGGTTGCGGGGGGGGTGCGCCGGTGCGCGGGGCGGTGTTCCGGGCGGATGCGGGTGGCGAGGAGGTCCCACCGCCGCCGGTCCGGGGGGCTGCGGTGGGCGGCGGTGGGACGTCCGGGGCGGGGTCAGCGCACGACGGCGGGCGCGAGTGCGGCGGCGGCGAGCAGGGCGGGGCTGCCGGTGCCGTCGGCGGGGACGCTCCACAGGGCGGAGCCGTCGTCGCTGGCCAGGGCGTAGGCGAGGGTGTGGTCGTCGAGCCAGAGGGCCTGGTCGTCGATGGTGCGCTGTTCGGCGGTCGCGGTCTCGGCCATGGTCTTCAGGTCGAGGACGTGGAGCCGCCAGGGTTCGTCCTCGGACAGGCCGGGGACGCGTTTCTTGTAGGCGATCCGGGTGCCGTCGGGCGACAGGGACGGGCATTCGACGTTGCCGTGCAGGGTGGTGAGGGTGTGTTCGACGGCGTTGCCGGCGACCAGCCAGGTCTTCCCGCCGCTGGCGAGGGTGGCGTAGAAGTGCTCGTCGTCGGCGAAGGTGACGCCCCAGATGTTGGTGTCGGGGGCGTGGTGGGGCTTGCCGTCGACGGTGGCGTTGTAGGTCTCCAGGTTCTCCTGGAGGGTCCAGGTGCGGGTGTCGAGGATCGAGGTGCGGGTGGAGAAGTTCGTGCCGGCGTAGGAGTCGCCGCCGACGAAGACCGTCCAGGCCACCATGTGCCCGGAGGGCGAGACCCTCGTCCGGGTGGGGATGCCGGCCAGGTCGTAGTGGCGCAGTTCGTGCAGGTCGCGGTCGAGGATCGCGACGCGGTAGGTGTCCTGCAGGACGCCGTGGACGGCCTGCAGGCAGCTGCCGGTGCCGGCGGCGGCGTGGAAGCGCAGGCAGTCGGGGGCGGAGACGGTGCGGGTGGCGCCGGGGTGGTCGAGCGGGACGGAGGCCAGTTCGTCGCGGTGCGGGCCCCAGATCATGCTGCGGAAGACCAGGCGCGGCCCGTCGGGCCGGGGGCCGAGGGTGACGGTGCCGGGTTCGCTCGGCGGGTCGTCCGCCGATGCCCGGCGGTCCTGCCGGGTGGTCTCGGCGGCGCGCAGCACCGTCCAGGTGCCGGCGAGGAGGAGCAGGACGGTGGCGGTGACCAGGACGGTCAGCCGGCGGGCGAGGGTCATCGGGCCTCCTCCGGGACGGGGTGGTCGGGCTGCGGGCCGAGGAGCCGGACGGCGGCCGCGGCGGCGATCGCGAGCGCACCGGTCATCACGGCGAGCGCGGTGGTGTCCCCCCACCGGCTCCACAGCGCGCCGACCGCGATCGAGCAGGCGAACCGTCCGGCGGCCTGCCCGGTGCCGACCAGGGCGAGGCCGGCGCCGCGGCGCTCCTCGGGCACGGTGCCCGCGGCGGCGGCGGCGAGCATGCCGTCGGTGGCCGCGTAGAACAGACCGTGCAGGGCGAGGACGGCGGCGGCGAGCGGCACGCCGGTGCCGGGACGCAGGAGCAGCAGGGCGTAGCCGCCGAGCAGGGCGGCGTGGCCGAGGACGAAGGTGCGGCGGCGGCCGGTCTTGTCGCCGAGGGCTCCCAGGGGGACGGCGAGCAGCAGGTAGACGGCGGCGGTGCCGAGCGGCAGCAGCGGGAACCAGCCGGCGGAGAGGCCGAGGCGGCGCTGCAGCAGCAGGTAGACGAAGGAGTCGCTGACGGTGGCGAGTCCGAGCAGGGTCGCGCAGAGGGCGATCCGACGCAGTCCGGGCAGCCGGAGGATCTCCAGCGGCCGCAGCCGGGCGGCGGGCGGCCCCGGTTCGGCGCGGCGCAGCAGCCGGCCGGGGACGAGCAGCACCAGGACGAGCACGCCGAGCGCCGCGACGCAGGAGCTGACGGTGAAGACCGCGTGGTAGCCGCCGGGTGCGGCGCGCAGGATCAGGAAGGCGAGCAGCGGACCGGTGAGGGCGCCGGCGGTGTCCATGGCGCGGTGGACGCCGAAGGCGCGGCCGCGCTGCTCGGGCGGGGTGGCGAGGGAGATCATGGCGTCCCGGGGGGCCGTCCGCAGGCCCTTGCCGACCCGGTCGACGGCGAGGACGAGTCCGATCAGCGGGGTGGTGCGGGCGAGCAGCAGCATCGGCTTGCAGAGGGCGGAGAGCCCGTAGCCGGCGGCGGCGACGGCCTTGTGGCGGCCGCCGCCGCGGTCGCCGAGGAGTCCGCCGAGCAGCCGGACGGCGGCGGAGGCGCCGTTGTAGACGCCGTCGAGCAGTCCGAAGCCGAGCGGCGAGACGCCGAGGGCGGTGACCAGGTAGAGGGGCAGGACGGCGGTGACCATCTCGGAGGAGATGTCGGTGACGAGGCTGACCGTCCCGAGGGCGAGGACGGTGCCGGCGATCCGCGCGGGCCGCCCCGGCCGGTCGGCCGGGGCGGCGGCGGGGGCCGCGGTCGAGGTGCGACGGCTGTCCGCGAGGTACACGGTCAGTTCCAGACGCCGCTGATGTCGGAGGCGCCGGCGGCCTTGCCCGCGTGGCTGCCGACCCCGGCGAGGTCCTCCAGGGTGCGGAGCATGTCGTAGTGGTTGTACTTGGTGGTGGGTGCCGATCCGGCCTTGACGGGCTGTCCGTAGAGGACGGTGGGGATCTGGTTGCCGCTCTGCTTGTTGTCCTCGTCGTAGGTGATGACGAGCAGGCTGTTGTGGGTCCTGGCCCAGGAGGCGTAGGCGTCGAGGTTCTTCTTGAGCCAGCCGTCACCGGTGCCGATCGAACAGTCGTGCATGTCGGAGCAGAGGTTCGGGACGACGAAGGAGACCTTGGGCAGCTCGGTGAAGTCGGCGGGGAACTGCGCGAAGGTCTTGCCGGTGCTGGTGGGGACGTTCTTGAAGGCGAACCAGGGGTTGTGCTTCTGCGCGTACTTGCCGTCCTTGCAGGTGGTGGAGCCCTCCTTGGGCAGGGACTCGTTGTAGCTGGCCCAGGTCTGCTTGGCGGCGATCAGTTCGGAGGCGAGGTTCGGGGCGGACATCGACCCGACCTGGTAGCAGCCGTCCCCGGTGATGCCCTGGGTGCTGCCGGAGAAGACCGCGAAGTAGTTCGGCTGGCTGGGATGGGTGATGCCGTACGAGGCCTTGAGGAGGGCGCCGCCCTTGGCGAGCTGGTTGATGTACGGGGCGTCCTTGCTGCCGATGATCTGACTGTAGGCGTGGTTCTCCATCATCACGACGACCACGTGGTCCGGCTTCGGCACGGTCGCCGAGGCCGAGGCGCTGTCGACGCCGGCGACGGTGGCCGCGACACCGGCCGTCAGTGCCGCGGGCACCGCCAGGAGGATCGCGGCCTTGGTGCGGGTGCGGCGGTGCCGGTTCGGGCGAGCGTTGGACATGCCTGTCTCCAGGGGTGTGTAGGGGGATCGTCCGGGATCTGCGGGGCGCCTCCCCACCGCCTCGGACGCGGCTCGACGCTCCTATCCGCGGCCGGGGTGCGTCAAGGTCGGTGCGGTCGGCGCGGTGCCACCTGTCAAGGTCGGCCCAATTCGGTGGACGGCGGTTCCCTTGCGGGCGGGGAGTTCCGGGGTGATCGCCGCTCCGCGGGCCGGTTCAAAACTGTGGATTCGTCAACCGGTCGTCCTGCGTCGTCTTTTGGAGATGTGGAGGGGGATCGGTGCGCAGGCGGTCGGTGGGCCGTGCCCGCCGCCGCTCCCCGGTCCGGCGGCGGCGGGACCGGGGAGCGGCGGCAGCGGGGGGCAGCGGGGGCGGCGGGCTTCCGCGGCGGGGCCCCGGGGGCGGGTCAGCGGGCCGGCTGGCTTCCGGTGTAGAGCAGGCGGTTGGGGGTGCCCTTGCCGGCGTCTCCGATCTTTCCGGTGGTCGCGGCGCCGAGGAGCGCGCTCTGCACCTGCGCGGGGGTGGCGTCGGGGTGCGCCGAGAGGTACAGCGCTGCGGCACCGGTGACGTGCGGCGCGGCCATGGAGGTGCCGGTGAGCGACTTGGTGGCGCTGTCGCCGGTGTTCCAGGCGGAGACGATGCCGGTGCCGGGCGCGAACAGGTCGGTGCACGAGCCCCAGTTGGAGTCCGAGCGGCGCTTGTCGTCGGAGGTCGCGTTGTTGACGACGACGGCCTCCGCGATGTCGCCGGGCGAGTTCTTGCACGCGTCGGAGTTGCTGTTGCCGGAGGAGACCACCCAGGTGACGCCGGAGGCGATCGAGCGCTTGATCGCCTTGTCCTCGGTGGCGCTGACCCCGCCGTTGATGCTCATGTTGACGACGGCCGGTTTGACGGCGTTCTTGGTGATCCAGTCGGCGGCGGCGACGATCGCCGAGGTGGAGGCGCTGTCGTGGCAGTCGGTCACCCGGACGGCGACCAGCTTGACGCCCTTGGCCACGCCGTAGTCCTTGCCGCCGACCGTGCCGGCCACGTGGGTGCCGTGTCCCAGGCAGTCGGCGCCCTTGCGGCCGTCACCGACCTCGTCGACGCCGATCGAGGCCCGGCCCTGGAACTGGCCGTGGGTGGTGCGCAGTCCGCTGTCGACGAGGTAGACGGTCACGTTGGAGGCGGTGCCGGCGTAGCTGTAGCCGTGGTCCAGCGGCAGGTTCCGCTGGTCGATCCGGTCCAGCCCCCAGGAGGGCGGGTTCTGCTGGGTGGACGAGCGGTGCTGCACGGCGTCCTGTTCCACGTAGGCGACGGCCGGATCGGCGGCGACCCGCCGGGCCTGGTCCGGCGTCATCTCGGCGGCGTAGCCGTGCAGCACGGTGTCGAAGACGGTGCGGACGGTGCCGCCGTGCTCCCGGGCGATCCTGGCGGCGGCCGGGGCGACCGCGGCGGCCTGCTGCGGTGCGCCGCCGGTGTCCTTGAACACCACCAGGTAGCGGCCGGAGATCGGTTCGGCGGCCGCGGCGCGGACCTCACCGGTGGGCGGCGGCGCCGCGTCGGCGGAGGTGACCGCCACCGTGGCGGCGACGGCCGCCGCGGCGGTGGCGGCCGCCGTGACGGCGATCGTCCTGCGGCGTATGCGGTGGGCGCGGTGCTTGGGCACGGGTGACTCCCGTTCGGTGGAGCGTTGCTGTCCCGGACCGTCCGGGGCAGCAACGGTCTACTGCCGGCGCGCCCGGAACGGTGGCACAGGGAGGCCAGTGACGCGGACGGGCGCCCGCCGCCGCACCATGACCCTCCGTCACTTCCGTCCCGTCCGTTCTGGTGCGCCGGCCGCAGGACGTGCCACCATGCAGCCCACCGGCGCGCACCCGACGCCGCGATCCGCACGGAGAGGCAGGTCCATTGACCGACGAGGACCTGGGGACGCACCTGGCCCGACTAGGCCTGACCCGGCGCCAGGCCGAGGTCTACGCGGCGCTGCTGGCCGGCGGTCCCTGCTGTCGCGAGGAGTTGGCCGGACGGCTCGGCGCCGGCCTCGGGACGGAGGAGCTGGACCTCCGGCTGGCCGAGTTGCGAAGACTCGGTCTGATCACGGAGGCCGGTTCGGAGGGCGGCGAGCACGCCCCGGTGGAGCCGTCCCTGGCGCTCGACCACCTGGCGCACACGCGCACGGCCGAGTTGCACCGGGCGCACCAGGCCGCCGTGAACGCCTACCGCGGCTACCGGCGCACCGTCAGCCCGCAGGCGACGGAGGACCTGCTGGAGGTGGTGACCGGAGCGGCGGTCGCGGAGCGGATCCCGCAGATCGAGGCGGCGGCGGAGAGCGAGGTGCTGCGCTTCGACTCGCCGCCGTACCACACGGACGGGCCGGCCAACCCGGTGGAGGAGCGCAACCTGCAGCGGGGCGTGGTCTACCGGGTGGTGTACTCGCGCTCGGCGGTGGAGAACACCGCCTACTACGACGCCAACATCCGGCCGTGCATCGCCGCCGGGGAGCAGGCGCGGGTGCTGCCGACGGTGCCGGTGAAGCTGACGGTCTTCGACGGCCGGCTGGCGATCGTGTCGATGTCGTTCGTGGAGGCGGAGGTCAACGACTCACTGCTGCTGGTGCACCCGTCCAGCCTGCTGTCCGCGCTCACCGGCCTGTTCGAGACCTCGTGGCGGACGGCGCTGCCGATGCACCGGGGCGGCGGTTCGCCGCCGGGTCTCGGCCCGGTGCAGCGCCGCATCCTGGAGCTGCTGGCAACCGGCATCACGGACGACACCATCGCCGAGCTCCTCGGGGTGAGCCGCCGGACGCTCTCCCGGCACCTGGAGCAGATCGGGGCCAGGGCCGGATCGCGCACCCGTTTCCAGCTGGCCCTGCACGCGGCACGCAACGGCTGGCTCTGATCCGGCCTCCGGTCACGGGTCGCCGTTGACGTCACCGTCGGCGGTCGTCGCTCACGAAGCGCTCGGCCCCGACCCGGCTCAGTCCCGGTTCAGTCCCGGCTCAGCAGTCGGGCGACGTCGAGCGGGTCCTCCCCCAGCTCGACCAGGCGCTCGCCGAGGCGCCGGAGCTGGGCGTCCTTCTCGTGCTCGGTGGCGGCGACGTTCGCCAGTGCGGTGCGGGCGCCGTGCTCGACGCCGCCCTCGAACACCCGCCGCACGAAGAGGTCGGCGGCCGGGCGGGCCAGGCCGGGGGTCAGGGCCAGCAGTTCGTCGGTGTACGGCTCGGTGGGATCGGGCTCCATGGCTTCATCAAACCCGCCGCGGCCCGTCCGGGGCGGCGCGACACGGCGCCGCACCCGGATGGCCGTCGCACCGGCCCGCCGGCAAGGGGTCCGCGGGGTGTGACACCCTTGGCTGCCATGGGCGAGCAGGACGCGGGCGGACCGGCGGAGGCCGCGCCGCTGCTGGTGGTGGACGCGGCCAACGTGGTGGGCTCGGTTCCGGACGGCTGGTGGCGGGACCGGCGGGGTGCGGCCGAACGGCTGCGCGACGCCCTGGTGCCGCTGGCCGGTGCGGGGCTGGGTGACGACCGCGCGGGGCTGCCGCCGTGGGCACGGACGGGTCCGCTGGAGGTGGTCCTCGTCGTGGAGGGCGCGGCCCGCGGCGTTCCCGGGCTGCCCCGCGTCCGGGTGGTCGAGGCGCCCGGCAGCGGCGACGACCAGGTGGTCGCCGTGGTCGAGCAGGCCGTGTCCGGCGTGTCGCCGCGCCGTTGTCTGGTCGTCACGGCGGACCGTGGCCTGCGGGACCGGGTGACCGCCCTCGGTGCCGAGGTCACCGGGCCCCGCACGGTCCGTCCGACCTGACCGCGTCCGGTCCGCTCCGGCCACGGACGGCTCCGCCCTCCCCCGGCCGGTGCCCGTCGGTCCCGTGACCGGCCGCCGCCCGAGTGGCGGTTCGTCGTGGAGGCCGTATGGTCTCGACCGTGAATCCGATCGACCGCCGGGGTCTCCTGCGGGCCGTGGGTCTCGGCGCGGTGGGTGCGGCCGCCGCGGCCTGTGCCGGCCGGGGCAGGGCGGCCCCCGCCGCGGCCCACTCCTCCGGACCGGCCTCGCCGCCCCCGTCGCCGTCGCCGTCGCCGAGTCCGAGCGCGACGGCGTCGAGCCCTGTCGCGATGCCGCCGCTGCCGGCCGACCTGCCCTTCCAGGTGTCCGCCGGGCCGCGGGACGGCCACGAGGTGGCGCTGACCTTCCACGGCCAGGGCAGTGCCGACATCGCGGAGGCACTGCTCGCCGAGGCCGCCTCCGCCGGGGCCCGGATCACCGTGCTGGCGGTCGGCACCTGGCTGGACGACCAGCCGCAGATCGCCCGGCGCATCCTGGACGCCGGCCACGAGCTGGGCAACCACACCCTGAGCCACGGCAACCTCGCCTCGATGGGCGCGGACGCGGCGTACGCCGAGATCGCCGGCTGCGCGGAGCGGCTGGAGCGCCTGACCGGTTCGAAGGGCCGCTGGCTGCGGCCCTCGCAGACGGAGTACTGCACGCCCACCGTCATGGAGCAGGCCCGCAGGGCCGGGTACGAGCACTGCCTCGGGTACGACGTGGACTCGCTCGACTACACCGACCCGGGGCCGACCGCCGTCCACCGGAACGTCATGGACCGGATCAGACCCGGCTCGGTGGTGAGCCTGCACTTCGGCCACCGGGGCACGGTGCTCGCGCTGCCCGCCATCCTGCAGGACCTCGACGCCCGCGGGCTCCGCGCGGTCACCGCCTCCGAGCTGTTCGCCTGACGGCTCCGACGGCCGACCTGGGCGGTCGGCTGTCGGAGCCGGCTGGTCGGCCGTCGGGGCGGTACGGTCGGGCCGGTTCAGCGGGGCGTGCGGCTCACGCCGGGAACGCGTCCGCGTCCGGCTTGAGGAGCTGCCCGGGCCTGGGCGCGGCCCGGTCGACCAGGTACGCGGTGACCAGGGTGGTCAGGGCGGCGCTGCGGCCGACCGCGCAGTGCTCGACCACGTCGACGGTCACCAGCACGGCGTTGCCCAGTTCCTGCTGCATGCGCTGGGCGAAGGCGTAACGGGTGGCGGGGTCGAAGGTGTTGCCGATCACCATGACCGGGGTGGCCGTCCTGCGGTTCCACGGGCCGGTGTACCGCTCGGAGGTGAGGGCCGGGGCGGGCCAGGTCGCGCACGGCGGCGCGTCGAAGGCCTGGTACCGGCCGAAGGTCGGCGACTCCAGCTCCCAGGCGCGGGCCACCAGCGGGAACAGCTGCGGGGCCGGTGGGAAGGGCTTGTCCTGGCAGTTGACGGCGTAGTAGGAGTCGTCGGAGCTGTACGGGGTGTCCGCCGGGGCCTCCCGCAGGGCGGCCGGGGCGGGCGTCGCCAGCAGCTTCGCCTCCTCGGCGGAGGGCGCGGCGCCGAGCGTCTGCTGCGGGTTCACCACCTGGTGAAGTGCCTGGAGCGAGCGGGCCAGCGGTGCCTGGCGGGACTGGGCGTAGAGGGCGTTGGCGACCTGGCTGGTGAAGGTGGACAGGGTGACGGTGGAGCCGTCGGGCAGGGTGACCGGCGCGGTGCGCAGGTGGTCCCGCAGGGCGTCGAACTTGGCCCGGGTGTCGGGGCCGGCGAAGGCGCAGCGCGGCGCGCCCGCCGCCTGGCAGCGCCTGAGGTACTCGCCGAGGGCGAGTTCGAAGCCGGTGGCGCGCTGCCGGTCGTACTCGAGGCCGTTGTGCAGGCGCAGTTGCGGGTCGACGTTGCCGTCGACGATCAGCGCGCGCACCTTGTCGGGGTACATGTTGGCGTAGGTGGCGCCGATCAGGGTGCCGTAGGAGAAGCCGGCGTAGGTGAGTCCGGTGTCGCCGACGGCCTGCCGCATCCGGTCGAGGTCGCGGACGACGTTCATGGTGGACATGTGCTTGACCAGTTCGCCGGCGTTGCGGGCGCAGGCGTCGGTGTAGTCCTTGTCGGCGGCGAGGGTGCCGCTGATCTCGTCCCGGGTGACCGGTACGCCGACCGCGCGGTCGAAGACGGCGGCGGCCTCCTCGTCGGTGGTGAAGCACTTGAGGGGGTTGCTCCGGGCGACGCCGCGCGGGTCGAAGCCGATCAGGTCGAAGCTGTCCGTGACGCGGGGCTCGAACCTGGTGGTGGTGGCCCAGAGGTACCCGCTGCCGCCGGGGCCGCCGGGGTTGAGGAAGAGCGAGCCGATCCGCTTGGCCGGGTTCCCGGCGCGGCGGCGCATCATCGCGATGCCGATCTTCTCGCCGGACGGGTGCGCGTAGTCGAGCGGGACGGGGTAGATGGCGCAGTCGTAGATCTTCGGGTCGGGCTTGGACGGGTCGGGGTTGCACGGTGTCCAGGCGACCGGCTCCACCGTGGCCGGCGCCCGGTCCGGTGCGGCCGAGGCGGTGGCGGCCGTGCCGGTGACGAGGGCGAGCGCGCTGGTGAGCGCGACGGCCAGGGTTGACAGGCGTAACAAGGGACCTCCCGGTGTCGGCAAACCCGACCAGCGTGCCAGCCCGCCGCCGCCAGGGGAAGACGCGTACACGACATGTCCGGTGACGCACCGTCGGTCGTCGCCCGCCGGAGCCGTCCCCGCACTCGGACGATGCCGCCGTCGGCGCGGGGCGCCTGGCCGTCGACCCGGTGGCCCGCGGGGCTCGCCGGGAAGGCGACGACCTCGGCGACGTCCTGCGGGGTGCCGAGCCGCTGCTACGGCGGCGGGGCGGGCGATCGCCTCCTCGTCCTCGCCGTGCAGGAACGGGTCGGTGGCGGTCGGACCGGGCGCGACCGCGCTGACCGTGATGCCGCGGCCGCGCAGCTCGCGGGCCGGGATCAGGCTCATCGCCTCGACGGCCCCGGGCTCTCCCACCGGATGCGCGACGCCGTCTTCGCCCGGTACTCGCCGAACCCGCGGCCCCCGACGACGGGGACCCGCTGCGCACCGCCGGCCGGAACGCCCCGCCGCGGACGGACGGTGAGCGGCGCGCCGGGGCCCCCGCCCCGCCGCGCCCGCGCCGAC
>NZ_JBFBDW010000030.1:0-92207 GCF_040683455.1 Kitasatospora sp. NPDC093679
CCGAGCCGGCGTGGTCCTCGCCGCGCTGATCCTGTGGCTGCGAGCCGAGGAGCAATGACTCACACCAACAAGATCAATTATGAGACACGGCCTAGCACGTGCGCTCGGCGGCGGTGCCGGCCGCGGAGGGCATCGCGCAGCCGTCCCGGCGGGCGCCCGTCGGGCGGGTGACGGCAGGCCCGCGTTTGCGGGAGAGCGATCGTTCTCCTAGGGTGGGGCCATCGGGAGAACGGTCGTTCTCTCGACTGGACGAGCCCGCGCGGCCGGAGGATCCCCATGAGCAAGCGCCCGCCCCTGCCGCCGTTCACCGAGCAGAGCGCGATCGAGAAGGTCCGCCTCGCCGAGGATGGCTGGAACACCCGTGACCCCGAGCGGGTCGCCCTCGCCTACACCGTCGACTCGCGCTGGCGGAACCGCTCCGAGTTCGCCACCGGCCGCGACGAGATCGTCGCGTTCCTGACCCGCAAGTGGGCGCACGAGCACGAGTACCGCCTCGTCAAGGAGCTGTGGGCGTACGGGGAGCGGCGCATCGCGGTGCGGTTCGCCTACGAGTGGCACGACGACTCGGGCCGGTGGTACCGCTCGTACGGCAACGA
Source organism: Kitasatospora sp. NPDC093679 (assembly GCF_040683455.1). Taxonomy (NCBI): domain Bacteria; kingdom Bacillati; phylum Actinomycetota; class Actinomycetes; order Kitasatosporales; family Streptomycetaceae; genus Kitasatospora; species Kitasatospora sp. NPDC093679. Next base: position 597 of record NZ_JBFBDW010000030.1, read on the forward strand.
GAACTGGGAGTTCGACGAGGGCGGGCTGATGCGGGTGCGCCACGCCAGCATCAACGACCTGCCGATCGCGGAGGCCGACCGCAAGTACCGCTGGCCGCTCGGCCGCCGGCCCGACGACCACCCCGGTCTGAGCGAGCTGGGGCTCTGAGACGCTCCCCGTCGGGGTGTCAGGCGGCGGCCGGTGCGGCGGACGCCAGCAGCGCGGCCGCCGCGTCGCGGGCCCGCAGGGCCACCTCGGGGGAGCCGGTGATCGCGGCGGTCGTCATGGCGCCCTCGGCCAGCAGGAACACCGGGTCGAGCAGGGACTGCGGCCGACCGGCCAGCCGCAGCAGCCCGCCGAGGTAGTCGCGCAGCGCGCCCTTGTGGGCCCGGACGGCCTCGGCGGCCGCCGGGTCGGTCGCGCCGAGTTCGCCGAAGGCGTTGACGAAGGCGCAGCCGCGGAAGTCCGGCTCGCCGAACCAGGCGTGCAGCCAGTCGAAGACCGCCAGGATCCGTTCGTCGCCCGCCGGCCGGGCGTCGGCGTACCCGGTGAGGGAGGCCAGCCAGCGGGTGTCCCGCCGCTGCAGGTAGGCCAGCACCAGATCGGACTTGGACGGGAAGACCTGGTACAGCCGCTTGAGCGAGACGCCCGAGGCGGTGCGGATCTGGTCCACGCCGACGGCCTGGATGCCGCGCTCGTAGAAGAGCCGCTCGGCGGCGTCCAGCAGGCGCGTCCGGGCCTCGGCCTGGTCCATGGATCCCCCAGCGGTGTCGGAGAACGTTCGCTCTCCGACGAGCTTACGCCGTGGACCGCGCTGGTGTGCGAATGCGCCGCGGGAGCCGTCCCCGCCGGGTGCGGCGAACCCCGATTGCGCCGCTTCCGCGGTCCCTGGTTGGCTTGCCGCGCAGGCCGGGAGGGAGAAGGTGGCGATGGGGGTGTCCGAGGTGTGGGCGGCGGTCGGCCGGGTCGGGCCGTACTTCGCGGTCCGGACGGGCGAGGCGCCGCCGGCCGGGTTCCGGCCGCTGCGGGAGCTGTACGCCGCGGGGCCCGACGGGCCGCTCGCCGCGCGGATCGGGCAGGCCGCGCGCCAGATGGGCACCCGGGAGCCGCGGGTGGCGGCCTCGGTGGTGCACCTCGGCCTCGCCTCCCGGCTCTGGTCGGTGGCACTCGGCGCCGCCGCGCTCGGCGGCGTCGTCCCGGACCTGCACCCCGACCGCGCCCACGGGGCGCTGCCGGCCCTGGGAACCTTCGAGCTGTGGCTGCCGGACCGGCCGGCCGCCGCGGACGGACCGCTCGCCGACGGCCTCCGGCAGGCCGTGGCGGTGGAGAACCTCGCCCCGCTGGCCGCGGCCGTCCGCTCGGTCGCGCCGGTGGCGGAACGCCTGCTCGACGGCAACGCCGCCTCGGCCCTGGTCGGTGCCGGCCGGGTGCTGGCCGCCGCGCCGTCCGTCCGGCACACCGGGGCCGCGCGCCGCACCGAGGCACTCGTCCGGGACCTGCTGGACACCCCGCCGCTGGAGGGCACCGGGAGCGTCACCGCCCCGGACCGCCCGCTCGCCTTCCGGCGCAGCTCCTGCTGCCTCTACTACCGGGTGCCGGGCGGCGGGGTCTGCGGCGACTGCGTCTTCGACCGCCCGCCCGGCGCCCGCTGACACCCCCGGCGGACCGCCGGCGGCTCAGGACGGGGTCGCGGCGGCGAGAGCGGCGGTGAGGAGGGCGGGCGCCTCGGCCAGCGAGGGGCCGTACCAGGTGAGGTGGCGACCGCTGACCAGGGCGGCCGGGACGCCGGGGAAGGCCTCCGGCCCGTCGGTCGCAGTGAAGCGGTAGGGCTCGTCCGGCAGGACCACCAACTCCGCCCCGGCGGCCTGCAGTTCGTCCAGCGGAACGGCCGGGTAGCGCTCGGCGTGGTCGGTGTACAGCTGATGCACGCCGAGGCGGCGCAGCAGGTCGCCGGCGAAGGTGTCGCGGCCGAGCACCATCCACGGCCGCCGCCAGATCGGCACCACCGCGCGGCGCGGCGGCCCCGCCGGGGCGGGCAGGTCGCGCCAGGCCCGCTGCGCCTCGTCGAGCCAGGCCGGCCGGGGCAGGCCGCAGGCGGTGGTGAGCAGCCGGTCGAGCGAGGCGAAGGCCTCGTCGAGGGTGCGGACCCGGGTGACCCAGACGGCGAGTCCTGCGTCGCGGAGCGCCGCGAGGTCGGGGGCGCGGTTCTCCTCCTCGTTGGCGATCACCAGGTCGGGGCGCAGCGCCGCGATCCGGGCGGTGTCCGGGTTCTTGGTGCCGCGGATCCGGGCCACGTCCAGCCCGGCCGGGTGGCTGCACCAGTCCGTGGCGCCGACCAGCAGCCCCGGGCGGGTCGCGGCGACCGCCTCGGTGAGCGAGGGCACCAGCGACACCACCCGGGAGACCGGGCCGAGCCGGACCGGCGTGCCCAGGTCGTCGCTGACGGTCCGTTCGGCGGAGGGAAGATCCATGCCGTCCACGGTAGCGGGGGCACGGCCCGGGCCTGCGCGCCGCCGGTACCCGCGTCCCGGCCGCAGCCCGGGGCGGTGCCGGCTCAGGAGGCGCGGGAGGTGAGGGTCGGGTCCGCCGGGGCGCCCGGGCCGAGCAGGCGGTCCAGGCCGCGGCGGGTGCGCTCGGCGGCGCCGGGGGCGCCGAAGAGCTGGAGCTCCTGGTTCAGCGCCAGGTAGAGGCCGCCCAACTCGTAGACGAGCTGCTCCGCGTCGGTGCCGGCCGGCAGCTCGCCCTCGGCGACTGCGGTGCGCACCTCCGCGGCCAGCCGGCGGCGCCAGACCCGCAGCAGCCGCCCGACCGCGTCGCGCACCGGCCCGCTGCGGGCGTCGAACTCGACGGCGGCGGTGGTGAACAGGCACCCGCCGGGGAAGGTGTCCCGGTCCGTCTCCAGGTAGGTGATCCACGCCTCGCAGACGGCCCGCAGCCGGGCCAGGCCGGGCGGCCGGTGCTCGGCGGGTGCCCACACCGTGCGGGAGAAGATCGCCGCCGCGCCGTCCAGCGCGGCGAGCTGCAGCGCCTCCTTGGTGCCGAAGTGGCCGAGCACGCCGGCCTTGCTCATGCCCAGGTCGGTGGCGAGGCGGCCGATGGTCAGCCCGTCCAGCCCGTCGACGGAGGCGATCGCGATGCCGTGCTCCAGGATGCGGTCCCTCGTTCTTCGGGCCTCGGCGACGGACTTGCGTGGACTCATGCCGTCATCGTATCCAGCCGCCTCCCGCTTAGCGTCCGACCGATCGGTTGCTATATTCCCGGGAACCGTCGCCGAGCCGAGGAGAAACCGGCATGCAGGGCAGTCGCATCACCGCACTCGGGCACTACCAGCCCGCCCGCGTCCTGACCAACGACGACCTCGCCGCGATGGTCGACACCAGCGACGAATGGATCCGCCGCCGCACCGGCATCGCCACCCGCCGGATCGCCGCCCCCGAGGAGACCGTCGCCGACATGGCCGCCGCCGCGGCCGAGAAGGCCCTCGCCGCGGCCGGCCTGGAACCCGCCGACATCGGCCTGATCACCGTCGCCACCTGCAGCGCGATCGACCGCTGCCCCTCCACCGCCGCCCAGGTCGCCGCCCGGCTTGCGATCCCCTCCGCCGTCGCCTTCGACCTCAACAACGGCTGCGCGGGCTTCTGCACCGCCCTCGCCACCGCCGACCACAGCCTGCGGGCCGGCGCCGCCCGGCACGCCCTGGTCATCGGCGCCGAGAAGATGTCAGACGTCACCGACTGGACCGACCGCAGCACCTGCGTCCTGCTCGGCGACGGCGCCGGCGCGGCCGTGCTCAGCGCCTCCGACACCGCCGGCATCGGCCCGGTCGCCTGGGGCTCCGACCCCTCCCGCGGCGGCGCCGTCCGGCTCGTCGACGACTGGCAGCCGCGGTTCGCCCAGGAGGGCCAGTCGGTGTTCCGCTGGGTCACCGGCGAACTGCCCGCCATCGCCCGCGAGGCCTGCGAACGCGCCGGCATCGCCCCGTCCGAGCTCACCGGCGTGGTCACCCACCAGGCCAACCTGCGGATCATCGAGGCCCTCGTCCGCCAGCTCGACCTGCCGTCGCACGTCCTGATCGCCCAGGACGTCGTCGAGTCCGGCAACACCTCGGCCGCCTCCGTGCCGCTCGCCCTCTCCAAGCTCACCGAGCGCGGCGAACTGCCCTCCGGCGCCCGCGTGCTGCTCCTCGCCTTCGGCGGCGGCCTCTCCTGGGCCGGACAGGTCGTCACCTGCCCCTGACGGGGGATCCACCAGCCCCGCAAGGAAAATGATTTCCCGTCAGCCAGAGCCCGCCGGTACGGTGAACACCCATCGCCGGATGGAGCAGCTCGGTAGCTCGCTGGGCTCATAACCCAGAGGTCGTCGGTTCGAATCCGACTCCGGCCACCATGCCCGAGGGCCCGGCAGGCACCCCTGCCGGGCCCTCGGCGCGACCGGAGAGAGCACCCGCGGCGCCGTCGTCGACCCTAGGATGGTCGATCATGGACCTGAGCGCGCACCACACGATGATCGCCGTCCCCGCCGGTGAGGTCGTGCTCACCGACCGGCGCACGCAGCGCAGTTGGAGCGTCCGGCCGGCCCCGTACGAGCTCGCCGACGTGCCCGTCACCCGGGCCCTCTACGCCGAGGTCACCGGGCGGCGGCCGGGCCCGGCCCGTGGCGACCGGCTGCCCGTCGAGGGCGTCTCCTGGTGGGACGCCGTCCGGTTCTGCAACGCCCTCTCCGCCCGCGCGGGGCTGCGGCCCGCCTACCGGCTGCACGAGGACGGCGAGGGCATCGACCGGGATGCCTCCGCCGACGGCTACCGGCTGCCGACCGAGGCCGAGTGGGAGCACGCCTGCCGCGCCGGCACCGACGGACCGCACTACGGGCCGCTCGACGAGATCGCCTGGTACCGCGGCAATTCGGGGGAGCGCCCGCACGAGGTGGGCGGCAAGCGGCCCAACGCCTGGGGCTTCCACGACATGCTCGGCAACGTCTGGGACTGGTGCTGGGACCTCTACGACGCCGAGGTCTACGGCAGCTACCGGGTGCTGCGCGGCGGCGGATGGTTCGACGAGCACTGGAGCTGCCGCGCCTCCGCCCGCCGCCGCAGCCACCCCACCTTCGCCGTCGACGACGTGGGCTTCCGCCTCGCCCGGTCCCTCCCCTCCTGACCTGACCCGACGCCTCGGCGCCCCGTCGCCCCGGCGGGTCAGGGGGTCGGCGGCCCCGCGGGGGTACCGGCCAGGTGTTCCTCCAGGCGGCGCTGGTTGTCGACCAGGCGCAGGCACAGGTGCCGGAAGACGGCGAGGTCCTCCGGTGTGAAGCCCCGGAAGACGGCGGCCATGGCGCGCTGCGTCGGACCGCGGAAGGCCTCCAGCCAGGCCCGGCCCTCCGCCGTCAGGACCACCCGGACCGACCGCCGGTCCGCCGTGTCCCGGACCCGCCGCACCAGCCCGTCGCCCTCCAGCGTGTCGACCAGGCCGGTGACGTTGCGGGAACTGACCCCGCCGGACCGGGCGAGCTCCCCGACGGTCAGGCCCGCCCCGTCCCCGTCCCCCTCTGCCGCGGCCAGCCGGACGAGGACGTCCAGCGCCCCCGTGCTCAACCCGCGGCCGCCCGCGCCCAGTGCTCGCAGGCGGTCCACCGCCTGGGTGGCGGAGCGCAGCGCCGCCGCCGTCTCCAGGGCCCGGGTGTCGCCGTCCCCCGCGAACGCCGCCATCGCGGCCCGGACCCCCGCATCGTAGAACCGGCCGTCGACATCGGCCGACAGCTCCCCCGGAATATGTACGTCCTTCATCATGAAGCAGCACTCTAATTCGGAAGCGGGGCGGACGGAAGGCCCACTGGTGGGTTCCGGCCGGAAGGCGGAGGATCTGAGCGGTGGGCGCAACCCGGGGGCGGGAGGCCGCAATGACGTACTCGATCGTGGCGCGCGACCCCGAGACCGGCGAGCTCGGCGTCGCCGTCCAGTCGGCGGCACTCGCCGTCGGCACGCTCGTCCCCTGGGCCCGGCCCGGCGTCGGGGCGGTCGCCACCCAGGGCTTCACCGAGACCTCCCACGGCCCCCGCTGCCTCGACGGACTCGCCGCCGGGATGCCCGCCCCCGACACCCTCGCCGACGCCGTCGCCACCGACCCGGCCGCCGAGATGCGGCAGGTCGCCGTCGTCTCCGCCGACGGCACCCTCGCCGCCCGCACCGGCGCGCTCTGCGTCGACCACGCCGGCCACCTCATCGAGGACGGCTGCGCCGTCCAGGCCAACATGGCCGCCACCGACCGGGTCTGGCCCGCCATGGCCGAGGCCTACACCGCCGCCCGCGGACCCTTCCCGCACCGCCTGCTCACCGCGCTGCGCGCCGCCGAGGCCGCCGGCGGCGACGCCCGCGGCCGGATGTCCGCCGCCCTGCTGGTGGTGTCCGGCACCCGCGGCGAGCCCTGGCAGGGCCGGCTGGTCGACCTGCGGACGGACCGCTCCACCGACCCGCTCGGCGACCTCGCGCGGCTGCTCACCGCCGCCGACGCCTACCGGGGGTTCGACCGGGCCGTGGAGTCGCTGTACGGCGGCGACCCGGACGGCGCCCTCCGGACGATCGACACCGCCCTGGCCGCCCTGCCCGGCGAACAGGGCCTGCGCTTCCTGCGGGCCGGAGCCCTGATGGCCCGCGGTGAGGCCGCCGCCGCCACCGACGAACTGCACGCCCTGCTCGCGGACCACCCCGGCTGGGAGACCGTGCTGCGCGGCTTCGCCGCCAAGGGCCTGCTGCCGCTGCCGCCCGGCACCACCGCCGACGACCTGCTGGAGTGAGCCCGGCCGCCGCCTTCCCGGCCGGTCGCCGCCGGACCCCGAGTCGCCGTCCGGGTGGTCCACCTGTGACGGGCGGGCGGGGCGGTGCGAGGCGGCCGCACCTGTCGTCTACATTGATGTAGACGAGGTGCGGCGCTCCGCCGTCCCCGCGGCACCCCCGGAGAGGCGTGGCCTGAATGTCGTCCCCTGCCGTCCTGGTACCGGACGCCTGCGGCGCGCCCGGCTCCCCGGTGCCGACCGCCGGCCGTTCGGACATCGGTCGTCCGGCCGGCGGTCGCCGCAGCACCGAGGGCGGCCGGTGAGCGCCGTGGCCGACGCGGACCGGGCCGCCGCCCGCCCCGCCCGCGGGGAGCAGCCGACCGGGACGGACGCCCCGGCGGCGCGGCGCGGTGGCCGTACCGCCCTGGCCGTCCTGGTGGGAGCCTGGGCCGGATTCACCGCGCTGGCCGTGCTCTTCGCCGTCCACGGCACGGCACCGTTCGGCTGGGAACGGGACGCGGTCCAGTGGTCCGGCAACCACCGGCCCGGCGCGGCCCGCGTCGCGGCCTCCCTGGTCACGTCCTTCGGCAGCGCCCTCGTCCCGTACGCGGCGGCGATCGGGGCCGGTCTGCTCACGGCACGCCGCGTCCCGGCCGGACCGCGGAGACTGCTCGTCGCCCTCGCCCCGCTCGGATGGCTGGGTGTCGGCCAACTGCTGCGGACCCTGATCATGCACGGCTCCGGCCGGCCCCGCCCCCCGGCCTCCGGATGGGCCGTGTCGGCGAGCGGCTTCTCCTTCCCGTCCGGCCACACCTTCACCTCGGCCACCGCCTTCGGCCTGCTCGCCTGGGCGATCAGCCGGCACCTCGCGGCAACCGGCCGCCCACCCGCCACCCGCCGCCGGTGGGCCGCCGTGCTCCTCGGCCTCGCCGCCCTGGTGGGCCTGAGCCGGGTCTACCTCGCCGTGCACTGGCCGCTGGACGTCCTCGGCGGCTGGCTCCTCGCCGCCGGCTGGCTCGCCCTCGGGGCGCTGCTCGCCCGCCGCGTCCCGTGGTGGCCGTCGGGTCCGCCGCACCGGGCGGGGGCGGACGGGCCGTAGGGGTCGTGCCGATCGGCACCGGGTAGGCGATCATCGGGCCGTGAACGTCGACCCTTGGGCACCGCTGGACGATTCCGAACGGGACCGGTGGGGGTACGCCCCCCGCCGGACCGTCGGGCCGCTGAGCTTCGGCATGGAGCGCGCCGATGCCGTCGCCGTCATGGCGGGGTGCGGCTTCACGGCGGAGCAGCGCGACATCGGGGCGTGGCAGGCGACGCACCGCTCCCAGTGGCGCGTCGCGTTCGGCAAGGAGGGGCTCCGCTGGAGCCGGTGGCCCGCGGTGACCTGCTACTTCGTCGAAGGCGCGGGTCTGACGTGCGTGCTCGTCGACGGCCTGACCGGGCCGCAGGTCACCCATGAGGGCATCCGGCTGATCGGCCGCGTCCCGTCGGAGCTCTCCGCGGAGATGGAGGCATTCGCGATCGAGCGCGACGTGAGGATCCTGGCCTGCCTCGGGGGCGACCTGAGCTGCGAAGGCTTCGAGCTCGAACTGGGCGCGCAGCGCGCCGGCGACGCCGTCGTCAGCTGGGCCCTGTTCTTCGACACCGGAGAGATCGCGGGTACCTCCTGGGACATCGCCCCGGCCGAGGTCTGGCACCACTTCTAGGACGTTCCGAACCGCGGCGGAGGCGTCCTCCGGCCCGGCCGTGCGGTCACGCCGGACCGCGTCGGCAAGGGGGTAAGGCGCCTGCCCGACGGGAACGCCCGGTCGCCGTTGCCGGCCCGGTACGGAGGCCGGCCGTACCCCCGGTTCTTCGAGCGATCCGTCAGGGGGCGGGGGAGTCGCCCACCAGCAACCGCAGGGTCAGCGCGCTGAGGGCGGTTTCGGTGTGCGCGGGGTCGGGGGCGACGGTCTGGCGGAAGTGCTGCGACGAGAGCAGGGAGATCAGCCACCAGGCGCCGGCGGCGGGGTCGACGTCGGGGCGGAGGCTGCCGTCGGCGCGGCCCTGTTCGAGCAGGTCGGTGAGGGTGCGGGCGAGGGTCTGATTGCCGCGGCGGGCCGCGTCGAGGACCTCGGGTTCGCTGGTGAGGGTCATGGCGTCCTCGAAGAGCACGCCGACGGTGCCCCGGGCGTGCACCTGGGCGAGGTGCTCGGGGGCGAGGAGTTCGGCGAGCCAGGCTCCGACGGTGGGGCAGCGGCCCGCCCAGGAGCGGAGTCCGTCCGACATGAGCGCGGCCGCGTGGTCGAGGACGGCCGCGAAGACGGCGGCCTTGGAGCCGAAGTTCTGGAACACGACCGGCTCGCTGACCCCGACCCGGCGGGCCACCTCGGACATCTTGCCGCGCTGGTAGCCGAGTTCGGAGAAGACCTCGGTGGCGGCGTCGAGGATCGACGCCCGGCGGTCCTCCGCGCTCAGGCGCGGGCGCCGGGCCTTCTGGGTGGCCTTCTGGGCGGGCTGGGGGGCGGGCACACCGGCATCCTATCGGCCCCTTGCCAGATAACTTAGTGGCGACTAAGTTGAAGTTGCTTAGTCGCCACTAAGAAAGGTTCCGGCATGGAACTCGCACGCTTCCTGCACGGCACGGCGGACTCCCGCACGGCCGGCCAGACCATCGGCCACGCCCGCGCCTACGAGGCCTTCGGCGCGGTGTTCTTCGGCGGACGCCGCCGCCGCGTCTACACCCGCCTCGCCGAGCTGTCCGGCGCCCGGCCCGGGGACCGCGCCCTGGACGTCGGCTGCGGCACCGGCTACCTCACGCTGCGCCTCGCCGACGCCGTCACCCCGACAGGCCGCGCGGTCGGCGTGGACCCGTCCGCCGAGGTCCTCGCCCACGCCCGGCGCAGCGCCGCCGACCGCCGCCACTGCACCTTCACCGACGGCATCGCCGAGGAACTCCCGGCGGGCGACGGCGAGTTCGACGTGGTGGCCAGCAGCCTGACGGTCCACCACCTGCCCGAGGACGTCCGCGAGCGGGCCGTCGCCGAGATGCGCCGCGTGCTGCGGCCCGGCGGGCGGCTGCTGCTCGCCGACTTCCGCCCGCCGACGGGTCGGGTCGCCCGCCACCTGGTCGGTGCCGTCACCGGGCCGGTGATGGAGCACAACCCCGTCCACCTGCTGCGGCCGCTGGTGGAGCAGGCCGGCTTCACCGAGGTCCGGACGGGCGACCTGCGCCCCTGGATCCACTACGTGCAGGCGGTCAACCCGGCGTCGTCCGCATGACGGCCGCCGTGCGGACGGGCGGTGCCCTGCGGGCGAACCGGGCGCTGCGGATCGGGGCGGTCGCCCTGGTCGCCGGCGGCCTCGGGTTCCACCTGTGGCTCGGCACCAAGGTCCCGCTGGCCGCCGTCCCGGTCGGTCTGGCCTGCCACCTCGCCGCCGGGGTGGCGGCCCGCCGGGTGCTGCGCGCCCGGGCGCGCCCGTACCGGTCGGGGAACGGGTAGCGGGCAGTCGGGCCCGGGGCCGGGCCCCGGCCCGGGAGGTCAGCCGTCCGTGGGGCCGGCGAGGACGTGGACGTTGAAGGGGGCCATGTCGTCGTCGTGTTCCCGGACGGTGGAGCCCGCGCTCGTCAGGCCGGCGAGGAGGGCCGTGCACATGGCCGCGTGCGTCCCGCCGGAGCGCCCGACCGCCGGATGTTCGAGGTCGTTGCGCATCATCGCGGCGACCATGTCGGCCCGCGGCTGCGGGCTCGTCCACCAGGTGACGACCACCTCGGGTGCCAGGCCGGAGAAGTGCCGGTTCCAGCTGTCGACCCGGACCCGGGCGCCGCGGCGGGCTCCTCGTCCGGGCCGGGGTCGACCACCGGCAGGCCCGCCGCGGTGAGGGCGTCGCGGACGCGCCGGGCGAGTCGCTCGGCCGCGTCCGGCGGGTCGGTCACCGGTCACCGGTCGGCCGGGGCGGCGGGGGAGGTGGTGGCCTGGCCCTGTTCGACGTACTCGTGGAGGTCGTAGGCGGAGCCGAGGCCGGTGGCGGCGGTGGTGCCGACGACGGCGAGCAGACCGGCCACGACCAGGTGGAGGAGGCGGCCCCGGGGGCCCCGCGGGGCGGGGGCCAGCAGCGCGGCGACGCGGACCGGGACCGGTCCGGTGTGGGCGGCGGGGAGGGCGGCCCCGCGCGGTGCCCGGCGGCCGGAGGCTGCGGCGAGGGCGCCGCGGGCGACGGCGCGGGCGGCGAGCGGGCGGTCGCCGACGGCCCGGGCGGCCTCCTCGTCGGCCCAGCGCTCCAGGTGGAGGTCGAGCGGGGCGCGCAGTGCGCGCAGTGCGGGGTGTACCGCGCCCGCGACCTGGACGGCGCGGGAGAAGAGGTGGTGGCGGCCGGTCAGGTGGGCACGCTCGTGGGCGATCAGGACGTGGCGTTCGCGGGCGTCCAGGGCGGTGAGCATGCCGGAGGTCACGACGACCAGCCCCGGTCGGCCGGGCAGTGCGAAGGCCTCGGCGGAGGCGTCCGGCACCACGACGGTGCCGTCCTCCACGGCGAGGCCGGCCACCGCGCGGCGGGCCGCGGCGAGCTGGGCGCGCTGCGCGGCCAGGGCCCGGCCGGCCGCGGTCACGACGGCGGCGAGCAGCAGGCCCGCGGCCGCGGCCACCGGTACCGCGGCGGGGGAGGTCGCGGCGAGCCAGGCGAGCGGCAGGCGTCCGGCGGCGGCCAGCCACGGCAGGTGCAGCAGCCCGGCCAGGAGCAGCACGGACAGGCCGACCGCCGTACCGGCGGCGAGCAGCGCGGTGCAGCAGGTGACCGCGAGGGCCGCCCAGCGCGGGGTGAGCCGGGCGGCGAGCGCCCGGACGGCGGGGGCGGCGAGCCAGGGCAGCAGGAGGGCGGCCAGGGCGGGCGTGTTCACGCCCGCTCCGGGGTGCCGCCGGCGTCGGCGAGCAGGCTGCGCAGCAGGGCCTCGTCGCCCGGGCCGAGCGCGGAGACGAAGTGCCGCAGCACGCTGTCGCGGTCGGCACCCTTGCTGAGCTCGGTGTGCATCCGGGAGGCGACCATGCCGGAGGCGTCCTGGGCGGCGGCGTACACGTAGCCGCGACCGGCCCGCTCGCGGTGGACGAGGTCCTTCTCGTGGAGCCGGGTCAGGATCGTGGTGACGGTGGTGCGGGCGAGGGCGCTGCCGAGTGCGTCGTTGACCTCGCCCGGACTGAGCGGCCGGTCGGCCTCCCAGAGGACGGCGAGGACGTCGGACTCCAGCTGCCCGTGCGGGCGCCTCGTCGCTGCGGCGTCGGACATTCCCGGTGTTCCCCTCTCCCCGTCGGACCGCGCCCGGGGCCGTGGCGGCGGCCCGGTCTCCAGGCTACGCGGCGGTGTGCGCGGCCGGGGGCGCGGTGCGGTCGGGGGTGCGTGCGGTCGACGGTGTCGACCGGGCGGACGGACGGAGGCGCTGCGGGCCGGATCCGGTGCGGCGCGCAGCCGGTGCGGACACGGCGCGGGCGGCCGCCCGGATGGTGGGCGGCCGCCCGTTGCGGCGGTGCGGATCAGGCGTTCAGGACGCCGGTGCCGAGCAGGCCGAGCAGCAGCACGCCGACGACGATCCGGTAGGCCACGAAGGCGTTGAAGGAGTGCTTGGCGACGTACTTCAGCAGCCAGGCGATCGAGGCGTACGCGACGACGAAGGAGACCGCCGTGCCGACGATCAGCGGCAGCGGGTCGACGCCGGCGCCGAGGGCGTCCTTGAGCTCGTACAGGCCGGCGCCGGTGAGGGCCGGGATGCCGAGGAAGAAGGAGAGCCGGGTGGCGGCGACCCGCTCCAGGTCGAGCATCAGACCGGCCGACATGGTCGCGCCGGAGCGGGAGAAGCCCGGGAAGAGCAGGGCGAGGATCTGGGCGGAGCCGACGATCATGGCGTCCTTGAGGCCGGTGTCGTCCTCGCCGCGCTTGAGGCGGCTCATCTGGTCGGCCGCCCACATGACGCCGCTGCCGACGATCAGCGAGCCGGCGACCACCCACAGGGAGGCGAGCGGGCCCTCGATCAGCGGCTTGGCGGCGAGGCCGACGACCACGATCGGGATGGTCGCGTAGATCACCCACCACGCGAACTTGTAGTCGTGGTGGTACCGCTCCTCCTTGTTCACCAGACCGCGGCCCCAGGCGCCGACGATCCGGGTGATGTCCTTGAGGAAGTAGAGCAGCACGGCCGCGATCGCGCCGACCTGGATGACGGCGGTGAAGCCGACCACCGACGTGTCGTCGACCGGGATGCCCATCAGGCCCTCGGTGATCTTCAGGTGGCCGGTGGAGGAGATCGGCAGGAACTCCGTCACTCCCTCCACCACGCCGAGGACGACGGCTTGACCGACGGTGATCACGCTCACGTGGGACCCTTCCCGGATCTCGACCCTGCGGGCGGCCACCGCCCGCACGTCTACGAGAATGTAGACGTCCTGGGTCGCGGAGGTCCACCCGGGTCGGCGTGGCGCGCGCCCGGCCTCCGCGGGCGGCGCGCGGGCCACCCGTCCGGCCCGCGGACGGGTGCCGCCGCCGGGGCGCGGCCCGCCGTCGACCGGCCGCGCCTGCCGCCCCGCACCCCCGCCGCCGTGCCACGATCGTGTGGTGAGGATCACAGCCGACGGCGCGGCGCCCCCGGTGGGTAGGGATCAGGCATTCGCACGGTGCACAGGCGCACTCAGGAGGAGACCGTGAGGCCACCGGCGCAGAACCCGCCGACACCGCAGGACCCCGAGACACCGCAGAACCCCGACCCCGCGACCGCCGCCGGGGCCCCCGAGCCCCGGACGTCGCCCGACACCCCCGACGCCCACGAACCGCCCGAGGGCGAGGAGGCCCAGGTCATCGTGGTGGGCGCCGGCCCCGCCGGCGCGTCCACCGCCGTCCACCTCGCCCGCGCCGGCGTCGACGTCCTGCTGCTGGAGAAGAGCCGCTTCCCGCGCGACAAGGTCTGCGGCGACGGCCTGACCCCCCGCGGCGTCCACCAGCTCCTGCGGATGGGCGTCGACATCGACGGCCCCGGCTGGATGCGCTCCCGCGGCATGCGCTGGGTCTGCGCAGGCCGCCAGGTCACCATCGACTGGCCCGACCTCGGCCGCTACCCCGACTTCGGCCTCACCCGCAGCCGCCACGACTTCGACGACATCCTCGCCCGGCACGCCGAGGCCTCCGGCGCCCGGCTCCGGCTCGGCGTCAAGGCCACCGGCCCGGTCACCGACCGCGCCGGACGGATCACCGGCGTCACCGCCACCGGACCGGACGGCAGACCCGTCACCTACCGCGCACTACTGGTCGTCGCCGCCGAGGGCGCCTCCGCCCGCACCGCCATCGCCATGGGCCTGGAGCGCGACCCCCGGCGCGCCCTCGCCACCGCCGCCCGCCGCTACTACCGCAGCCCCGAACTCTCCAAGGACGAGTACCTGGAGCTCTGGGCCGACCTGCGCTGCGCCCGCACCGGCCGCGACCTGCCCGGCTACGGCTGGATCTTCCCGCTCGGCGACGGACGGGTCAACGTCGGCCTCGGTGCGCTCCCGCACCGCGACCACGGCACCATCGACCTCCGCGCCACCCTCGACCAGTGGCTCGCCCGGCTGCCCCGCCACTGGGGCCTCAACGAGCAGAACGCCGACTCGCCGCTGCGCAGCGCCGCCCTGCCGATGGGCTTCAACCGCCACCCCCAGTACAGCCGCGGCCTGCTGCTGGTCGGCGACAGCGCCGGGATGATCAGCCCCTGGAGCGGCGAGGGCATCGCCCAGGCCATGGAGGCCGCCGAGGTCGCCGCCGAGGCCGTCGTCCTCGCGCTCACCCGACCCGTCGGGCCCCGCCGCGACCAGGCACTGCAGCGCTACCCCGCCGAGATCCGGCGCCGCTGGGGCCGGTACTACCGGCTCGGCAACACCGCCGGCGACCTGGTGTTCAGCCGCTTCGGCTACCGGCCGATCCTCAACGGGCAGGTCATGTCCCGGCCCGGCCTGCTGGCCTCGCTCGCCCGGCTGCTCACCCACCTGATGGAGGACCCGCCGCGGGACACCGCGGACCACGTCCTGAACGCCCTGGTCAAGGCCGTTCCGCTGCGCCGCCGCTGACGCGGCGCGGGCGGGGGCAGGGGCTCGACGCGGCGGGCCGCGCGCGGAGGGGCCGACGTGGCCGTTCCCGCGCGGCTCGGTCCCGCCCGGTCCGCCCGCAGGGCCGGGAGCGGGCTCAGCGGGCCAGGCGGTCGTGCTCCAGCTCGCGGGCGTCCGGGCGGCGGGCCGCGCCCAGCAGGGCCAGCAGGCCCGTGGCGGAGTCGCGGACGGGACCCTCGGCGACGCCCGAGCCGGCCCGGCGGACCGCCGCCAGCCGCCGGCGGGCCAGCCGCAGCGCCATCCGGCTCAGCGGCCGGTACTCCGCGGGCACCTCCAGGATCGCGTCCGCCTGCAGCAGCGCCTTCCCGGCCAGGTCCGCGAGGTCCGCCACCAGGTGCTCGACGCCGTCCGTGCGGCGCCCGGCCGCCAGGTCCTCCCGGGTCACCCGGTGGTCAGCGAGGCTCTGCTCGGGCAGGTACAGTCGGCCCCCGCGCAGGTCCTCGGCCAGGTCGATCAGGAAGTCCAGCCGCTGCCACGCGTCGGCGAGCGCCCGGCCGGCCGCGGCGTACCGCTCGTCCCCGCCGCCGACGTGCACCAGCCCGGCGGTCAGCATGGTGAACGGCCAGGACAGCCGGTCGACGTACGCCTGGTAGTCGGCCTCGGTCGCGAAACCGGTGAAGTCCAGGTCGGCCCGCGCACCGGCGAGGTAGTCCTCGATCCAGTGCCGGGGCAGCCCGCGCAGCCGCACCGAGTGCGCGAAGGCCCGCGCCAGCGGCTGTCCGCACTCCTCACCGGCCAGCGCCGCACCGACCTGGTCCCGCCAGTGCGCGAACCGCTCGGCCCGGACCTGCGGCGCCCCCTGGTCGCACAGGTCGTCGGTGTAGCAGGCGAACGCGTAGCCGGCGACGGCGTGCGGCTGGTACGCCGCGACACCGAGCAGCCGCACCGCGGCGAACAGCGCGGGCTCGCGACGGCGCAGGAACCGGGCGGCCTCCCCGTAGTCCCGGGCCAGCGCAGCACCGTCCGCTCCGGAACCGCTCACTCCGGCCGCTCCGGTCACCCCGGCCTCGACGAGACACCGCCGCCACGAATACACCCGGACACCTCTCCACCCACCGCACAGGAACGCATCCATGATCGGTGACGCCCTGCGGCCGGGCCGCACCGGGCCACCCGCCTGCGGTTTCCCCGCCGTCCGGGCGCGCCCCGGCGCGCCCCCGACCGGACGGGGCGGGGCGCTGCGGTGCCGCTCAGTCCGGCTCGTCGTCCTTGGTCGGCGGATGCGGGTACACGGCGGACGACGGACCCATCAGGTCGTCGTCGCCGCCGTACTGGGCCGCGTCCTGCCGGCGCGCGGCGGACTCGCGGTGGTGGGGAGGCGAGGCATCGAGGGCGGACCACTCCGGGTCCGTCACGTCGGCCGGCCGGTGCTGTGCGGGATTGCTGCTCATCGGACTCTCCGCCCCTGCTGGTCCCGATGCTCCCGATGCTCCCGATGCTACGCCGCGCCCGGGGCCGGGGCCCCGGACGCCGTACACGCCGGGGCCGGCGGCCGTCACACGCAGTCCGGGTGCCCCCAGCTCTCGCCGACCCGGGTGATCCGCTCGCCCTTGCCGTACCCGCGCCCGCACGGGCAGGTGCCGGGGAAGCGGGCGGCGAGGGTCCGCCGGGCCCCGCCGGACGACGCGGCCGCACCGGAGGCGTCGGAGGCCGGGCGGGAGGTGCGGGGGCGGCGGGCCGGGCGGGCCGGCCGTTCGGCGACCGGGTCGGGCACCGGCAGGTCCTCGGCGCTGCCGTCGCCGCCCTGCTGGGTGCGGGCGGCGTCGCTGGCCGCCTTGTCGGCGATCGCGTTGAGCGGGTCGCCGTCGACCCGGTGCGCGGCGACGTGGACGAAGGAGACCTCGCGGTCCGCCAGCAGCGCGTCGATCCGCTGGATCAGCTCCTGGTTGGCGACCGGCGAGCCCGAGGCCGTCCGCCAGCCGTTCCGCTTCCAGCCCGGCAGCCACTTGGTGACCGCGTCCCGGGTGTAGGTGCTGTCCAGTCGCACCTCCAGCGGCACCGCCGGGTCCGTGGCGGCCAGCAGCCGCTCCAGCGCGGTGAGTTCGCCGATGTTGTTGGTGCTCCGGCCCAGCGCACCGGACTGCCAGCGCTGCGGGGCACCCGCGGCGTCCGCCAGGACCCAGGCCCATCCGGCCGGGCCGGGATTGCCCTTGGCGGCACCGTCGCAGGCTGCAATGACTCGTTCGACCATGCCCCGATCCTTTCATCGGTCGGGCCGTGCTCCGTGCCGCCGGGCGGAGGTCGGCAGGTTCCGACCGCGTGATCGATTTCCGGTCAATCTTGTCGCGCACGGCAGGGTCTGGACCTCTGCGCGACCGGCCGCCCGTGCGGAGCAGGGCGAAGTCCGGTGGGCCGGCACCGGCCCGCCGGTGCGCGCCGCGGCGGGAGGCGCCCGCTTGCGGGGGCTGGGCGGGAGTCGTCCGGATTTGGCCGTGGCCACTTCGCGCGGTTCGGGCGCGGCCGGGTGCCGTCGGTGAACGGCCTTTTCCGCCGGGGTGGTTGACCCTCTTGAAGCGGCCATGGCAGTTTCGTGCGGCCCGCGTGCGCAACCGGTCGCGCGTCGGCACATCCCCCACAAGGAGACCCCATGTTCAAGGGACTCGCCGCCGGAATGGGCGCGGTCGCGATCGCCGCAGGCACGGTGACCGCGGCGGCCGTGCCCGCGCACGCCGTCCAGGCGGGCGATCTGACGGCCACCATCGCGCTGAGCAACTGTTCCGCCTCGCTCGTCCGGTACCCCGCATCGGTCGACACCGACCGGGCGATGATGCTCACCAACGGCCACTGCCTGCCGACCATGCCCGCCTCGGGCGTGGTGATCCAGAACCAGACCGCCAGCCGCAGCGGCACCCTGCTCAGCCCCTCCGGCTCCTCGCTCGGCACCGTCTCGGCCGACAAGGTGCTGTACGCCACCATGACCGGCACCGACGTGGCGCTGTACCAGCTGACCGACACCTTCTCGTCGATCCTCAGCAAGTACGGCGTCACCGCGCTGACCATCAGCGACACCCACCCGGTCGACGGCTCGGCGATGTTCATCCCGTCCTCGTACTGGAAGCAGACCTGGAACTGCTCCATCAACGGGTTCGTCCCGACCCTGCGCGAGGACGAGTGGACCTGGCACGACTCGCTCCGCTACAGCGCCGGCTGCAACACCACGCACGGCACCTCCGGTTCGCCGATCGTCGACGCCGCCTCCAAGAAGGTCGTCGGCATCAACAACACCGGCAACGACGACGGCGCGATGTGCACCCTCAACAACCCGTGCGAGGTGGCCGCCGACGGCACCACCACCGCCACCAAGGGCCAGAGCTACGGCGAAGAGACCTACTGGTTCACCACCTGCCTCGGCGCCGGGCGGGCCATCGACCTCAACGTCGCGGGCTGCCTGCTCACCAAGCCCGCCGGCAGCGGCACCGTCACGGTGACCAACCCCGGCAACCAGACCACCGCGCTGAACGGCACCGCCGACCTGCAGATCGCGGCCTCCGGCGGCACCGCCCCGCTCACCTTCAGCGCCACCGGCCTGCCGACCGGTCTGTCGATCAGCAGCTCCGGCAGGATCACCGGCACCGCCACCGCGGCCGGCACCTACAACGTGACCGTCACCGCCAAGGACGCCGCCAACAAGACCGGCTCCACCGCCTTCACCTGGACGGTCTCCGGCAGCATCAGCTGCGTCCCGGCCCAGCTGCTCGGCAACGCCGGCTTCGAGACCGGCACCGCCGCCCCCTGGACGACCACCGGCGGCGTCGTCGACAACAGCGCCTCCCAGGCCGCCCACTCCGGCTCCTGGAAGGCCTGGCTGAACGGCTACGGCTCCTCCCACACGGACAGCGCCGCACAGACCGTCAGCATCCCGGCCGGCTGCAAGGCCACGCTCAGCTACTGGCTGCACATCGACACGGCGGAGACCAGCACCACCACCGCCTACGACAAGCTGACCGTCACGGTCAACGGCACCACGGTGGCCACCTGGTCCAACCTCAACAAGAACACCGGGTACGGCCAGAAGACGGTCGACCTGTCCCCGTACGCGGGCCAGTCGGTCACCGTGAAGTTCAACGGCGTCGAGGACTCCTCGCTGCAGACGAGCTTCGTGGTCGACGACACCGCGATCCAGACCGGCCCCTGACCGGCGCCCGACCGGCCCATAGGCGTACGGATGCCTCATGGGGCTCCTGAGTCGACCTCCGTCGAAGGCGTCTCCTTGCCCCCGGGCCCGGCCGCAGCAGCGGCCGGGCCCGGTCCGTCCGCGGCCCGGGCCCTCAGGATCCGGCGGCGGCCTCGTCGGCCCAGGCGAGGAAGCGGCGCAGGTACGGGTCGTCCGCGGCCGCCGCGACCGGCGGCGAGCCGAGGACGGCCAGGCCCAGGCCGCCGTCGAGGGTGACGACCGTGCCCTCCGGCACCGTCCGGGCGCCGACCCGCAGAGTGCCGCCCGCGACGTCCACCGCCAGGCCCGCCGCGCCGACCACCGCCGGCCGGCCCATCGCCCGGGCGACGACCGCCGCGTGGCTCGCCGGCCCGCCGAGCGCGGTCAGCACGCCCGCGGCGGCGGCCAGGCCGTGCAGGTCCAGCGGAGAGGTCTGCGGCCGCACCAGTACGACCGGCCCGTCCGCAGCCATCCGGACGGCAGCGTCGGCCGTCAGCGCCACCCGGCCACCTGCCACCCCCGGCGAGGCACCGAGACCGCGGACGAGGAGGTCCGTGTCGTCGGCGAGCGCGATCCGCGGGGTGGCGGCGTCCCGCAGTCGGCCGGGGGAGACCCGGCGCAGCGCCTCGTCCCGGGAGATCACCCCGCGGTCGGCGAGGTCGACCGCCACCCTCGCGCCGGCCGCGCCGGCGAACCGGCCGGCTCGCAGCTGCAGCAGCCACAACCGGCCGGCCTCGAAGGTGAACTCCAGGTAGCAGGCGTCGCGGCAGTGCCGCTCTCCGAGCTCCAGCGCCTCCAGCAGGCCGGCCATGACCCGCGGCTCCTGCGCGGCGAGGTCGGCGAGCGGGCGGACGGCGGCGCCGCCGGAGACGACGTCCTCGCCCTGACGGCCGAACAGGACGTCGCCGCGGGGCACCGGTTCACCGGTGGCCGGGTCCCGGCTGAACGCCACCCCGGTGCCGCTGTGCCGCCCGCGGTTGCCGAACACCATCGCCTGCACGGTGACGGCGGTGCCGAGCCCGTCCGGAATGCCGTTCAGCGCGCGGTAGGTGCGTGCCCGCGGTGAGTCCCAGGACCGGAACACGGCGGCGACGGACTGCGCCAACTGCTCCCGCGCGTCGTCGAGCACCGGCTCGCCGAGGTGCCGGCGCACCGCCTCCGCGGCCGCCGCGAGCCGCTCCCCGTCGCTGCCCCCGGAGCCCCCGGAGCCCGCGGGGTCGGCGGGGTCGGCGGGCCGGCCCGTGACGGCGGCGACGAGCCCGGTGAGCAGGCGCAGCCGGGAGTCGCGGACGAACTCCGGTTCACCCGTTTCGGCGACCAGCGCCTCGGCGGCTCCGCCGGTCAGGCCGACGTCGAGCACGGTCGCCATCATGCCGGGCATCGGGACGGCGGCGCCCGAGCGGACGGCCACCAGCAGCGGCCGCCGCCCGTCGAACCGCCGCCCGCCGAACCGCCGGTCGGTGGCGGCCTCCAGCGCGGTGACCGCGGCGGCGAGCTCCTCGGTCAGGCCGTCCGGCAGCCGTCCGTCCCGCAGGAAGGCCCGGCAGGCCGCGGTGCCGATCACGAAGCCCGGCGGCACCGGCAGCCCCAGCCGCAGCAGCGCCACCAGGCCGTGCGCCTTGCCGCCGAGGACGTCCGCCGGCTCCCGGAGGTCCGCCGACAGCGGGTGGATCCACCTCACCGCTGTAGCATACGGGCGTGCCCGAGCTGCCCCACCGCACCAGCCCCGACCTGCTGGTTCTCCACACCCTGCGCTGCACCGGATTCGCCGAACTCGCCCGGGCGGCCGAGGCCGCGGGCCTCCCCGAGGCCGACGTGGAGTCCGAGCTGATCGACCTGGCGGTGGCCGGGCTGGTCACCCGGATCTCCGGCCCCTTCGGCGGTTGGGGCCTGACCGAGGCCGGCCGCGCCGCCGACGTCGAACGGATCGCCGCCGAACTCGCGGCCTCCGCGTCCCGGAAGCCCGTCGCCGAGGCCTACGAGCGCTTCCTCGTCCTCAACCCGGAACTCCTCGACCTCTGCACGGCCTGGCAGACCCGCCCGGTCGACGGCGCGATGGCCCTCAACGACCACGCCGACACCACCTACGACACCCTCGTGCTGACCCGGCTGACCGACCTCGACCGCCGGGCCGCCGAGGTCTGCGCCGAGCTGTCGGCCGTCCTGCACCGCTTCGCCCGCTACCGGGAGCGGCTGGCCGGCGCGCTCGGCCGCGCCCACGCGGGCGAGCAGGGCGCCGTCACCGAGAGCACCGATTCGTACCACGCCGTCTGGTTCCAGCTGCACGAGGACCTGCTGACCACCCTCGGCATCCCCCGCCACTGAGCCGCCCGGCGGCCCGCTGCGCCGTTCAGCGGTCGTCGGACCAGTCCGCGTCGACCGGCGGGACACCGGTGGCCAGCACGTGGCCGACGATCCGCAGGCCCTCCGGGAGCGGCACGGTCTCCGTGTCGGGGTACTCGTCGTGCTGACCGTTCGTCAGGACGAAACCGGTGCTGCGGCCGGCGGCCAGCGGATCCACGGCGTGCCCGCCCGGGTCGCCCTCGGGATCGAGCAGCAGCACCATCGCGCGCTCGCCGTTGCTGACGACGCCCAGCGACCGGCCGGAGGAGGCGGCCAGCCAGGTCTCCAACCGTCCCGCGGCGATCCGACCGCGCAGCAGGTCGAGCGCCGCCTCGACCGTCGCCGGAGCGGTGCCGTCGTCGAAGACCCAGGACTCGCCCATGTCTTCGACCCTCTCACAGCAGGCTCCGGCCCGCGCCGCCCGCACGGCCCGCACGGCCCGCATCGCCCCGGGCAACGGCGGTGCTCGGCCGCGGACACCGACAGGGCCCGCGGTCGACCTCCCCGCGGGGCCCTGCGGACCGTCCGGTCAGCCGACCGTCCAGCGCTGCAGCGCCGAGCCGGTGTCCGCCTGCTGGGTCACCGCCGCGCCGTCCGCGGTGGAGGCGGTGGTGAGCAGCAGGCCGCTCTTCTGCGAGCTGATCCGGTAACCGCCGCTCACGGCGGTCACCACCCAGCGCTGGTTGCTGCCGCCGGTGCAGGTCCACTGGATGACCTGGGCGCCGGCCGCGGTCGAGCCGCCGCTGACGTCCATGCAGAGGTTCGACTCGCCGTTGGTGATCTGGTAGCTGCCGTCCGCCTGTCCGGTGAAGACCCAGGTCTGGTTCGGGCCGCCGTTCGGTGCCCAGGTCACCAACCGGGTGCCGGCCGCGGTCGAGTGGTTCGGGTCGTCGAGCGCCTTGCCGGAGGCGGTCAGCGTGTGGCTGCCCGCGAGCGCCGGGTTGACGGCCCAGGTGAAGGTGGTCGAGCCGGCGGCCGTCCCGGAGGAGGCGGTGACCGTCACCGTCGACGATCCGGTGGCCGTGGGCGTCCCGGTGATCAGACCGCCCGCGCCGATCGTCAGACCGGCGGGCAGGCCGGTCGCCGAGAAGGCGAGCGTCTTGTTCGCGGAGTCGCTGCCGGCGAGCTGCAGGGAGACCGCGGTGTTCACCTTGGTGGACTGGTCGCCCGGGTCGGTGACGGTGACGGTCTCGGCCGCCGCGCCGACGGCCGTCAGCGTCAGTGCCTGCTCGTCCGCGCTGCGCCCGCCGCCGACGCCGCTGCCGCCGGTGTCCGTCCAGCTGCGGACGGGCGTGGTCTCGGCGAGCCGGCCGGCCGCCGGGGTCAGGCCGAGGACGAGGCCGCTGTAGCGGTTGACCAGCTTGACGGTGCCGGTGGCCGTGCCGGAGGCGGTGGTGCCCGGGATCACCCACCACTGCTGGCCGACGGTGGGCCCGTTCGCGGGGGCCGCGGTGGCGGTGGGCAGCGCGCCCCAGGCCCGGCCGGCGACGGCGCCGGAGTCCACGCCGAGCAGCCGGCCGGTGGAGCCGTTGGCGATCCGGTAGGAGCCGTCGCCGTTGGCGGCGAAGGTCCACGACTCCAGGGCGGAGCCGGTGGCGGAGGCCAGCGAGGTGGTCGCCGAGCCGCCGGAGACCTGGGCGAGGACCCGGCCGTTGGCGCCGGCGATCCGGTAGGACCTGGACGGGTCGACGGGCGGCGCGGCGGCGGCCGAGGCGCCGACGGTGACGTCCACGTACTGGCCGGAGGCCCCTCCGGAGCAGCCGAACGCGCAGTACGAGCGGAAGGTCCGGCCGGTGATCGTGGAACTGGTGCGGTTGGCGCCGTCGAGGAACCAGCGGTACCAGGACGCGGTGCGGTAGCTGCCGGTGTCGCCGAGCAGGAACCACTTCTGGGTGGCGAGGTCGGCGGTGGCGTAGAACTGCTGCGGTGCGTTGCCGCTCTGGTCGACGGCCTGCGGTTCGCCGATGTAGAGGCCGAGGTGGGCGTTCCAGGTGACGTCCATGACGAACAGCGGCGAGGTCGCGGGCATCGTCCCGGCGGCGATCTGCTGGGCCGCGGTGCCGGTGTTCGCCGGGTCGTACTCGCCCGTCACCGGGGTGTACCCGGTGGTGCCGGACGGGCCGACGGGCACCATGTTGCTCTCCCGGCCGCCCACCCCGGGCTGCGACCAGGCGCCGTCGTACCACTTCTGCCAACTGCCGGGCGCCATCTTGGCGGAGAGCGGGGCGCGCGCCGCGTGCTCGTAGAAGGCCTTCCAGCCACCGGACTTGTCGACCACGCGCGAGCCGTAGAAGACGTAGAAGTACCCGGAGGCGGTGTCGACGAACAGCCGCTGGTCGCCGTCGCCGTAGGAGTACGTCTGGTGGGGGAAGGCCGTGGTGTCGCCGCGGGCGGTGCTGTACGGCGAGGTGATGACGTGGTCCCGGATCGTCCAGGTCCTCCCCTGGTCGGTGGAGACGGCGTAGTCGATGGCGTCGAAGTGCAGGCCGTCGCCGAACGGTTGCGGGGTGAACTCGTTGTGCACCAGCCCGTACCAGTCGCCGGTGTCCGGGTCGACCCAGACGCCCGCGAGGTCGCAGTAGTTCTTGTGCGCGTAGCTGCCGGAGCCGGCCGCGGCCGTCGCCGTCCGGCCCGTCGGGCTGTTGTCGCACCGCCAGGTGGTGTCGTCGTTCCGGTCGTCGGAGTTGGCCGGGTTCACGGCGTTGCTGACGGTGGACGAGCGGGTGGCGGTGTCGAAGTCGGTGCCGGTGAAGAAGTCCCAGTAGCGCGGGTCGTTCGCGCCATACAGCGCGGCGGACTGCTGGAACCAGAAGGTGCCGTCCTTGTCGACGTACGGCGCCGCCGGGGTGTCGGTGGGGTGGCCGTACGTCGCCGGTGCGCCGACCGAGACGCTGTAGGTGGTTCCGGCGGGCTGTGCGGCGGCGGGGTCGGCCGCGGCCGTCGGTGCGCCGGCGACGGCCAGTGCCAGGGCGGCAGCGGCCAGCCCGGCCGTGAGGATGCTGCGCAGGGGTGTGGGCACGGAGGCTCCTTCCGTGGCGGTGCACGGTGGTGGGGGGATCGGTGGGGGTCGGCGCCGGGGCCCACCCACGGCGCCGCCGAGCGCACTCATGCTCGAAGATGCTCATTAGGGCTCACTTGAAAGCAGCTTCGAGCACACCGTGGCAGCGTGCCGACAAGGGTGTCAAGGGTCGCGCCGCAGCCGTCCGCAGAGCTCCCCGAAACCCGACCCACCAGCGACAAAAGTCCAAGTCCCGGCCCACGGCTGTCCTTTGACACCGCCGCCCGGCCCGGCCAGACTCCGTGGCCGGGTGACGCCACCGGTCACCGGGCGGCGTACGGGAGGCTCAGCGGTATCCGGTGGCGTCGGCGGGGCGGCCCGGGTCCTGGACCTCCACCATGTACCGCCAGGCGTCGGGCCGGCTGCCGTCGCGGTCGGTGAAGCCGTAGACCCGGGCGAGGCCGCCGCTGGACAGGGACCGGCCGTTCCAGCGGCCCACCTCAGGGTCGGCGGCCAGCGCGGCGACGGCCCGGCCGACGAAGAACGGGGTCTCCGAGATGCAGAAGTGCGGCTCGACCCGGAGGGCGTCGCGCCAGTTCTCCTCCGTCACCCCGAAGTGGCCGAGCATGATCTCCGAGCGCATCCAGCCCGGCGTCAGCGCGACCGCGGTCGCGCCGCGCGGCCCGAGCTCCTCGCCGAGCGCGAAGCCCATCCGCAGCACCGAGGTCTTGGCGAGGTCGTAGAAGAACGAGACCCGGTAGGTGTCGCGGTTGTACTCGGCGGTGCCGTCGGTCACTTCGACGACGAGGCCGCCGGGGTGACGCAGCAGCAGGGGCAGCGCGTGGTGGCTGGTGATCGCATGGGTCTCCACCGCGAGGCGCAGCAGGCGCAGCCCGTTGTCCAGGTCGTGCTCCCACACCGGGGTGTCCCACTGGAAGAGGTTCTCGCCGCCCCAGATGTCGTTCACCAGGACGTCGAGCCGGCCCTGTTCGGCGTCGATGCGGTCCACCAGGCTGCGGACCTGAGCGGGCACCAGGTGGTCGGTGGGGACGGCGATGCCGTGCCCGCCCGCCGCGGTCACCAGGTCGGCGGTGTCCTCGACGGTCTCGGGGCGGTCGTACTCGGACCGCTGCGCGCGGGTGCTGCGGCCGGTCACGTACACCGTGGCGCCCGCCGCACCGAGTTCCACCGCGATGCCGCGCCCCGCGCCCCGGGTCGCCCCCGCGACCAGGGCGACCCTGCCCTTCAACGCTCCGTCCGACGCACCGGTCATGTCCGGAGTCTACGGAGTGCGGGCGGTGGGTCGCGGGGTGAAACGCGGACCGTCCGCCCA
The DNA here is from genome assembly GCF_040683455.1 of Kitasatospora sp. NPDC093679. Taxonomy (NCBI): domain Bacteria; kingdom Bacillati; phylum Actinomycetota; class Actinomycetes; order Kitasatosporales; family Streptomycetaceae; genus Kitasatospora; species Kitasatospora sp. NPDC093679. The sequence continues at coordinate 26,268 of NZ_JBFBDW010000030.1, forward strand.
CCGCCGAAAGGGCGTTGCCCGGTCGGCGGGCGGCCGCTAGGGTCGGTCGGGTGACTGCCGGGTCGGCCATGGGCCACACACGGAACGGGCACCCGGCCTCGGCTTGAGCACGAGGCGGGGCAGGGCCCCGCCGTTCTCTCCACGTCGTCGCAGTGCCCCTGCGAGCGCACCGCTGCGAGCACATCGCCGTGCGCCGCGTTCCACGACCGGAGAGAAGGACCAGCCATGTCTTCCGTCATCACCGTCCAGCTCAACCACACCGCCGTGTACGCCCGGGACCGGCGGGTGTCCGCCGCGTTCCTCGCCGGCATCCTCGGCCTGGAGGTCGGCGCCCCGTTCGGGCCCTTCCTGCCGGTCGACCTCGGCAACGGCGTCACCCTCGACTACTACGAGAAGCGCGACGAGCCGATCCAGTCCCAGCACTACGCGTTCCTCGTCCCCGACGAGGACTTCCAGGCCATGATCGACCGCCTGGAGGCCGCCGCGGTGACCTACTACGCCGATCCCGGCCACACCGCGCCCGGTCGGACCAACGACTGGTTCGGCGGCCGCGGCGCCTACTTCGAGGACCCGGACGGCCACAACATGGAGATCATGACCAGGCCGTACGTCCGCCCCTGACCACGGGCCCCGGCCCCGCACCGGCCCTGCCGGGAGGGTGCGGGCCGGGCGACCCGGGTGACGTTTCCCGGCAGATCCATGCCGAACGGCCGCGGTGTCCCGATGCTGGAGGTGACGGAGCCGCGTGCCACAGGGCGGCGGCGGGCCCGCGAGGCGGCGAGGGCGAGGAGCACGGCACGGTGGAGAGCGCACCCGAGCACGACCGGCGGCAGTGGATCGACGCCGGCAGGCGCGACCGCGTCGTCCGGGCGGCGGCCACCGCCGGCCTGGTCGGCGCCCGGCACGCCGCGGCGGGCTTCCTGGACGTCGACGGGGTGCGCCGGACGGTCACCGGCCTGCACGCCGCCTTCGGCCCGGACGTGCCGGTGCTGCACACCTTCGCGGCCAAGGCGGCCGCCCTGGTGCCCGTGCTGCGGCTGGTCGCCGACGCCGGCATGGGCTGCGAGGTGGCCAGCCCCGGCGAACTCGCGCTCGCCCGCGCGGCCGGCGTCCCGGCCGACCGGATCGTGCTGGACTCCCCGGCCAAGACCGCGGCCGAGCTCGCCCGGGCCGTGGACCTCGGCATCGCCGTCAACGCCGACAACCTCCAGGAACTGGAACGGATCGCCGCCCTGCCGGCCCCCGGCCGCAGCGGCTCCGTGCTCGGGCTGCGGGTCAACCCGCAGGTGGGCACGGGCACGATCGGGGCGATGAGCACGGCCTCCGCGCAGTCCAAGTTCGGGGTGCCGCTGCGCGACCCGGGCGCCCGCGACCGGGTGCTCGACGCCTTCGACCGGTACCCCTGGCTCAGCCGGCTGCACGTCCACGTCGGCTCGCAGGGCTGTTCGCTCGACCTCATCGCGTCCGGCGTCCGCGCCACCTGGGAGCTCGCCGAGGAGATCAACCGCCGGGCCGGCCGCCGGCAGGTCGACTCGCTCGACCTCGGCGGCGGACTGCCCGTCAACTTCGACGACGACGAGGTGCGGCCGACGTTCGCCGCGTACGCGGCCCACCTGCGGGCCGCCGTCCCCGCCCTGTTCGCCGGCGGCTACGCGCTGGTCACCGAGTTCGGCCGGTCGGTGGTCGCGAAGAACGGCTTCACCGCAGCCCGCGTCGAGTACACCAAGGAGGTCGGCGGCCGCCGCATCGCGCTCACCCACGCCGGCGCCCACCTCGCCACCCGGACGGTGTTCATGCCCGAGGCCTGGCCGCTCCGGGTGGGTGTGCACCGGCCGGACGGCACCCGGCGCGAGGGCCCCGAGGAGATCCAGGACGTCGCCGGGCCCTGCTGCTTCTCCGGCGACGTGGTGGCCCGTGGCCGGGCCCTGCCCCGCATCGAGCCGGGCGACCTGGTCGTGCTGCACGACACCGGCGGCTACTACACCTCCGCCCCGTGGGCCTACAACAGCCTGGCCAGGCCCGCCGTGCACGGCTTCAGCACGGCGGGCGGCCCCGTCAGGTTCGCCACGATCCGGCCGGAGCAGACCCTCGCCGAGATCGCCGCCGAATCCGGAGCCGCCCACGCCGACGCCCTGACCGCGCTCACCGCCCGTTCCAAGGACCCGGACGGTGCGGCCGGCTGATCGTGCGGGGGAGTCACTCGTCCTCGGCGAAGGTCTCCCGCAGCACCTTCTCCTGCTCGTCGGACAGGTTGGTCTGGATGAGCTCCGCGTGCTGCCCCTGGAAGGCGGGGGCCACCTTGTCCAGCACGGCGTGCGAGGTGAGCAGGAACAGCGCCGAGGTGCCGGGGGTCACCTTGTCGCGCACCTCCTGGATGAACTCGTCGTCGATCCCGACGTGCGTGAAGTGACCGGAGACGGCGCCGGTCGCGGCGCCCACCGCCATGCCGAGGAGCGGCACGAAGAAGATCATGCCGAGCAGCAGGCCCCAGAAGGTGCCGCCGATCGCGCCCAGCCCGGTCAGGTTGCTCAGCTGCTTCGTCCTGGGCTTCTTCTTGTCCTCGGGCCAGCTCACCACCGCACCGTCCTGGACGACGATCAACCCCTGGTGCTGCAGGTCCTTCAGGACCTCCAGGGCGTCCTGCGCCCCCTCCGGGGTGGGAAAACGCCACACGGTCAGGCTCGCCATCACCGGCTCCGATCTCCTGCGGACAGACTTTGCCCTCATCCTCGGCCCGCGCCGCCCCGGCTGCCACGCACACCCCGCCGGAGGGGTGAGTACCGGCGTGTCGCCGCACGTCCGGGCGCTGCGGCGGGCAGGGATCGGGGCGAGGATCGACACGGTCCGGTCGTCGAGGAGACCGACCGGTACGGAATCGAGGCGCACCCATGGCAGAAGCAGTGAACGGCCGACGCGGCACCGACAGCGCGGCGAGCGGCGTGGTGGCCGTCGCCGCCGTCCTGCTGCTCGTCTCCGGTGTGCTCAACCTGCTGCGCGCCGTCATGGCGCTGGCCGGCGACCCGGTGTTCGTGATCGTCCCGAAGTACACCTTCCGGTTCACGCTGACGAGCTGGGGCTGGATCCACCTCGTCCTGGGGGTGCTGGCAATCCTGATCGGCCTGGCCCTCTTCCGGCTCGCCCTGTGGGCCCGGATCGCCGGGGTGGCCGTCGCCTGTCTGGTGATCGTCGCCAACTTCCTGTCGATCCCGTACTACCCGCTCTGGTCGCTCGTCGTGATCGCCGCCTGCACCGTCGTCATCTGGGGCCTGTGCACCGTCCGCCACACCCCGGCCTGAGGCCCGCGCCCTTCGACTGATCATCCGTCAATTCTGCTCCGCGGTACGGGTTAGACTCCGATCGACCACGAAGGGGGAGCGATGGCGGACAGCACGACGACAGCACGGTGGATCCCGCTCGGCGAGGGCGAGGGCGGTGGCCCGGAGGGGCTGCTCGTCCTGCCGGACGAACGGCCGGCCCACGGATCGGTGGTGGTGGCCGGGGAGTTCTTCGGCGTCACCGGCCACCTGAAGGCGGTCTGCGAACGGCTCGCCGCGGCCGGGTACGCCGTCCTGGCACCCGACTTCTACTGGCGCAACGCCCGGCGCGCCGGCTTCGGCCACGACGAGGCGGGCCGCGCCGAGGGCCGCCGGCTGATGACCGCACTGCGCCGGGACGAGGTGCTCGCCGACCTGACGGCCGCCCGGTCCACCGTCCGGGAGTTCGGCGGGCAGGGCGGCACCGCGATGCTCGGCTTCAGCCTGGGCGGGCACATCGCCGTCCTCGGCGCCACGGCGCTGCCGTTCGACCTGGTCGTCAGCTACTACGGCGGCTGGCTGCTCGACGGCGGCATCCCGCTGGCCGAGCCCCGGCCCCCGGTTGCCGACAGTGCCGCGATCGCGAAGAACACCGGCTTCCTGCTGGGCTTCTTCGGCGCCGACGACTTCGTGATGTCCCTCGACGAGTGGCACCGCGTCGGCGAGCACCTGCACGCGGCCGGCGTCCGCCACGAACAGGTCACCTACCAGGGCGTGGGCCACGGCTTCTTCAACGACGAACGCCCCGACACCTACGACGAGAAGTCCGCCGCCGACGCCTGGCGGCGCACCCTCGACGCCCTCGCCGAGCACCTCCGCCGCGGCTGAACCGCGCCCGCGGGCCGGCTACGCCTCGAGGTGGCCGCCGAGCTGGTACTCCAGCCCCGCTCGGAACTCGAGGCGGGGGACGGCTGCCCGCATCGCCTCGTACAGCTCGGGCGGCACCACGTACACGGCGGTCGCCAGCAGGTCGTCCTCACGGCCGGGGAAGAAGTCCCGGACGCTCAGGATCTCGTCCCGCGTGAGGTCGTCGGTGACGTGGGCCGCGACGTCCTCGGCGTCCCAGCCGATGAGCTCCCAGGCAAGGGTTTCGGCAGCATTGTCGATCATGCTTCCCACCGTAGCGAGGGCGTCCGGCGGCTTCACGCGGATTCCCCGGGGCGGGTGGGCGGCGGGCCGGTGCGGCGGGGTCGCCCCCGTCACCCGGCTGCGGCGGTCCGTTCGGTGGCGAGGTGCTCGCGGGCGAGGACGCCCGTCTGGACGTGGTCCTGCCGGCGGCCGTGGCGGAAGGCGGCCTCGCGGCGGCAGCCCTCCTCGGTGAAACCGGCCTTGCGGGAGGCGGCGAGGGCGGGCAGGTCCTCGCCGAGGACGGTCAGTTCGATGCGGTGCAGGCCGAGTTCGGCGAAGCCGTAGTCGAGCAGGGTGCGGACGGCGTCGGTGCCGAGGCCGCGGCCCTGGTGGGGTGCGCCGACGATGACGGCGGGGGTGGCGCAGCGGTCCTCGGGGTCGGCGCCGTAGAGCGTGACGTGGCCGACGGTCTCGTCGCCGTCGAGGGTGACGACGGTGAGGCCGACGTTGCAGCCGGTGTTCTGGCTCCACGAGCGGAACATGGCGGCGATCTCGGCGCCGGGCCGGGGGTGGACTGGGGGTGGACCGGGCCGGTGACCTGGCGGACGGCGGTGGCCGGGTCGTTCCACCGGGTGACGAGTCGGTCGAGGTCCTCCTCGCGGAGTTCGCGCAGGCGGACGAGCCGGCCGGTGAGCGGCGGGGGAGCCACGGGGCCTCCTGGTGGCCCTAGGTGATCTTCTTCGCGGGATGGTAGCCGTCCAGGGCACAGCCGAAGCCGGGGACGGTCAGTCGTCGGTGCGGCTGCCGGTGAACTCGGCGGGTCGGACGGCCTGTTCTGCGGTCGGCGCGGCGGCCGGTGCGGCCGGTGGGGCGGCGGGCCGGTGGCGCAGTTGGGCGAGGACGACCGAGCCGATCGCGAGCAGGGCGCCGAGCAGTTGCAGGGCGGTGAGTCCCTGGCCGAGCACCAGCCATCCGAGGGCGGTGGCGACCAGCGGGCTCAGCAGTCCGAGGAAGGTGACCTGGGTGGGGGAGAGGGCGCTGATGCCGCGGAACCACAGGGTGTAGGCCACGGCGGCGCCGATGATCCCGAGGTAGGCGTACCCGCCGAGGTTGCGGGCGGTGAGGTCGGCGGGCGGCGGGCCCTCGGCGAGCAGGGCGACGGGCAGGAGCAGCAGTCCGCCGGCGACGAGCTGCCAGCCGGTGACGGCGAGCAGTCCTGCGGGCGGGGCCCAGCGCTTGCTGAGCACCACGCCGGAGGCCATCACGGCGGCGCCGCCGAGGGCGGCGGCGATGCCGACGGCGTCCGGCCGGGCCTCGGCGCGCAGCACCATGAGGGTGACGCCGGCGATGCCGCCGACGGCGGCGGCCACCGTGCGGGCGGTGAGGCGTTCGCCGAGGAGGAGGGCGGAGAGTCCGGCGACCAGCAGCGGCTGGACGGAGCCGACGGTGGCGGCGAGTCCGCCGGGCAGCCGGTAGGCGGCGACGAACAGCAGCGCGAGGAAGACGCCGATGTTGAGGGAGCCGAGCACGAGCGAGCGCCACCACCAACTGCCGCTCGGCAGGCGGCGGGTGAGCAGGACGAGTAACAGGCCGGCGGGCAGCGCGCGGAGCATGGCGGCGGTCAGCGGCCGGTCGGGCGGCAGGAACTCGGTGGTGACGAGGTAGGTGGAGCCCCAGACGGCCGGGGCGAGCGCGGTCAGCAGGAGGACGGTCAGCCGTCGATTTCTTAGCACTAAGGCAATGTATCTCACTGCTAAGAGATCCGCTAGGCTGTTTCCATGGCAGACCACGTCGACACCGTCCTCGCCCAGTGGGCCCGGCAGCGCCCGGACCTGGACGTCTCCCCGATGGCCGTGATCGGCCGGCTCAAGCGGGTCGTGGCGGCCCTGGAGCCCGAGATGCGGCGCACCTTCGCCGCGCACGGCCTCGACGCGGCCTCCTTCGACGTCCTCGCCACCCTGCGGCGCAACGGCCCGGACCATCCGCTCACCCCCGCCGAACTGATGCGCTCCGCGATGGTCACCTCCGGCGCCGTCACCCAGCGGCTCGACCGGCTCCAGGCCAACGGCCTCGTCACCCGCAGCCCCAGCCCCACCGACGGCCGGGTCGTCCTGGTCTCCCTCACCGACAAGGGACTCGCCCTCATCGACGGTGCCCTGCCCGACCATCTCGCCACCGAGGAACGCCTGCTCGCCGCACTCGACCCCGCCGCCCGGGACGGCCTGGCGGCCACCCTGCGCACCCTGCTGGAGACCCTGGAGGACCCGCACCGCTGAGCGGCCCGCCCGCCCGCCTCCCCGGGGGCCGGCCCTGCGCAGCATCGGCACCCCCGGTGCCGCGACGCACCGCATTCAATCATGATCGACCGGCTGTGCAAGGAGACTGACGGAGCGGCAGGAGCCGCAGGTCGGGCACGGAGTCCGGCGCTGCGGCGCGGCCCACGAGCACCGGCCCGCTGCGGAGCCGGGGCCCGGAGGGGCTCCGACGCCGACCGCCTAGAGTGACGGACCATGTCGACCGGCACCCTCCTCGTGGACACCGCCGTGGCCGGCTCCGTCGCGGTCGCCCTCCGGCAGGCCCCGCGGGTGCTGCGCCGCCCCGCACCGGCCGCACCGGGCACACCGGCCGGCGGCCGGCGCGGGGTCACCGCGGAGACCGCACTGGCCGCCGTCACCGCACTGATCCTCCTCAACCAGCTGCTGGTCACCGTCTACCTGCTGCGGGTGCACGACGGCGACGCCTCGTTCGTCGCCCGGCTGCTGCCGCCCGGCTGGTTCGACCTCGCCGACGGGCCGACCGCGCGGGCCCTCGCCGCCCACGTGCCGGCACCGGAACTGCTCGCACCGAGCCTGCTCCGCGTCCCGGCGCTGCTCGAACTGCCCTTCGTCCTGCTGGTGTTCCTGACCGTCCTGCGCCGACTCGACCCGGTGGCGTACCGGCAGGCCGCCCTGTCGCCGCTGCTCGGTCTCGCCGCGGCCTTCTGCACCGCCGTCTTCTGCACCGTCGAATGGCAGCTGCGCACCCCGTGGACGGAACAGGACATCGCGATCCGGCTGCTCTCCGCCGTGCTCACCCCGCCCGCCGTCGCCGCCGTCGTACGGCGCGACGCGCGGGCCGCCCGCACCCCGGCCGGGCCGCCGGGCACCGCGGGCCTGCTGCTCTTCGCCGTCGACCTCGCCGCGTTCGGCCACCTCGTGCTGACCGTCTACGACACGGCGCTGCTCTACAACCTCGGCCGCCTGCCCGACCGGCTCCCCGGCGCGGCCGCGGCGGTCGCCGTCCTCGCCGCCACCGCGCTGCTCCGCCGCCGGATCCCGGCCGGCCCGGCGGCGCGGCCGGCCACCGGGATGCTCGCGGACGGGCTGCGCCGGTCACTGGTGCTGTTCTTCGTCCCGGCCCTGGCGATCCGGTACGGCGTCACCTTCGGGACCCCGCCGCTCGCCGCCGCGGCCGGGCTCCTCGTCCTCCTCGCGGCCGCCGTCCCCGTCCTGGCCGCCCGCCCCCGTGTCGCGGCACTCGCCCTGCTGCCTGCCGTGCTCGCGGCCCTGCTCGCGGGCGCCGCCGCCGGACGTCTGACGGCGGGCGCCCACTACGAGACGGCACTGCTCGGCGCGGCCGTCGCCGCCCTCACCGCGGCCGTGCTGACCTGCGCCCTCGCCGACCGGCTCACCACGGCGGCGGTCGCAAACGGGCGGCGCTAGGACGTGTCTTCAGAGGCGTACGGATGCCACATGGGGGCGCCCCCAGGCGCCCCTGGATCGACCGCCCGAGCGCCCTTTGAAGACAACTCCTGGGCCTTCGCGGGCGTCAGCCCAGGGCGCCGGTGTGCGGGTCGCGGGCGGTGAGGCAGTAGGTGCCGCCGGCCGGGTCGCGCATCACCGTCCAGTGGCTGTGCTCGGCGACGAAGACCGCGCCGAGGTCCTCGTGGGCGCGCCGGGCGGCCGCGCGGTCGGCGCAGGCGAAGTCCAGGTGGGCGCCGGTCGGCCGGGGGTCGTCCAGTCGGTGCAGCAGGATCCGGACGGGCAGCTCCGCCGGCGACTTGGCCACCCGGAACTCCGGCCGCGAGCCGGTCAGCACCGGCCAGCCGGTCAACCCGCCCCAGAACGCCGTCTCGGCCTCGAACGCCCCGCCCGGGACGTCGACGGCGAGCTGGTCCAGCCGGGTGCCCGCGTGGACCTCCGGACGGCGGGACTCGCCGCGCCAGGGCACCGCGCAGAACGACTGCCCGGCGGGGGAGGCGAGGACCACCAGGTCGTCGCCCTCGTCCGCCAGTACCGAGGCGCCCAGTTCGACGGCGCGGCCGGCGAGCGCCCGGACGTCCTCGACCGCCAGGTCCAGGTGCGCGCCGCCGGCGCCGCCGGCCACGCCCTGGAGCTTCAGACAGGCGTCCGTCCCCTCGCTCAGCAGGGTCGCGAACTCGCCGTCCGCACCACGGCGTTGTGACAGCGACGTGCCGGTCGCCGCCGTCCAGAACCCGGCGGCCTGCGCGAACCGCTCCCGCGGCCGGTCCACGAACGCGTACACCCAGCGGATCATCCCTGCTCCCGTCACCTGATGGCCGTGCCGACCGGCCGTGCGGGGACATCGTGCTGGCCGGGGGCGGCCGCGCACAAACGGGTCGGCCGACCGGCAGCCCTCCGGCCCCCGCCGGGGGTCACTGGGTGGCGGTGACGATGCAGCGCTTGAGCTCCGCGACGGCGTCGGGATCGCCCTCGACGGTCAGACCGGGCGCCGGATCGCCGTCCTGACGGTTCCACACCCAGCGCAGCACGGCCGCCGGCGGACCGCTCACCACGGCGTCCGCCGGGCCGCGGCCCGCCCCGTCCTCGACCGTGAACACCCCCGGGCCGGTCCGCAGCCGCCAGGCGGCGCCCTCGGTCCGCACCTCGTAGCCGCGGCCGGGGGAGTCCGCCAGGATCCCGGTGAAGTAGTCGCCCCACTCCTCGACGCCGTACGCCACGAAGACCTTCAGCAGTTCGTCGATGCCGTCCACCGCGAGATCGGCCGGGACGGGCGCGACCCGCTGCCCGGTGCCGAGCTCGGCGTCGATCCGGTGGATCACCGTCTCCTGCGCCATCCGCCGGATCCAGAAACCCACCGACCTGTCCGGCGCGTACCAGGAGCCGGCCGGGTCCTCGGGGCGGCGGGCGGCGAACTCGGCCAGCAGGCCCCGGTAGGCCCGGTCGAGGAGCGCGATCGGCTCCTCCTCGTCCAGCCCCTTCGGCGGCCACTGCTCGGGTTCGGCGCCCTCCCGCATCGCCGCGATCTTGTGCAGGTACACGGCGCCGACGTGCCGGGCCAGGTCGGTGACCGTCCACCCCGGGCAGGTCGGCACGGCCGCGGCGGGTGCGAGCGGCACCACGGACCGCAGCCGGGCGAAGTCGGCCGCGAGGCATTCCAGGTATCGGGCGTTGTCCATGACGCCAGTTCAGCACGGACCGCCGCCGCACCGGCCCCGATCGGCCTCAGCCGAGGAAGAACCCCGCGAGGACGGGCGCCAGCGCCTCCGCCGCCACGTCGTGCGTCTGGCCCTCCAGAACGCGGTGCACCGCACCGGGCAGCGCCTCCGCGGCCGCCCGGGCGGCCTCTTGCAGCACCGGCGGACTCGCACCGCCCGCCAGGACGAGCGCCGGCACGCCGACCCGCCGCGCCAGGTCGCGCGGCACGGAGCCGTCGGCCAGCACCGCGTCGTCGTACCCCAGCGTCGGGGCGATCGCCTCGAACGCCGGCCAGTGCGGCTGCGTCCGCATCCCCGCCACCGCCTGCGCGGGGACCCCGGCGTGCGTCATGAACAGCGCCACCGCATCGCCCCGGCGGCCGGCGGCGAGCAGCTCGTGCAGCCGCGCCGAGTACTCCTTCGCCTCCGCGGCCAGGCCGGCCTCGGCGACGAACGGCGGCTCGTAGAGGGAGATCCGGGTGATCCCCGGCTCGGCCGCCGCCGACCGGAGGACGAGCGCGGCCCCGGAGGAGGTCCCGTGCACGGCCGCCCGGCCCCCGGCGGCCGCGACCACCGCCCGCAGGTCCTCGACCTCGCGGTCCACCGCGTAGGGCGGGGTGTCCCCGCTGTCGCCGCGGCCCCGGCGGTCGTAGGCGTACACGGTGAAGTCCCGTTCCAGCAGCGCGGCCAGCGGGCGGGCCGAACGGTGGCACAGCGCACCGTCGACCAGGACGAGCGCCGGTCCGGCGCCGCCGTACTCGTAGGCGATGCGGGTGCCGTCGGTGGAGGTGAGGACGGGCATGGTGACTCCCTGCCTTCCATGGAGATCGGTGCTGCACGCAGACCGGTGCCGCGGCGGCCCCCGGGGGGACCGGCGCCGGCGGGCTCAGCCGTGGCCGGCGTCCAGGCCCGCGACGTACGCCTCGAAGCGGTCGAGGCCGGTGGCGAAGCCGGCCTGCGCCGCGGCGCTCAGGTACGCGGCCGGGACGTTGGTCTGATGGGTGACCACCTCCGTCCGGCCGTCGTGCAGGTCGGTGAAGGTGACGGTGGTCCGCATGCCGCCCTCGACGTCGGCCTCGACCCAGACCAGCCGGTCGGGCCGGCTGACCTCCGCGTACACCGCCCGCATGGTGTGGGTGCTGCCGTCGGCGTCGCTGACCATGGTGGTCTCGAAGGCGCCGCCCGGCCGGAGGTCGACCACGATGCCGTCCAGCGGGGTGGTCGTGCCGGTCGGGCCCCAGAAGCGGGCCAGGTGCTCCGGGGTGGTCATGCAGTCGAAGAGCAGCTCGGGCGTGGCCCGGTGGATGCGCCGGTAGGTGAGTTCGCCGGTGGTGGTCATGGGGTGCTCGTCTCCTCGGCGCCGCCGTCGCGCTGCTCCGCGCCCAGCGCGGCCAGGTGTGCGTCGAGGCGGTCGTGGCGGTCGGCCCAGACGCGGCGGTGCCGGCCGATCCAGTCGGTGGCCGCGTCCAGGTTGGTCGGCTCCAGCACGCACGGGCGGGACTGCGCCGCCCGGGTGCGGGAGATCAGGCGGGCCTGCTCCAGCACCTTCAGGTGCTTGGAGACCGCCTGCTGGCTCATCGCGAACGGCTCGGCCAGCTCGCCCACGGTGGCGCTGCCGGCGGCGAGCCGCTCGAGTATCGCCCGCCTGGTCGGATCGGCCAGCGCGGCGAACACCAGGCTCAACTCGTCCTCGACGACCGTCATGACGCCAGCCTATGCACAACCAGCCGTTTGCACAACCAAAAGGTTGTGGACGGGTTCCGCTGCCGGGGCGGTGGACGGACCGCGGACCTACAGTGACGTCGAGGGATGCCGTGAACCGCCTCCGGGTGCGTCCGGCTGCCGGCCCGACGGTCGCGTTGACCGTCCTGGCGGTGGTGGGCGCCCATCTGCTGTCCCCGGGTGCCGCGCCGCCGGGCGCCGCCGCCGAGGGCGCTGCCCCCTTGGCCGCGCTCTACGACAACACCGCCGTCACCGCCGGGAGCGCCCCCGCCGGGGACCTGGACGGGAGGGGCGGCAGCCTCGCCGAGGCCGACCTGGCGGCGGCCGGGTGGGCACGGGGCGCGCGGATCACCGTCAACGGCACGACCTACACCCGCGCCGACGTGGCACCCGGCCGGCCCGACAACGTCCTCGCGGCGGGCCAGGACGTGGCCCTCTCGGGCCGCGGCAGCGCCTTGGGCTTCCTCGCCACCGCCACCGGCGGCCCGGCCACCGGCACCGGCACGGTGCGCTACGCCGACGGCACCAGCAGCAGCTACGAACTCACCGTCGGGGACTGGGCGGCCGGGAGCACCGCGGCGGCGGCGCTGACCCTGCCGCACCGCCACACCCCGGCCGGCACCGTGCCGGAGCAGGCGCGGCTCTACACGGCGGCCGTCCCGATCGACCGCGGCAAGGCGGTCGTCGCGGTGACCCTGCCCCGGCTCCGCGACGACCGCGACGACCGCGCCCCGGCACTGCACGTCTTCGACCTCGCCGTCCGCAACACCACGGACGCGCCGGGCGGCCGGGTCTGGGAGGCCGCCTGGACGGCGTCCCCGGGCACCGCGTCCGCCGTTCCGGAGCCCGACGGCTGGACGGACCGCACGCTGCGGATGGTCGTCCACCCGAACCTGGCCGGGCGGACGGTCCGGATCAGGCTGACCAACGCCCTCTCGCCCGTGCCGGTCACCTTCGGCCGGGTGACGCTCGCCGTCCGGGCCGACCACGGCACCGCCCGGGCGGCGCCCGTCCCGGTGACCTTCGCCGGCCGGACGCGGACGACCGTCCCGGCCGGCGGCGACGCCTACGGCGACCCGGTCGACCTCCCGGTCGCCGAGGGAGACGAACTGCTGGTGAGCATCCACCTGCCGGGCCGCGTCCTGGTCGCGCCCCGCCACGTGTGGGCGCTGAGCACCTCCTACACCACCGCGGCCGGCGCGGGCGACCACAGCACCGACACCGGCGGCGCCGCGTTCACCCGGCCGATCCCGTACTGGGCCTTCCTCACCGGCGTCGACCTCGCCACCGCGGACGGCCGCGGCACCGTCGTCGCCCTCGGCGACTCGCAGACCGACGGCGCCCACACCCGACCCGACGCCGACCACCGCTGGCCCGACCTCTGCGCCGCGGACCTGCGCCGCACCGCCCCCGGCACCGGCATGGCCAACGCCGGGCTGTCCGCCAACTCCCTGCTGACCGACAGCACCGGCGCCGCCGGGCCCGCCGCGCTCAACCGCCTCGACCGCGACGTCCTCGCCCAGCCGGACGCCCGGACCCTCGTCCTCTACGAGGGCATCAACGACATCACCCTGCACGACGCCTCCGCCCGGGACCTGATCGCGGGCATCCGGCGGATCACCGCCCTGGCGCACGCCCACGGCCTGCGGGTGGTCGTCGCGACGATCCCGCCCTTCGGCGGCAGCACCCTCTGGACGGAGGAACGGGAGGAGGTCCGACAGCAGGTCAACTCCTGGATCCGGTCCTCCCGCGACATCGACGCCCGCACCGACTTCGACCTCGCGGCACGCGACCCCGCCGCCCCGGAACGGCTGCGCGACGGCGTCCACGACCCACGCGACCACCTGCACTTCAACGACGCCGGCACCCGGCTGCTCGCCGACACCCTCGCGCCCGCCCTCGCCGGGGTGCTCACCCGCGGCGCCCCCTCCGGCCGGTAGTCTCGCCCCGCACGGGCGAGCGCGGAACGGCGGCGGAGGGACAACGATGACGGGCACCGTCCGACAGGTGTGGGCGCGCGAGGAGATCCCGTCCGGCCCGAGCGTCTTCCTCGCCGGGCCGACGCCGCGGGCGGCACGGGTGGCGTCCTGGCGGCCGCAGGCCGTCGACCTGCTCGCCGAGCGGTGGGACGGGCCGCAGCCGCTGACGGTGCTGCTCCCGGAGGACCGCGGCGGCTTCCGCGCCGCCGACTACGACCACCAGTTCGCCTGGGAGACCGCCGCCCGGGCCGGCGCCACCGCGATCCTCTTCTGGATCCCGCGGGACCTGCGCACCCTGCCGGGCTTCACCACCAACGTCGAGTTCGGACACGACGTCACCACCGGGCGGACGGTGCTCGGCTGCCCGCCCGACTGCCCGAACCCCGAGCGCAACCGCTACCTGCTGCACCTCGCCCGGCACTACGGCGCACCCGTCCGCGAGACCCTCCCGGAGACGGTGGCGGCGGCCCTCGCCCTGGTGGCGGCCGCCGCCGGGGCCGATGCGTCCGCGGCCGAACGACGCCGGTGACCCGCCGCGCCGGGCCGCAGCCGCTGCCATAGGGTGATGCCGTCGCAGGCCCGGTGCCGACCGAACGGGACATCCCTGCGGCCGGGCCGCGGCCCGTCCCACGGTGCGTCAGGACCGCACCCGCGGGCACGTCAGGGCCCGGACCAGCAACGGAGGACGCCATGCCCCGCTCCGCGCCCCGCCGTCGGCAGCCCGCGCGCAGCGGCACCCCGCACCGGCGGCCGTCGGCAGTGGCGCTCGCGGCGGCCGCCCTGGCACTGACCGTGCTCGGGCTGCCCGCACCGACCGGCCCACGGGCCGCGCAGGCCCCGGCCGCGGCCGCGGCCACGATGGGCAGCGGCCTCGTGCCCCGGCCCGTCCTGGTGCAGCCGGACCCGGCGACCGGCTACCCGCTCACCGCGCAGACGGCGATCACCACCGAGGCCGGCTCCGCCGAGGCCGCACGGATCGGCACCCGGCTGGCGGAGCTGCTGCGCCCGGCCACCGGCTATCCGCTGACCGTCCGGACGGCCGCGTCGGCGGCCGCGCCCGCCGACGGGATCGCCCTGCTGCTGACGGGCGCCGACCCGTCCGTCGGCCCCGAGGGCTACCAGCTGGACGTCACCGCCACCGGCGTGGTGATCCGGGCCGCACAGCCGCAGGGCCTGTTCAACGGGGTGCAGACGCTGCGCCAGCTGCTGCCCGCACCGATCGAGTCGGCCACCGTGCAGCCCGGCCCGTGGACCGTCCCCGGCGGGCACATCGTGGACCACCCCCGCTACCCGTACCGCGGCGCGATGCTCGACGTGGCCCGGCACTTCTTCACCGTCGCCCAGGTCGAGCGCCACATCGACGGCCTCGCCCGCTACAAGATCAACCACCTGCACCTGCACCTGACGGACGACCAGGGCTGGCGGATCGCCGTGGCCGGCCGGCCCGAACTGACCTCGATCGGCGGCTCCACCCAGGTGGGCGGCGGCCCCGGCGGCCACTACACCCAGGACGACTACCGGGCGATCGTCGCGTACGCCGCCGCGCAGAACATCACCGTCGTCCCCGAGGTCGACCTGCCCGGCCACATCAACGCGGCCCTCGCCGCCACCCCGGAGCTGAACTGCGACGGCCAGGCCCCGCCGCCCTACACCGGCACCGACGTCGGCTTCAGCTCGCTCTGCCTGAGCACCCCGGCAGGGCGGGCGGCCGCCGAGGAGTTCGTCGACGACGTCGTCGATCAGCTCGCCGACCTCACCCCCGGCCCCTACCTCGCCATCGGCGGCGACGAGGCGCACACCACCGATCCCGCCCAGTACGCCGACTTCATGACCTGGGTGCAGCAGGACGTCGCCCGGCACGGCAAGACCGCCGCCGCCTGGAACCAGATCACCGGCGCGACCCTGCAGCCGTCCACCCTCGTCGAGGACTGGGACACCACCGGCGACGACCCCGACCTCGCCGCGGCGGCCGCCGCCGGCACCGGCCTGATCATGGCCCCGGCCCGGTTCGCCTACCTCGACCAGAAGTACACCGCCGACACCGTCCTCGGACAGCGCTGGGCCACCCCCTCCGGCCTGGAGGTCCGCACCGCCTACGACTGGGACCCGGACGGCTACCTCCAGGGCGCGCCCGCCTCCGCCGTCCGCGGCGTCGAAGCCCCGCTGTGGACGGAGACGGCCGCCACCCCGCAGGACCTCGACCACCTCAGCCACCCCCGGCTGCCCGCCCTCGCCGAGCTCGGCTGGTCGCCCGCCGCCGCCCACGACTTCACCGACTTCGCCCGCCGGATCGCCACCCACGGCCCGCGCTGGGAACTGCTCGGCATCCGCTACTACCGCTCGCCGCAGATCCCCTGGCCCGCCACCCCGGCCGGCCCCACCGGCCCCACCGGGCCGGTGACCGCCGGAGCGGGCCGCACCTGCCTCGCCGTCACCGGCGGCCGGACCGCCGACGGCACCCCGGTCGACAGCCGGACCGCCTGCGACGCAACCCCCGCCCAGACCTGGACGCTCGGCGACGACGGCACCCTGCGCGCCCTCGGCAAGTGTCTCGACGCCACCGGCGGCGGCACCGCCAACGGGACCTCCGTCCGGCTCTGGACCTGCAACGGCACCGGCGCCCAGACCTGGCAGTGGAGCTTCGGCGCGGGGCCCGCGCTGCTCAACCCCGCCTCGGGGCGCTGTCTCGACGCCACCGCCTCCGGCAGTCTCCGCCTCTACGACTGCGGCAGCACCGCGGCCCAGGTCTGGCACCTGCCCTGACCCGCGACCGGCTCGCCCACGGCGGCGCCGGACACCACGGCGGTTTCGGGCGCCATGACGGTGCCGGGATGCCGGACGCCGTGGGGGTGTCGGACACCGTCCCGGCGGAACGACCAGTGGTGCGCGCCGACGAGGTGCTCCGCGTGGGCCGCGAGGGTGCCCGGGCCGCCCGGTCGGAGCAGGACGGTGTCGAGGCAGAGGGCCGCGTGCCCGGCCGCCACCGGCAGCGCCGCGGCGAGATCGGCCGGCGGCGCAGCGACGCTCAGGTCCAGCGTGTCCGAGCCGACCAGCCGACCCGGCGGCAGCCCGCCGGCCGGCGGCGACGGATCGGCCAGGACCGACGGATCGGCCGGGCCGAACGGGACGGGACGGCGCAGGTCGGCCGCCACCGAGGGCAGTTCGCCCATGCGGACATCCTGCGGGCCGCCGCTGACACCCCGTCGACGGCCCGGGGCCGGGTCCGAGTCCTGGGCTGTGTCCGGGGTCGGGGTCGCGTCCGCCGTCGGCGGACAGCCGGACCGGGGCGCGCCTGGCTGCCAGGCTGGCGGGATGGAGAACACCGTCGTCCACCGCCTCGACCTCGGGTACATCGTCCGTCCCGCGTCCGAGACCGGCGGCCCGCAGCCGCGGGTCGAACCCGTGCTCGCCTACCTGCTGCGCCACGGCGGGGAGCTGATCCTCTTCGACACCGGCATCGGGGCAGCCGGCCCGGAGACCGAGGCCCACTACCGGCCCCGGCGGCGGCCGCTGCAGGCCGCCCTCGAAGGCGTCGGCGCCCGCCCGGAGGACGTCTCCCTGGTCGTCAACTGTCACCTGCACTTCGACCACTGCGGCGGGAACCCGCTGCTGCCCGGCCGGCCGATCCTGGTGCAGTCCGCGGAGCTGGCCGCCGCCCGCGCCGGCGGCCACACCGTCGACGAGCTCGTCGACTTCCCCGAGGTGCGGTACGAGGAGCTCGCGGGCGAGGCCGAGATCCGGCCCGGCCTCCTCGTCGTCCCCACCCCCGGGCACACCGAGGGCCACCAGTCGCTGGTGGTCCGCAAGGGCGACGGGACGGTGGTGCTCGCCGGCCAGGCGCACGACTTCGCCTCCGGATTCTCCTCCGACCACCTCGCCCGCCGGGCGGCCCTCGACGGCGTGCAGCCGCCGCTCCCGGGCCACCGGCCCTGGCTGGACAGGCTGCTGGAGCTCGACCCGCGACGCGTGCTCTTCGCCCACGACAGCTCCGTCTGGGAACCGCCCGGACACGCCGGGTGACCCCGGGCGGCCGGTCGCGGGCCCGCCCCGTCCGTTGTCAGTGGTGACGCATAGTGTCGTCGACATGAGCCCGACCACCCTCGCCGCCCACCGTTCCGCCACCTCCGCCGAGCTGCCCGCGCTGCTCGCCGACCGGCCCGCACCCCGGCCCGCAGCCGGTGCCCGCGTACTGCCGCTGTGGGCCTCGCCGCTGGCCGCCACCGGCGTCCGGCCCCGGGCCACCGCCTGAGCCGCCGCTCCCGCTCCCGACCGCTCCCGCTCCCGCCCTCACCGACCGTAGTCGATCCGGCGCGCGAACAGTGCGCCGACTCGCGCCGCAGTGGGAATACCCATACTGGAGGAAGCGGTCCGTGACCTGTGGAGGAGCAGGATGGGCGATGCGGGAGGCCTCAACGGCGGAGGGGTCCTCGACGACGTCGTGACGGCCGTGATCGACGCGCAGGGGACGGTTCTCGCCTGGTCGGCCGCGGCGGAGGAGCTCACCGGCCGCACGGCCCGGCAGACCTGCGGACGGCCGTTCGCGGAGCAGCTCGCCGCCCCGCAGCCGTCCGACCCCGCTGCCGCCGTCACCACGGGTGACGAACTGCCCGCCGTCGGCGTACTGCACCTGATCGGGCCGGCCGGCGAGGCCGTCCCCGTGCACTGCCGCCTGCTGCCGATGGAACACACCGGCGCCACCGGGACCCGCCTCCTCCTCGCCGTCCGCACCGACCTCGCGCAGGAGTTCGACCAGGGTGCCGCCCTGCTGCGCGCCCTCCTCGCCCAGAGCCGGATCGGATTCGTGCTGCGCGGCACCGACCTCGTGGTCGAGCGGACCAACACCGGCCCCGGCATGCCGACCCTGCCGGGCATGCCCACCCTGCCCGTCGGCAGCACCCTCGCCGAGGTGATCGCCGGCCCGGACGCCGTCGGCGCCGAGAACCAGCTGCGGACCGTCCTGGAGACCGGCCGGCCCCGGGCCGCCCGGCAGCAGCAGGTCCGCTCGCTCACCGACCCGGGCAAGGAGTGGTCCGTCCTCCTCTCCGCCGTACGGCTGGAGGACCGGAACGGCAAGCCCGCGGGCGTCGCCTCGCTGCTCACCGACGCCACCGCCCAGTGGCGGGCCGCCCGCCGCCTGGAACTGCGCCACCGCGCGGTGGCCGGCATCGGCGGCTCGCTGGACGTCGTCACCACCGCCCGGGAGATCGCCGAGGTCCTGGCGCCCGCCTTCGCCGACCTGGTCACCGTGGACCTCGCCGAGCCCGTCCTCACCGGCGACGAGCCGCCGAAGACCTCCGGCGGCGGCGACCTGCACCTGCGCCGCGTCGCCATGCACGCCGAGGGCGACACCGGCCCGCTCGGCGCGCTGCGCGACGGGGACGCCGTGCCGCGGCTGCCGAACCACCCACTGGTCCGCCGGCTCCAGGCCGGAGGCACGATCGTCCTCGACCGCGCGACCCTGCTGGCGGGGCTCGCCGAACCCGAGCTGGTCCGCCTGATCGTCCCCGAGCGGGCCCGCTGCCTCGCCGTGGCGCCGCTCTTCGCCCGCGGACTGGTCCTCGGCACCATCGCCGCCTGGCGGATCGACCGGCCCGAACCCTTCGACGACGCGGACGCCGCACTGCTCGCCGAGATCGCCGCGCACGCCTCGCTCAGCGTCGACAACGCCCGCCGCTACGCCCGCGAGCACCGCGCCGCCGTCGCCCTCCAGCAGCGGCTGCTGCCGCGTGCCGCGACCCGCACCTCCGCCCTCGAAACGGCAGGCCGCTACCTGCCCGCCACCGACGGAGTCGAGATCGGCGGCGACTGGTTCGACACCATCCTGCTGCCCTCGCTGCGGGTCGCCCTGGTCGTCGGCGACGTCATCGGCCACGGACTGCACGCCGCCGCCACGATGGGACGGCTGCGCACCGCCGTCCAGACCCTCGCCGACCTCGAACTGTCGCCCGACGAACTGCTCACCCGCCTCGACGAACTGGTCGCCCGGCTCGCCGCCGAGGCCGACCCGGCGCACCGCGACACCATCGGCGCGACCTGCCTCTTCGCGCTCTACGACCCCGTCGGCCGGCAGTGCACCCTGGCCAGCGCGGGCCACCCGCCCCCGGTCGTCGTCGACCCGGACGGCACCGCCCGCCCGCTGCCGGTCCGGCCCGGCCCGCTGCTCGGCGTCGGCGGCCTGCCGTTCGAGACCACCACCGTCGAGCTGGCCCCCGGCTCGCTGCTCGCCCTCTACACCGACGGCCTGCTCGTCCGGCAGGGCGGCGACCTCGACACCGCCGTCCACACCCTCGCCGACCGGCTCGCCGCGCTCGCCGCCACCGGCGGAAGCCTCGCCGCGATCGGCCGCGAACTGACCACCGGCCCCGCCGCGCCGGTCTCCGACGACACCGCCCTGCTGCTCGCCCGCATCCGCGCGCTCGGCACCGACGCCGTCGCCGAGTGGCAGTTCCCCGCCGACCCGGCCAGCGTCGCCGAGGCCCGCGCCGTCGTCGCCGCCCGCCTCTCGGACCTGGGGCTCGACCACCTCGCCTTCACCACCGAGCTGATCGTCAGCGAGCTGGTCACCAACGCCGTCCGCTACGCGGGCGGGCCGGTCGGCCTGCGGCTGATCCACGACACCGTCCTGATCTGCGAGGTCAGCGACCCGAGCAACACCCAGCCCCGGCTGCGCCGCGCCCGCACCACCGACGAGGGCGGCCGCGGCCTGTTCCTGGTCGCCCAGCTCAGCCACCGCTGGGGCAGCCGCTACGGGCCGTCCGGCAAGACCATCTGGTCCGAGCAGCAGCTGGAGGAGTGAACGCGGGCCGGGACGGCCGCCGTGTCCGCCGGGGACACGGCGCACCGCGGGGGGCGCGGGGGGACTCCGCAGTCCCCCGCGCCCCCCGC
This sequence comes from Kitasatospora sp. NPDC093679, assembly GCF_040683455.1. Lineage (NCBI taxonomy): Bacteria > Bacillati > Actinomycetota > Actinomycetes > Kitasatosporales > Streptomycetaceae > Kitasatospora > Kitasatospora sp. NPDC093679. The sequence goes on from NZ_JBFBDW010000030.1 coordinate 46,673, forward strand.
GGTGCGCCACCCACGGCGTCAGCCGAGGGCGCAGGGAGTGCCGTTGAGGGCGAAGGCGGTCGGGGCGGCGGTGTTGCCGGTGTGGGCGGCCTGGTAGCCGATCGACACCGAGGCGCCGGGTGCGATCGCCGCGTCGTACGGGGCGTTCCGCGCGGTCACCGCCCCCGAGGCCGGGCTGTACGCGGCGTTCCAGCCGGAGGTGATGGTCTGTCCGGTGGGCAGGGTGAAGGCCAGCGACCAGCCGTTCACCGTACTCCCGCCGGTGTTGGTGACGGTGACGGACGCGGTCAGGCCGGTGTTCCAGGCGTCGGCGGTGAACCCGACCCGGCAGGCCGCACCCGTGGGCGGGGTCGTCGGCGGCGTGGACGGGGGAGTGCTGGGCGGTGTGGGCGGCGGCGTGCTCGGGCCGGAGGCGTCCAGGCCGAAGAAGGCGATCGCCTGTGCCGCCATGCCCGCCGTCGGCAGGGTGTGGCCGGCGCCCTGCACGCTGACCGCCTCGACCGGCGGCCGGGTGTCGGCGCTGCCGTAGCGGGTGCGCGTCCAGCTGCTCTGCGGGTGGTCGGTGAGGACGGGGGCCGGGCTCACGCCCAGCACGTCCGTCCACTGCTTGATCTCCTCGCCGAAGTTCGGGTAGCGCAGGGTGGTGTCCTCGGTGCCGTGCCACAGCTGCATCCGCGGCCGCGGGCCGGTGTAGCCGGGATCCGCGGCGCGGACAAGGTCGCCCCACTGCGGCCCCGTCCGGCCGACCGTGCCGTTGGCGCACGCGCTGTTCCACGAGGAGCCGTCGGTGGTGGCGAAGCAGCCGAACGGCACGCCCATGAACGCGGCGCCGGCGCTGAACACGTCCGGGTAGTCGCCCAGCAGCACGTTGGTCATCATCGCGCCGGAGGAGGCGCCGGTGACGAAGATCCGGCCGCTGTCCACCGCGTAGTGCTGCTGCACCCAGCCGACCATCGACCGGATCCCCACCGGGTCGCTGCCGCCGTCCCGCCTCAGCGCCTGCGGCGAGGACACGTCGAAGCAGCCGCCGCTGCGGGTCGCCGACGGGTAGACCACGACGAAGCCGTACCGGTCGGCCAGCGAGGCGAACTCCGTGCCCGAGTAGAACGCCGGACCGGAGCCCGTGCAGTAGTGGACGGCGACCAGCACGGCGGGCCGCGGCGCCACGTTCGCCGGAACGTACAGGTACATCCGCAGGCCGCTGGGGTTGCTGCCGAAGCCGGTCACCTCGGTCAGGCCGGCGGCCCCGGCGGTCGGGGCCACCAGCAGCAGGGCGGCCAGCAGCGGGAGCACCGCCCCCAGCAGCAGGGCGGGCAGTGAGCGCAACCGCCGCAGGGGCGGGGCGGATCGGGCGTGCGGACGACTGTCGGGCATGTCCCTGTCCTTTCTAGACTGCGGGCTGTGAAGGGCTTGCTGCTGCGCTTGTCGGCCTTGGACCCGGATGCCGCCGCGGCCGTCCGGGTGATCGCGCACTACGAGGCGCTGCTCTCGGCGGGGGCGCTCGACGCCGCCGCCCTGGTGCGCTCCACCGCCGGACTCGCCGAGTGCCCGGCCGGCTGGCAGCCGGCCGGGGGCGAACCCGTGCGGTTCGCGGCCGACGGCGGTGAACTGGCCGGCCCGCCCGGGCGGACCTCCGCCGCCGCGGAACTCGGCACGGCGGGCCGGGTCTGGCTGGAACGCCCCGGCACGGCAGGGCCGTTGGACGACCTGGTGCTGGAGTGGATGGCGATCGCCGCCCGGGTGGTGGCCGGTGGCACCGGGGCGTGGCAGGTCGCCGACCCGGCGCTGGTGGAACTCGTGCTCTCCGGCCGGGAGGCGGTGGCCGACCGGGCCCGTGCACTGCGGTTGCTCGGCCTGGTGCCGGAACGACCGCTGCGGGTGGTCGCGGTGGCGGGCGATGCCGGCACGGACGCGGGGGCGGAGGCGGCGGCGCTGTTCGGGTACGGCACCGTGCCGGGGACGGTCCGGGTGGCGAGGCTCGGGGCGGTCGGCGCGGTGCTGCTCCAGCAGCCGGGTCCGGACGGTCCGACCCCACCGGCCGAACTGCTGCGCGCCGCACTGGCGGAACGCGGCCGCCGTGGTGGCGGACCGCGGCCGCACACGGGTGCACCGTCGAACGGGCGCGGCACCAGGGTCGGCGTCGGCGGCCCGGTGGACGCGCTGGCGGCCGGCGAATCGTGGCACCAGGCCCGAGCCGCCCTGCGGTTCGCCGTCGCGGGCAGTCCGGCCGAGGCGGTCGCCGACCACGAGGCGCTCGGCACCGTCGCCCTGCTCGCCGACCTCCCGTCCGGACAGGTCCTCCAGGGCCCGGACGTCCGGGCGGCTGCGCAGCCGCCCGCACGTCCGGGCCCTGGAGGACCTGTCCGGACGGGAGGAGGGCGCACCGGCGGTGGCGGCGCTCGCGGCCTTCTGCCGGACCGGCTCGCTGCGGCAGGCCGCGGCCGAACTCCACCTCCACCACAGCTCGGTGGCGGCCCGCCTGGCCAGGGTCGAGGAGGAGACCGGCTGGCGGCTGCGCGATCCGCAGGACCGCTTCCGGGCCCAACTCGCCTGGTACGCCTGGCGGCTCACCCGTTCCGCGGCCGACTGAACACGGGCAGGACGGGCACCGGCGGGCCGGGTGCCGGCCGACCGGTCGTGGCCCGACCCCGGCCGTCCGGGTGACAGCGGTCGGCAGGCGGGCGGTGCGTGCCGCCCGTTCACCGGCCGAGCGCCCGGCGCAGCACGGCGACCGCCTCGGCCCGGGCCCGGCGGACGACGCCGGCGTGGGCCACCATCCCGGCGCCGTGGAACGTCCCCGGCAGCAGGTGGAGTTCGGTGGGCACGCCGGCCGCGAGCAGTGCCCGGGCGTAGTCGATGCCCTCGTCCCGCAGCGGATCGAACTGCATCACCGTCACGTGCGCGGGCGGCAGCCCGACCAGGTCGGCCCTCGCCGCGCGGGCGGGTGCGGCGAACCGGTCGGGGGCCGCCCGGCGGTCACCGGGCCGGCCGGGGCCGAGGTAGGCGGCCCAGGAGAGTTCGGCGTTCCGCCGGTTCCACACCGGGGTGTCGGTGTACTCGACGGCGCTCGGCGTGGCCAACCGGTCGTCCAGCGCCGGGCTGTGCAGCTGCTGCAGCCGCACGGCGGGACCGCCGCCGTCCCGGGCGAGCATCGCCAGCGCGGCGACCAGCCCACCGCCGGCGCTGTCCCCGCGCAGTGCGAGGCGGCCCGGGTCGGCGTCCAACTCGGCTGCCCGCCCGACGAGTTCGCGGAGGCCGGCCCAGCAGTCGTCCAGGGCCGCCGGGTAGGGGTGCTCGGGGGCCAGCCGGTAGTCCACCGACACGACCAGGGCCTGCAACTCCCGGCAGAAGGACAGGTTCTCCTCGTGGTCGACCTCCGGCGAGCCGAGGACGAAGCCGCCGCCGTGCACGGTGTAGAGCACCGGCAGCGGCCCCGGGCGGTCCACCGGCCGGTAGGTCCGCAGCAGTACCTCCGGCGCGCCGGGCGGGCCCGGGACGAGGAGGTCCTCGACCTTCACCCCGGTGCTGTCGGCGCGCCCGTGGGCGGCCGCCAACTCGGCGGCCTGGGCGGCCCGGGCCGCGGCCAGGTCCGCGATGTCGACCGGCGCCCACAGCGCCAGCGCGGCGGCCAGCTCGGGGTCGAAGGCGTGGGCCATGCCGGTGCTCCCTCCGGGACGGGGACGGGGATCGGGCCGTGCGGCGACCGCGCGGTGCGGGCCCGGGCGGTGCGGGCGGCGCCCGCCGGAAACCCTCGTGATCCGGCGGGCGCCCGGGAAGAACCGTCCCACGCCCCGGCGGCACCGGGCATCCGACAGGCGTCGGAGGATCCGCCTCCGTCACCCGACACCCGCGCGGGGCCGGGCCGGGACGAGGCGGTGGGTGCGATCAGCGGAAGGCGGCGGCGTTGCGCAGGGCCCAGGCGGCGAAGGGCTGCGGTGCACGGCCGAGGACGCGTTCGACGTCGGGGCTGACGCGCTGTTCGTCGGCGGTGGGTGTGCCGAGGACGGCGAGGGTGCCCTCGACGACGGGTGGCGGCATGAAACGGGCCAACTCGGCGCGGGCCTGCTCGGCGGTCTGCTCGTGGAAGGCGACCGGCGCACCGATCGCCTCGGCGATCGCGGCCGCGCGGCTCCGGGGTGTGCTCGGCTCCGGCCCGGTGAGGACGTACGTGGCGCCGTGGTGGCCGTCCTCGCGCAGCACGGCCGCGGCGACCGCGGCGACGTCCTCGGGGTCGACGAACGGCAGGCCGACGTCGGCGAAGGGCCCGGCGGCCGCGCGGTGGGTGCGGATCGGCTCGGCCCAGGCGAAGGCGTTCGACGCGAGACCGCCGGAGCGCAGCACCGTCCACTCCGGTGCGCCGGCCGCCACCGCGGCCTCGAAGCGTGCGGCGTGCGCGTAGCCGTCCGGCCGGGTGGCGACGCCCTGCGAGGAGAGCAGGACGATCCTGCGCACCCCGGCGGCCCGGGCCCGGTCGACCAGGCCGGCCGGGTCCTCGCCCGCCACCAGCAGGAAGAGTGCCTCGGCCCCGTCCAGGGCCGCCCGGACGGCGGGCGGGTCGGCCAGGTCCGCGGCCACGTGCCGCACGCCCGGCGGCAGCGGGTCCTCGGGTCGGCGGCGGGACACCGCGGTGACCTGCTCGCCCGCCTCGACCAGGTGCCGGACCAGCGCCCGGCCGACGTTCCCGGTGGCACCCGTGACCACGATCATGGTGTCTCCCTCGTGACATGTGGAAGTGAGTCGACTGACTCACTCGGTGAACGGCTGCGAGCCTAGCCCGCGGCGAGCGGGCTGTCTATAGTCAGTCGGGTGACTGACTCACCCGGCCTGTCGAGGGCCGAAGCCGCCGCCGCCAAGCGTCGCCGCCTGACCGCCGCCGCCGCTGCCGTCCTGCACGAGAGGGGCGTCGAGCGCACCTCGATCGCGGACATCGCGCAGGTCGCCGAGGTGCCCGTCGGCAACGTCTACTACTACTTCAAGACCAAGGACGAGCTCGTCGAGGCGGCGCTAGCCGAACACGCCGGACGGTTGGAGGCGCTCACCGGCCGGCTCGACCTGCTGCCCGACCCGAGGGAGCGCCTCAAGGGCCTGGTGGCGGCCTGGGTCGAACAGCGCGAGACCGCCGCGCGCTACGGCTGCCCCACCGGGACGCTCGCCATGGAGGTCGACAAGCGCCAGCCCGGCGGACTGGACGAGTCCGCGGCCCGGGTGATCCGCCGTCTCCTCGACTGGGCCGCCGAGCAGTTCCGGCAGCTCGATGCCCCCGACCCGCACGGGCAGGCCGTCACGCTGGTCGGCGCCTACCAGGGCATGTCTCTGCTCGCCAACGCACTGCGCGACCCGGAGATCATGACCCGGGAGGGCGACCGGCTGCGCCGCTGGCTGGACACCATGCCCGCCGACTGAGCTTCGCGTCCGATGGGGGAGCGGACTCATGCGCCGTCGGGCAGGCCGTCGGGCGGGACGTGGCCGCGCGGATCCGCGGAGGGCGCGGCCGGCGCGGCACGGAGGCTGTCGACGGCGATGCGTTCCGCGAGGACGGGCACGAAGGCGCGGATCCGGCTGCCGTCGAAACGGTGGAGCGCTTCGTCCAGGGCCCGGTCCACCGCCGCGGTGCCCGCGGTCGCGTCGAAGCGCTGGTGCAGCCGGCGGCCGACCGCGGCCAGGTTCGCCCGCTCCTTGTCGTCGTTCGGGGCGGGCGGGTCGTTCGGGGCGGGCAGGTCGGGCTCCGGCTCCGCTTCCGGTTCCCGATCCGGGTCCGGCTGCGGATCGGGTGCGGCGGCCGCGGCTGGCGGGTCACCGGGGATCTGCGGGTCCATGACGGCCTCGCGGGGCGTGGGACGGGGCTGTCGGCAGGTCCCCGCGTCCCGTCCGCGCCGCGCGGCCGGTGTCGGCCGCGGCCGTGCAGGGCGGTACGACCGGTGCGGTGCGCACCGCCGCCGCGGGGATGCGGGGGCGGCCGGGGGACACGTGCCGTGCCGGGACGGTCGGAGACACCGGTGGCCGTCGCGCGGGCACGGCCGGACCGGGCCAGCAGGGCCGCGAGGACCGCGGTGCTCCCCCGGCACCTGTGTCGCTCATGGGTGCAGCCTTCGTCGGAGGCCGGGCGGATCGGGGCGCCGACGGCACCGCCCGGTGGGTGCGCCGACCCCTTGGTGCCAGCTTGGCACGCCCCGGCCCGCAGATCCTGTCGGCAGCACGCGGACTGCCGTACCGCCCCGGCCGGTGCAGCGTCTCCTGCACCGGCCGGGGCGTGCGATCAGTGCGCCGCCGCGGTGGCGGAGGCCGAGGGGCTCGCCGCGGCGGTCGGCGTCGGGCAGCCGCCCGGCACCGGCGCGGTCGGCGAGGGCGAGGCCGAAGCCGTCGCCGAACCCGTCGGCGTGGGCGTCCCGGTGGCGGTCCCGGTCGCGCCGGCGGTCGCGGTGGCTGCCGGGGTCGGCGACGGACCGGCGGACGGCGTCGCGGTCGCCGTGGCGCCGGGAGTCGCGCCGGGGGTCGCGCCGGGAGTGGCGCTCGGCACGGGCAGCGTCGGGCAGGCGGTCGGGCTCGGTGACGCACCGCCGGTCGGCGTGGCGGCCGGTGTGGGGCCGGGCTTCCCGGGCGTCGGCGACGGGCTCGCCCACGGCGAGGGAGTCGGCGAGGGCGACGGCGTGGGCCGTGCGGGCGGCGCGGTCGGCGACGGGGTCGGCCGCGGTGTCGGCGGGTGCGCCGGACGGGACGGGGCCGGGAGCGCGGTCAGCGGCGCGTCCGCCTCGGCCACCGTGCCGGAACGGTAGTTCGCCATCCAGCCCTTGACCGTCCGCAGGTACTCCGCGGAGTGGTTGTAGCCGAGGATCGCCGCATCGAGCTGGGCCGGGTCGGCGAGGTCGCGCGAACCGGCGCAGAGGTAGTGGCCGGCCGCGAGCGCGGCGTCGTGGACGTTGTTGGCGTCCCGGCGGCCGTCGCCGTTGCCGTCCGCCCCCCACACCGCCCAGGTGGACGGGATGAACTGCATCGGGCCGACGGCGCGGTCCCAGCGGGCGTCGCCGTCGACGGCGCCGCCGTCGGTGTCCGCGATCGCGGCGAAGCCGTTGCCGTCCAGCGCGGGGCCGAGGATCGGGGTCGCCGTGGTGCCGGTGGCGTCGACCCGGCCGCCGTCCGCGTGCCCTGACTCGACCCGGCCGATCGCGGCGAGCAGCTCCCACGGAAGGTGGCAGCCGGGGTCGGAGACGCCCACGGCCGCCGCAGCGGCCCGGTAGGCGGCGAACACCGTGGCCGGAACCGCGGCCTGACCCCCCGTCGGCGTCACCGCGGCCGTCCAGCCCGTGCCGGGCGCGCCGGGCACGACCGGTGCGGCAGGCGGCTGGGCCCAGGCCCGGCGGGTGCCGCCGTCCATCGGCAGCGATGTGTCCGCCACCCCCGCCGGCGCCTGCTCGGCCGCGACCGCCGCGGCCGGCACCGGCCCGACGGGTCCGCCCGGTGCGGCCACCGCCGCGATCACCACTGCCGCAGCCGCTGCCCGCAGCAGCCCGGCCCACTTCCGTCCGACCCCCACGCCTGTCCCCTCCCACATGATCATGACTGACGTATTACATCATCAACGGGCGACATCGATGCAGGTCGGCCGGGCAACGGCCGTCCACCGGCGGAGGGTTCCGCCTCCGGCGGGCGGATCCGGGGCGCACGGTCGGCCGGAGCAGGGGCGCACGTCCGTTCGGATCAGGGGTGCACGGTCGGCCGGATCAGGGGCGCACGGCGCCCACGTACGGCATGTAGTCGATCGGGGTGATCTCGATGTTCTTGCCGGTGCGCGGTGCGTGGATCATCTTGCCGCCGCCGATGTAGATGCCGACGTGCTGCAGGTTGGAGAAGAACACCAGGTCGCCGGGCTGCAGGTCGCTCTTGGCGACGTGCCGGCCCGCGTTCCACTGGTCCTGCGAGACCCGCGGCAGCGAGACGCCGCCGGCCCGCCAGGCGGCGCCGGTCAGCCCCGAGCAGTCGAAGCTGTCCGGCCCGGTGTCCCCCCATCCGTAGGGCTTGCCGAGCTGGGCGTAGGCGAACTGGAGGGCCGCCGCGGCACGTCCGGTGGCCGGGCCGGTGTACGTCTCGCGGGCGGAGTCGCGGGAGGACCGCGGGTCCTGGGCGTTGACCTTGGCGCGGTCGGCGAGCGACAGGGTGTTGAGCAGCCGGGTGGCCTCGCCCAGCTTGGCCTGCACCTGCTTCTTCTCGCCGGCCAGCGCCCGGTCCGTCTCGTCGAGCCGGGCGAGCACCGCCGTCGCCTCGGACCGCCGCTGGTCGAGGCGGCGCTGCTGGTCCTGCAGCAGCCGCAGCAGGTCGCTCTGCGAACTGGCGGCGATGTCCTGGGAGGAGGCCCGCTGAAGGTAGTTGGTCGGGTCGGACGACAGCATGAGGGCGACGGTCGGATCGACGTTGCCGCTGCGGTACTCGTCGGCGGCGACGGCCGACAGCCGCTCGCGGAGGCCCGTCATCTTCTCCTGGGCGGCGGCGACCTGGTCCTGCAGCTGGCCGGCCTCCTTCCGCAGGCGCTCCTGCTCCTCCTTGAACTTGTTGTACTTCTCGGTGGACGCCTCGGCCTGCTCGTTGAGGTCGTCCACCTGTGCCTTGACGGTCGCCAGGTCGGCCGTCGGCTCGGCGTGCGCGCCGCCGGCGGAGGAGAGCAGCGCGGAGCCGGCGGCGGCCGTGGTCAGCAGTGCCATGCGGGTGCGGCCGGGCTGGGCGGGCTTGCGTCGGGTCCCCATCGTCTGCGGTCACTCCCTGGCTCGGGCGGGCCGCCGCGGATGCGGCGGGCCGTCGTCGGCTGTGCGGCGGCGGCCGCCGACCGCGCATGTGCGAAGTAACTTAGTAGGCCGGGGTGGGGTGTTGGCAACCCGCCCCCGGAATCACTGACGGCGGATCAGGCGACGTGGCCGATGACCAGCGGCAACGGCGGCGGCGCCACCGCCGCGACCTGACAGGCGATCAGGGATGGTGCGGACGGGCTGATGTGAGTGTCGATCAGCCACGGCACGCGGTCCGGCCCGGCGGGGAGCGCGAGGCCGTCACGGGCGGTCGTCGGGCGCCCGGTCGGCCAGGGCCTCGCGCAGCGCGGCGGCCTGGTCCTCGTCGATGCCGTCGACGAACAGCATCAGGGCGGCCCGCGGGTCCGCGGCCCCGCCGAGCACCTCGCGCATCACCTCGGCGGTGTGGGCCTCGTGCGAGCGCACCGGCTCGTACACCCAGGCCCGGCCCTGCTTGGCGCGGTGCAGGTAGCCCTTGCGGAACAGGATGTCGGCGACCGTGTTGACGGTCGTGTACGCCACCGGCCGCACCCCGTTCAGGTCCTCGACCACCTCGCGGACGGTCGCCGGTCTGCCCCAGGACCACAGCCGTTCCATGATCTCGGTCTCCAGCTGACCGAATCCGCGCATCGAGCCACCGGAACCCTTCACCGCACCCGCTCCGCCACGCCAACGCAGCACAGAGTGCCAGGCCGGGCCGCACCCGCCAATCCCGGCCGGCGGGACGGGCCCCGACCGGCCGGCCGGGACCGTGACACGGACGTCAGGACCGGGCGGCGGCGGTGCGACCGGTGGCGGACCGCCCGGAGGCGAGGGCGAGCACCAGGGCGACGGCGACCAGCGCGGCAGCCACCGCGAAGGTCGTGTGCAGGCCGGTGGCGACGGCGGCCGGACGTGCGGTGGCGAGGTCGTCCGCCCCCGCCGCGGCCGCGAAGACGGCCCCCATCACCGCGGTGCCGGTGATCAGCCCGAGGTTGCGCGACAGGTTGAGCACGCCCGACACCACGCCCCGGCGGTCCGGCGGGACGTCCGCCATCACACCGGTGTTGTTGGCCGTCTGGAACGTCGCGTAGCCGACCGTCACCAGCACGACGGGCGCGAGGTAGCCGGGCGCGCCGAGGCCCGTCGGCGCCGCGCACAGGGCGAGACAGCCGACGGTCATCGCCGCGAGGCCCGCCGCGGTCGTCCGCCGGGTGCCGATCCGGTCCACGATCCGCCCGGCCGGCACCCCGGTCACGGCGGTGACCAGCGGCCCGACCGACATCACCAGCCCGACGCCGGTCGCCGGGAGGCCCAGCGCACGGGACAGGTAGAACGGCCCGACCACCAGCGTCGCCATCACCACCGTCGACACCAGCACGCTCATCGCGAGGCTCGCACGCAGGGCGCCGTCCCGGAACATCGCGGGCCGGACCAGCGGCGCGGCCGAGCGGCGCTCCACCAGCACGAAGAGCACCGCGCCCAGTCCGGCCGCCGCGAGCAGGCCGAGACCGAGCGTGCCGAACCGGCCGCGTCCCAGCGTCATCGCCAGCGCGTACGCGGCGAGCGTCAGGGCCAGCAGCAGGGTGCCCGCCCGGTCCGGCCGCGGTCGGGCGGACGCCGCGCCGCCGGGGGCGTCCGGGGCGTCCGGCGGCAGATGACGGTGTGCCAGCAGCAGGCCGAGACCGCCGAGCGGCACCAGGACGAGGAAGACCGCCCGCCATCCCGGCCCCGCGACCAGCAGACCGCCGAGCGAGGGGCCGAGCGCGGTGCCCACCGCCGACATGGTGCCGAGCAGCCCCATCGCGCGGCCCGTCCGCTCCTTCGGCACCGTCCCGCCGACGAAGGCCATGGTGAGCGCCATCATCACGGCGGCCCCCAGGCCCTGCGCCGCCCGGGCGGCGATCAACAGCCAGAGCGCGGGCGCCGCGCCGCACAGCAGCGACGCCACGGTGAAGAGCACGATGCCGCCGAGCAGCAGCCGGCGGCGGCCGACGACGTCACCGAGCCGACCGGCGCCGACGATCGTGGTGGTGGTCGCCAGCAGGAAGGCCAGCACGACCCACTGCACCGCCGCGAACGGCGCCGAGAACGCCACGGACAGCGTCGGCAGGGCGACATTGGCGATGCTGATGCCGAGCGAGGGCAGCAGCATCGACAGCGAGAGCGCGGCCAGCGTCCAGCGGACGGAGGACGGCGCCGGTGCGGGCGCGGTCGCCCGGGCGGTGGTGGCCGCGGTCGAGGGCTTCACCGGGCGGCCTCCTCTCCGGCCGGCGCAGCGGGGGCGGACGGCGCAGCGAGGGCGGACGGGGAGGCGGGGGCGGACGCGCGGCGGACGGCGACCACGACGGCGTCGTGCACCGTGACGGGCCGACCCGCACGGTCCTCGGCGGGGCGCGGTCGGGTCTGCGCCGTCCGCACCCGCCAGTCGGCCGGATCGAGGGCGGCGGCGGCCTCCTCGGGGGTGAAGAGCATCTCCGGGAGCAGCCGAGGGCCGCCGCCGCCCGCCAGGTCGCGCGGGTGGTGACCGGTGATCAGCAGTGTCCCGCCGGGCGCCACCGCGGCGGCGAGACCCGCGAACAGGGCCGGCCGGGCCGCGGCCGGCACGTGCAGGTACTGCGCGGTGACCAGGTCGAACCCCCCGCCCGCGGGCGGCCGTTCGCCGAGGTCGGCGCGGATCCAGGTGATCCGGTCGGCGACCTGCGGGCCGGCGGCCGCAGCCCGGGCGGCGGCCCGCTCCAGTGCGGTGGCGGCGAGGTCCGTGGCGGTAACCCGCCAGCCCCGGCCGGCGAGCCAGAGCGCGTCGGCGCCCTCGCCGCAGCCGGCGTCCAGCGCCCGCCCGGGGGCCAGCCCGGCGGCCTCGGCGACCAGTTGCGGATTGGGGAGTCCGCTCCAGAGCGAGGTGCGGGTGCGGTACCGCTCCTCCCACGCCTCCCGTCCGAAGTCCGCGTCCGTCCCGGCGGGTCCGCCGGTGTTCCCGATGCCGTGTTCGTGTTCGTCCATGCGGCCGAGACTGGCGCCGACCGTGCCGGACCGGCAACGATCGTTGCCGTTTCCGGGACGTCCGCGGTGGAATGGGCCCCATGGACCACACCCCGGCCGTCGCCGCCGCCCTCGCCGAGGTCGGCCCCCGGCTCAGACTCCTGCGAACCCGGCGCGGCATCTCCCTCGCCGGCCTGGCCGAGGCCACCGGCATCTCCAAGAGCACGCTGTCCCGCCTGGAGTCCGGGCAGCGCCGGCCCAGCCTGGAACTGCTGCTGCCGATCGCCCAGGCCCACCGCGTGGCCCTGGACGAGCTGGTCGGCGCCCCGGAGACCGGCGACCCCCGGGTCCGGCTCAGACCCCGCCAGGTCAACGGCCGGACGGTGCTGCCGCTCACCCGGCAGCCCGGCTCGCTGCAGGCCTGGAAGGTGATCGTGCCCGCCGCCCAGAGCGAACCGGAACTGCGGGTCCACGAGGGCTACGAGTGGCTCTACGTGCTCTCCGGACGGCTGCGCCTGGTGATCGGGGACCGCGACACCGTCCTCGGCACCGGGGAGGCCGCCGAGTTCGACACGCGGCTGCCGCACTGGTTCGGCAGCACCGGCGAGCACCCGGTCGAACTCCTCAGCATCCTCGGCCGGCAGGGCGAGCGGATGCACGTCCGCGCGCGGCCCCACCGCACCGCCGCGGACGGGTCCGCCCACTGAGCCGCCGAGGGCGACTCCGCTTCCGGTGCAGCCCGGCCGGGCCGTCACCCGCTGCGGCAGTCACCCGCCGCGCGAGGAGATCAGGCCGGTGGTGAGGACGCTCTCGTCCGACAGGTCGACGATCGCGAAGGCCGACGGCAGCCGCCGGTCGGCCGGACCGAACCGGAGGTCCACCAGCCGGTGCCGGTAGCGCGGGCTGTGCAGGTCGACCTCGGCCAGCACCCGGCCGGCGCCGGCGTCGATGTCCACCCCGGCGGCCGCCAGCAGCCGGCTGTCGCGGACGAGGTCCCGGGCCAGGCGCTGCTCCGCCTCCGCCAGGGCCGGCGGCCGGCGACCGGTCGCCACCTCCAGCACCCGTCCCGCGGCGAGGTCGACGGTGGCCTCCACTGCCGCGCCGTCCGTGTAGTTGTAGACGACCACCAGCGGATCCCCCCGGTGCCGCCCGGCCGCCGTGGTGTGCACCCCCAGCACCCGGTACCGGCCGCCCTCGATGCTGCGCCGCACCTCCGGGTCGGCGAGGGCGAGTTCGGCCGCCCGGCCGCGGTCGGCCGCGGTCAGCCCCGGCCCGGCCTCCTCGGCACCGAACCGCCGGGCCGGTGCCACCGGCGTCAGCAGGCCCCGGCGGTACCGGGCGTCCCCACCCGGCGGCGCGGCGGGGACGGCGTCCGTCCCGGCCGCGGGCACAACGGATTCCTCGCACATGGCTGCGCCCTCCGGGCGGTACGCGCCTGCCGGCCGATGCCCTCCGGCGGCCCGGGGACGGGCTGCGTGCGGCCGACGTCCGGGGCCGGCCGGAGGGAAGGGACGACCGGTCCTCCCTCCATCCTGAGCGCCCGGCCGGGGCCGGGCAACCAGGTCACCGTCCGCCACTCCGGACCTCCGTGGCCGAGGTCACCGAGCGTCAGCCCCGCGGTGGATCCGGCCTCCTGGGCCCGTGGCGCGTCGGCCGACGGCGGCGACCACCGTCGCTCGGGCGCTGCCGGCGGTGACGCGCAGTGGCGACCGCCACCCACGCCGGCGCTGCCGACGGTCGCCCTCCGCGCACCCGGGCTGTCGCACCCGGTGGCTGCACCCGGTGGCCGCGCCCGGCGACCGTGCCCCGGATCGGCCGCCCGTCGGATCCGCGGGCGTCAGACCGTCCAGGTGCGGGTGCACAGCACGAGGCGGTAGCCGTCCGGATCGGCGACCGTCACCCCGTACTCGTCCCAGTACGGGTTGTGTGCCGGGACCCGGGTGCCGCCGTGGGCGGTCAGCCGGTCGACCAGGGCCTCGTCCACCGGGGTGCCGAGGTAGAGGACGAGCAGGTCGTCGGCGGTCGGCACGGGCGCGACCGGCCGATCGGGGTCGCGGGTGAGCTCCAGGTGCCAGTCGGCGCCGGGCAGGCCGACCATGAGCAGGTCGTGCTCGCCCGCCACGTGCTCGGTGGTGCGCCACAGCACGGCCATGCCGAGCCCGCCGACCCAGAACCGTTCGGCGGCGGCGAGGTCGAGGGACGGGCGGGCGATCCGGATGCGGACGGAGGGCTCGATCATGCCGACCGCTCCAGGGCCGCACGCCAGACCGGGCTGTCCACGTAGTGGTTGTCGTACCGCTCCGAGGAGGCCGCGATCTCGGCCGGGTCCGCCTCGCCGCGCATCACCCTGCCGAGCAGCCGCAGGTAGTCGAAGCGCCCCATGCCGGGGGTGAACACGAACAGCACGTCCGCCTCCTCGCCGGGGGCGGCGGCGAAGGCGTGCGGGGTGTGCGGCGGCACCGCGAGGAAGTCGCCCGCGCCGAGGACGCTCACCTCCTCGCCGACCAGCACCTGGAGGGACCCGCTGATCACGAAGAAGAGTTCCCACGCCTTGGTGTGGAAGTGCGCCGGTGCGCCCGCCGCCCCCTTGGCGAAGCCGGAGCGATAGCTGGTGAACCCGCCCCCGGTGCGGGAGGAGTCGGCGAGCAGCGTCATCACGCTGCTCGGGTCCGCGCAGGTCTCGGCCTCGGCGCACCGGGTGAGCACGGGTTCGAGCACGTCGCGGGCGGTGCCGGTGTTCTGATCCGTCGTCATGATGATCACTGTATCGAGGCAAAGGCCCGCCTGGGCGGGGCAATTCAGTGCCGTGATCCTGGGCCAATCGCGGCCCGCGGCGGTCGTGTGCCCCGCCTGCGCAGCACCGCTCGACGCGGCCGCGGCTCAGGTCTCGGGCTTCGGGGACCAGCCGGGCGGGCCGAAGAGGTGGCCGGCGCGGTCCCGCCAGCGGGCCGCCGACCTGACGTCCCGCCAGACGGCCGCGTACTCGTGGAAGGCCACCCGGAACGGGTTGTGGGTGGTGATGTTCTTCGTCAGTCCGTAGACCACCCGCTCGCCCTCGGGCTCGAAGCTGCCGAACAGCCGGTCCCAGACGATCAGGATGCCGCCGTAGTTGCGGTCCAGGTACACCTGGTTGGAGCCGTGGTGCACCCGGTGGTGCGACGGGGTGTTGAAGACCAGCTCGACGGGCCGCCAGAGCCGGTCCACCCGCTCGGTGTGCAGGAAGAACTGGTAGATCAGGCTGATCGACTGCTGCAGCAGGATCATCCACGGCGGGATGCCGAGCGCCGCCAGCGGCAGCCAGAACGGCAGCGAGGTCATCGGCGTCCAGCTCTGCCGCAGCGCCGTCGAGAGGTTGTACCGGACGCTGGAGTGGTGCACCACGTGGCTCGCCCACAGCACCCGCACCCGGTGGTGCGCCCGGTGGAAGGCGTAGTACGCCAGGTCGTCGGCGAGGAGGAGGAGCAGCCAGGTCCAGGCCGACGAGGGGGAGGGGTGCCAGGGCGCGAGGGTGTACACCCCGGTGTACGCCAGGACCGCGAAGACCTTCCACGGCAGGCCGACCACCTGGCTGCCGGCGCCCATCGACAGCGAGGTGGCGGTGTCGCGGGCCTCGTAGCCGTACTCCTCGTCGTCGGGCAGGAAGCGGTACGACAGCGCCTCGACGGCGACCAGCAGGACGAACGCGGGTATCGCGTAGACCACCGCGGGGATCATCCGGCCGCCTCCCGTCCTGCCGCGGCGGACGGCGCCGGCTCCGCGGCGGGGGACGGCACGGCGCGCGAGAGCAGTTCCCGGGCCGCCCGTTCGGCGGCCGCGGCGTCACCGGCGGCGATCAGCTCGGCGAGACGCAGATGGGCCGTCACGTCCAGCAGCTCGTCGGCGCGGTGCGCCGGGGGCACTTCGCCGACCGGCAGCGCGCCGCCCACCAGGCTGTTGAACGCCAGCAGGTAGGCGAGGTTGCCGGAGCCGGTGACGATCAGCCGCCACCAGGCGATGTCCGCGGCGCCCAGCGCGGCCAGGTCCGGACCGATCCGCCCGAAGGCGGCCGCCGCCGCGGTGATCTCCGCCGCCTGGGCGGGCGAGCAGCGTTCGGCGCACAGCCGGGCGGCGTCCGCGCCGATGCAGGCCCGCATCTCCAGGGCGTCGCGCTGCAGTCCGGCGAGTGCGGGCGGCACCCGGGACCCGGCGGACGCCTGCAGCACCAGGTCCAGTCCGGCCGAGGCGCGCCAGTCCAGGACGCGGGTGCGCCCGCCCTGGCTCACCTCCACCAGCCGGGCCTGCTGCAGGCGCTTGACCGCCTCGCGCACCGCGTGCCGATTGACCCCGAACTCCGCCGCCAACTCCCGCTCGGCCGTCAGCGCGCCGCCGGGCGGCAGCACGCCGTTCAGAATCCGCTCCTCCAGCAGCGAGAACAGCTGGTCCGAGACCGCTTCCCGCTGGATGGTCCGCTCCGTCATGGCCGTCAGCATGCACCCGCCCCGACCACTGGTCAACTGGTTGGACCAGTTGAATGTCCGGAGCCGGCGGCCGCCCGCGGCGGACGGTCAGCGGCCGGTGGCGAGCGTCGCGCCGCCGCCCGCGGAATGCTGCGTCCCGGCACCGACCCGGAGGTGCTGGTCGAACTCGGCTACGGCTTCCTCTGGTACCGGCTGCTGGTCGGCCACGCACCCCTGGACGACGCCGCGGCCGACACCCTCGCAGCCCACCTGACCGCTGCCACCGCCTGAGCCCTGCCCGGGCGGGCGGCTACCAGGCGACCGGCAGCTCGTGCACCCCGTACACCACCATGTCGGCGCGGTAGCGGACCGACTCGTACGGCACGGCCAGCCGCAGCCCCGGCAGGCGGCGGAACAGCGTCTCCAGGGCGATCTGCAGCTCCGCCCGGGCCAGCGGCTGCCCCAGGCACTGGTGGACGCCGAAGCCGAACGCGAAGTGCCGGCGGGCGTCCCGGTCCAGGTCGAGGCGGTCGCCGTCGGGGAAGACCGCCGCGTCCCGGTTGGCGGTCGAGATCATGCAGAGCACGCCCTCGCCGGCCCGGACGAGGGTGCCGCCCAGGTCGACGTCCTCGACCGCCACCCGCGGGACGCCGAGGTGGACCACGCTCAGCCAGCGCAGCAGCTCCTCGACCGCCCCCTTGACCAGGGCCGGTTCGGCCCGCAGCCGGGCCGCCTGCTCCGGGTGGCGCAGCAGGGCGAGGGTGCCGAGCGCCGTCATGTTGGCCGTCGTCTCGTGGCCGGCGACCAGCAGCAGCAGGCCGGTCGCCGCCGCCTCCTCGGGGGAGACGTCGGGGCGGGCGGCGAGCCGGCCGAGCAGGCTGTCGTCGGGCTCGCGCCGCTTGCGGCCGGTCAGTTCGGTGAGGTAGTCGGTGAGTTCGCGCTGCGCGGCACCGACGCGCTCGGCGGGTGCGGCGATGTCCAGCAGGACACCGCTGCGGCCCTGGAAGAATCCGTGGTCCTCGTAGGGCACGCCGAGCAGGTCGCAGATGACCAGCGAGGGCACGGGCAGCGCGAACGCGGCGACCAGATCGGCGGGGGAGCCCCCGGCGATCATCCGGTCCAGCGCGTCGTCGACGATCCGCTGGATCCGCGGGCGCATCGCCTCGACCCGCTTGACGATGAAGTCGCCGGTGAGCATGCGCCGTTGGCGGGCGTGCTCGGCGCCGTCGAGGCGCAGGAACGACGGGGTGGCCCGGTTCACCAGCTCGCGCCGGCCGGGGGAGAGGAACGGGAAGCCCGGGTGCCGGGCGTCGGCCGAGAAGCGGTTGTCCGAGAGCACCGTACGGACCTCGGCGTGACCGGTGACCAGCCAGCAGTCGGAGCCGTCCCACAGTCCGGCGCGGGTGACGGGGGCGGTGCGGTGGGCCTCCCGGTAGGCGGGCGGCGGGGCGAACGGGCAGCCGCCCCGGTCGGCGGGCAGCGCCGGCCGGGCGGAGCGCGTGTCGGGGGCGGAACGGGCGGAGGGCGTGTCGGAGGCGGAACGGGCGGATTCGGTCGGGGTGGTGGTCATGCCGGTCCTTCCGCGTGGGGGTGGGTGGTCACTCGTCGAGCGCGGTGTCGAGCACGGTGATGGCACTCCCGGGGCAGAGCGCGGCGGCGAGCCGGACGGCCGCGCGCTGCTCCTCGGCCGGCCCGGGGCGGACGAGCCGGACGAGCCCGTCCTCGTCGGACTGGTCGAAGACCCCGGGCGCGGTCAGCACGCACTGGCCCGAGCCGCAGCAGCGGTCCTGATCGACGGTCACCTGCATCGCGCGCCTCCAACGGCAGCGGGAACGGTTGCCTAGGTCAACCGATAACACGCCGACCACCGCCGTGAGTACGTACCCGGAGAACTTCCGCGAACGTGTCCGATTCCGGGCGCCCGGTTTCGGCCGCCCTCGGCCGGGGCCGGAAACCGGCCGGGAGTTCCGCCCGATGTTTCGTTCCCGGATCGATCGCAACAGCACGGCCGGCCAGCGCGGACGGCCTTCCTGGGTTTCGCTCCCGGCCCATTCACCTGCACCGATCCACGCATGTTCGTCCGACGGTTGACGCCGGTATTCGACCCGCTGCACCGACGCGAGCCGCACCTCGTACAAGGGCGCTTTCGCCCGGATCCGCTCGCTGATCGACGGCCGGAGGCACCGGGCCGACCTCGGCTACGTCCACCCGGTGCGCGGCGAGTAGGCGCAGCTCCACCCCGGCGACGGCAGGTCGACCGGATCGGCGTGTCGGTCTTCTCGCACGAGCTCTGCCGGTGGCCCCGCGCGGCGGCCGTCCCATACTTGAAGGACGGATCCTCGCCCGCCGCCGCGCCCGGCGGCGGGGCCGGAAAGGACGGCACGATGTTCCAGGAACGACGGGAACGCCGGGAGGCCAACCGCGCCTTCGACCACGGCGACGGCGTGACCCGGTACCGCATGCAGCAGAAACTGGTGTCGATCGGCGACGACTACTGGATCGACGACGAGTCCGGTGACCACGTGTACAAGGTCGACGGCAAGGCGCTCCGCGCCCGCCGCACCTTCCACCTGGAGGACGGGCAGGGCCACCGGGTCGCGACCGTGCAGAGCCGGCCGCTGCGGATCAAGGACTCGATGGCGATCGACGACGCCGAGGGGCACCGGGTCGCCGTGGTCAAGAAGGCCGTGATCAGCCCCGTCCGCGACCGGTGGACGATCAAGCAGGAGGACGGCGACGACCTCACCGTGGACGGCAACGTGGTCGACCACGAGTACACCATCGAGCGCGACGGCTACAAGATCGCCGAGGTCTCGAAGAAGTGGTTCCGGGTCCGCGACACCTACGCCGTGGACATCGGCCCGGACGCCGACCACACCACCGTCCTGGCGGCGGCCGTGGCCATCGACTCCATGGCCCACCCGGGCGACTGAGACCGGCACCTCGGCGGGACGCCCGCCGTCCGGCGGCGCGGCGGGGTTCCCGCCGGGGGCCGTGCGGCAGGATTCCCGCCGTCCCGCGGCGCCGGGAGGAGGCGGTCAGCGACCGTGGGCCGTGGGGTGCCGCGGCTCGTACACCGCGAGTTCCGCGCCGCTCGGGAGGCGGATCGCGGCGAGCCGGCCCCAGCCCCGGTCGCTCGGCTCGCGGGCGATCCCGACACCGCGGGCGCGGAGTTCGCCGAGCAGGGCGTCGAGGTCCTCGCACATCAGGTACAGCTCGTGCGAGGCCCCGCCCTCGGTGGGGTGGACGGCGAGCTCGGCCGGCGGCAGTCCGAAGATCAGCCAGCCGCCGCCCGCGTCGACCCCGGGGAACCCGAGGACGTCCCGGACGAAGGCCCGGTCGGCCTCGGCGTCCTGGCTGTACAGGACGACGTGCGCCCCGCTGATGCCGCCGACCCCGCTGCCCATGCGCCGTCCTCGCTCCCGGATCGGGGCGCGGGACCGCGCCCACCCGCATCCTCGCAGCGCGGGCGGTCCGTCCCGGCCGCGGACACGCCGACCGCGCCCGGCCGGAACACCGTGGCGGGCCGGAGAGCCGTGCCCGGCCGGAGGGCGGTGCCGGGCCAGGCGTGCGGGCGGGCTCAGGTCAGGCAGCCGAGATGGGCCAGCGCCCGCTTGAGCAGCACTCCCTGCCCGCCGGGCATCTCCTGCAGCACCAGATCCGAGGCGGCCTCCTGCGGGCTGAACCACACCAGGTCGAGCGCGTCCTGACGCGGCCTGCAGTCGCCGGCCACCGGCACGACGTACGCGAGCGCGACGGCGTGCTGCCGCGGGTCGTGGAAGGAGGTCACCCCCTGCGTCGGGAAGTACTCGGCGACGGTGAACGGCTGCAGCGAGGCGGGGATCCTGGGCAGGGCCACCGGCCCGAGGTCCTTCTCCAGGTGCCGCAGCAGCGCGTCCCGGACGCGCTCGTGGTGCAGGACGCGTCCGGAGACCAGCGTCCGGCTGACCGTGCCGTCCGGCCCGATGCGCAACAGCAGCCCGATCTCGGTGACTTCGCCGGTGTCGTCGACGCGCACGGGCACCGCCTCGACGTAGAGGATCGGCAGCCGGGCGCGGGCCGTCTCCAGCTCCTCGGGCGCGAGCCACCCCGGATTGGTTTCCGTCATGTCAGCCATTGGCTGATCGTACGTTCCCGGGCTGTCCTGCGGGATCATCCCGCCACTGCGGGCCGGCGAACCCTGCGTGTCGCGCCCCCGGCGAGGACGACCTGCCGGACCGTCAGCGTGCCACCGGGCCTCGCGCCCAGGCCGAGACCTTCCGCAACAAGCTTCAGCGGCGGTCCCGGCGCCGGGTGCGCACCGCGACGTAGCCGGTCAGCGCGCCCAGGGTGACGCAGAGCGGCGAGTAGAGCGACAGGTCCCAGTGCCGGAACCCGGCCGGCGCGTCGCCGAGGCCCAGCCCGGAGACCACCAGCCCGCCGGCGCCGCGCAGCGCGAGCACCCCGGAGACCGTCCACACGCCCGAGCGCACCAGCCGGGAGGCGCCCAGCGGGCTCCGGGGCCGGGCGGCGGTGACGACCAGCCAGGCCGCCGTACCCAGCAGGCCCGCGACCGCGACCGTCGCAGGCCCGGACGGCAGCCGCGACTCGTCCACCCCCACCACGACGGTCGCGAACTCGGCCCGCGACTCCAGCGGCCAGGGCGAGAACGCCCACACCGCGTGCAGCGCCGCCGCCGCGCCCAGCCCCGCCGCCGCGGCGGCCGCGGCCGCGCGACCCCCCGCGCCGGCCGGCGCCCGCTCACCCTGCACCGCACCGAGCAGCCACTCCCTGGCGTTCACCGCGCCACCCCCGTATTCGTCGACACCGGATCCGTACACCACTGTACGGATGTTCCGTACAGTACTGTACGGAACATGGCCAAGGGGAGAGTCAGCAAGGACGACTGGACGATGGCGGCGCTGCGCGCCCTCGCCCGCGGCGGGGTCGCCGCCGTGGCGGTGGACGTGCTCGCCAAGGAGCTGGGCGTCACCCGGGGCAGCTTCTACTGGCACTTCGACAACCGGGAGGCGCTGCTCGTCGCCGCCCTGGAGACCTGGGAACGGCGCACCACCACCGAGCTCGTCGAAGCCGTCCGCGCCGAGCCCGACCCCTGGGTGCGTGCCCGGGTGCTGTTCGCCGAGGCCCTCGGCAGCGAGAAGATCGCCGGACTCGAGCCCGCCCTCGTCGCCCAGACCGCCCACCCGGCCGTCGCCGCCGTGGTCACCCGGGTCACCCGCACCCGGCTGGCCTTCCTCGCCGAGGTGTTCACCGGCATCGGGCACGACCCGCAGAGCGCCAGACACCGTTCCCTGGCCGCCTACGCCGCCTACCTCGGCTGGCTGGAGCTGCGCCGCACCGCGCCGGAGACCGCCCCCGAGGCGCGGCCCGGCGACCCGGACGCGGCGGCCGCCCTCGACCACCTGGTCGCCATGATCCTGACCCCCGCCGCTCCGGCCCGTCCCTGAGCGGACGCCGGGGGCGAGCCGCTCCCCGGGCGATCCGCGGAACCCGTCGGCGCCGAGTGCGCGTCAGAGACGGTGCCTGCCGCGTGCGTTCGGGCGGGCCGTCCTGCGGGGGGCGTGGGGGCGTGGTCATGAGGGGGGACGGTATGGCCGTTTGGATCTTCTTCTTCGCCCTGCTGCTGGCGCCCGTCGCGTTCGGGCTGACCAGGGAGGTCGGCACCCTGCGGCGGGCGAAGGCCGCCGATCGGCTGATGCGGCTCCTCGGCGGCAGCCCCGGATGGCGGACGATGGCGCCCGGTGAGACCTGGAACGAGTACGTCCCGCACTACCCCTGGCTGGACGTCCCGCGCGGCACCGCCGTCACCGGCCCCGGTCCGGACGGGCGCGAGGTCACCGTCGCCCGGTTCGTGCGCCTGGAGCAGCGCCGGGGCCTGCACTGGCTGCTGTTCCGCTACGAACTCCCGGAGCACGTGCCGATGATCCGGCTCGAACGGGCCTGGAGCGCGGCCGCCCTGGGACTCCCGGTCGTCCAGCCGGGGCTCTACGTCCCGATGTCGGCGACCGGTACGGAGGCGATCGCCGAGCCCCTGGTGCGCAGCGACCTGATCGACCGCCTCGCCGCCCTGGGCGCGCCCGCGGTCAGCCTCCAACGCAACGAGGCGTGCTTCCTGTACCACCCGCTGCCCGGCGGTCCCGGGACGGAGCGGTACGCGGCGGGGCTCGCCGCGCTGCTCCCCGACCTGTGCCGGCTCGCCCGCGCCACCGAGGAGGCGGAAACCGCCCCGCCCGCCGACGGCGCCGAGGACGACCGGGGCCCGGGCGGCGCCCGCCGCTGAGCCGATCCCCGGGTGTCGAAACCCTCCCGCCATGAGCTAGGTTAGCCTTACCTAAATTTGCGGGGCGGGAGGGTGTCATGGGGCACGGCTGGGAGGGCGTCGTCCTCAAGCTGATGCGGGGCAAGGACTTCGAGTTCACGGTGACCGCGGTCGAGGAGGTCACCGACCACTACCGGCGGGTGCGGTTCACCGACGGCGGGATGCTCGCCGCGACCGGCGTCCACCCGACGATGTGGGTGCGCATCTGGTTCGAGGACGCGGGGCGGCCGCACCAGCGCGCCTACACCCTCGTCGACCCCGACGCCGCCGGAGGAACGTTCAGCCTCGAATTCGCGCTGCACGACGGCCGCGCCAGCGACTGGGCGCGGAAGGCCGCACCCGGCGACACCGTCCGGGCCACCGTCCAGGGCTCCGCCTTCACCGCGCCCGACCCGCTGCCCCGGCAGCTGTTCGTCGTCGGCGACTCGGCCTCCGTCCCCGCCGTCAACTCGCTGCTCACCGCCCTGTCCGAGGTGCCGGCCACGGTCTGGCTGGAGACCCGGCACGACTCGGACGAGGACCTGCCGCTGCGCGCCGACCCCGAGCGGCACACCGTCCGCCGGCTGCCCCGCCGCGACGCCGGCGCCCACCTCGTCGCCGAGGTCCGGGAGGCGCTGCCGGCGCTGCTCACCGACCCCGCCGGCGCCTACGTGTGGATCGCCTGCGACACCGCGACCACCCGCGCCCTCACCCGGTTCGCCCGCAAGGACCTGGCCCTGCCGAAGCAGCGCGTCAACGCCCTCGGCTACTGGCGGCCCTGACGACCCGTGGTGCCGGCGAGGGGGCGACCCCTCGCCGGCACCGGGCGCGTCCGGCCGCCGCCACCGTCACGCCACTGCCACCGTCACGCCGCCGCCACCGTCGCGCCATCGCCGACCGAACCCGTGCCACCGGAGGAGAGACCATGACCACCGCCGCCCCGACCGCCGTCCGGGAGACCGCCCCCGCCGCCGTCCACGAGCAGACCGTGCCCGGCTTCGGGACGGTCGCCGTCCGCCCGCTGGACCCGTCCGGCGACGCCGCCCTGGTGCACGGCTGGGTGAACGAGGAGAGAGCGCGCTTCTGGGGCATGGTCGGCCACACCCGCGAGGCGGTCCGCCGGATCTACGCCCACGTGGACTCGCTCGACACCCACCACGCCTACATCGTGGAGCGGGACGGCACGCCCGTCGCCCTCTTCCAGACCTACCGGCCCGAACACGACCCCGTCGGCGAGTGCTACCCCGTCCGGCCGGGCGACTTCGGCGTCCACCTGCTCCTCGCGCCCGCCGACGGCGAGCCCGCCCCCGGCTTCACCGCGGGCCTGATCACCGCCCTGCTCGGCTTCGTCTTCGCCGACCCCTCCCGGCTCCGTATCGTCGCCGAACCCGACGCCCTCAACGAGAAGTCGATAGCCCGCACGCTGCGCACCGGCTTCGAGCTCGGCCCGCAGATCGACCTGCCCCACAAGCGCGCCCAGCTGGTCTTCCTCACCCGCGAGACGGTCGCCCGGGCCCTCGCCGCCCGTTCGTAGGAGTCGTCCCCGGGGCGGACCCAGGCCGTCGGCCCAAGGGCGCGTAGGGGCACCTCCCGGCCGAAGGCCTGGGGGGAGGCCCGCGCAGTCCGGGGGCGGGCGCCACGACAGCACGGGCCCGGTCGTGACGGGTGCGGCGCCCGGCCCCGCGGAAAAGGGGGTGCACCGACCGCAGGCCGCCGCCTAGGGTCGGCCGGGTGAGCACCCGTGACTTCCGAATCACCGTCCGAGGCGTCTTCGACGGCCTCGACGAGGCGCAGCGCGCCGAACTCCTCGCGAACGCCGCCGAGCACGACGTGCTGCGCGCGGCCTTCACGCCCGAGGGGCACCTGAGCTACGACATCGCCGCCCGCACGGCCTTCACCTTCCGCTTCGCGGACTCCGGCGAGGCCGAGGAGGACATCCTCACCGCCACCGAGCGGGCCGAGACCGCGGCCGCGGCCTGGCTCACCGGGCACGGCTACGGCTTCAAGAACCTCCGCTCGCAGGCCGAGGACCTCTCGCAGGCCGCCCTCGGCAAGCGCCGCCGCCGCGAGGCCGTCCGCGGGCTCTGACCCGCTGCCCGGGAGAACCGGGAGGGCCGGGAGGGCCGCCGTCCCCGCTCGGGGGATGTGGGGACGGCGGCGGTACCCGGGGCGCGGCGGCTACTTCTGCCAGCCGACCGAGGTGATGACCGTGTCGGCGAGGCTGCCCGCGCCGAAGTTGGCGAGGCCCTTGCGGACGGCGACGATGCTCGGCCGCTGGTACAGCTCGACGGTGTGGCCGAGCTCCCAGATCCTGACGTCCGCCTGGTTGTAGAGGTCGGCGGCCTGCGCTGGGTCGAGGGTCGCCGCGGCCTTGCGCAGCAGCGAGTCGATCTCGGGCGTGCTCAGCTTGGAGTAGTTGCCGAACACGTTGTCGCCCTGCGGCGCACGGTAGATCGGCACCGTCCTGGAGAGCGGGAACGAGCCGGTGTTGCGCCAGCTCGCGAGGTCGAACCGGCCCTGGTTGATGTACTTCGAGAAGTACTCCTTGCTCGGCACCTTGTCGATCGACAGCTTGACCCCGACCTGCTGCAGCATGCTCTGCACCGCGGCCGCCAGGTCCGCCTGGGCCTGGGTGGAGCCGTCGCTCATCACGTAGTGCAGCTCCAGCGGGTGCCCGTCCTTGCCGCGGGTGCCGCCGGCGTCCTTCCAGCCGGCCTCGTCAAGCAGCTTGCCGGCCACCGCCGGGTCGTACTTCACCCAGTCGCCGGCGTTGGCCCGGTAGCCGCTCTGGTTGGTCATGAACAGGTGGCTGTCCAGCGGCTTGAACTCCACCGGCACGCCCTTGTTGGCGATCTTGATCAGTGAGGCCCGGTCCAGCGCCCGGCCGAGCGCCTGACGGACCTTCCGGTCGGCCAGCGCGCCGTTCCCGCCGAAGGAGATGTGCACCTCGTCCCAGGGCGTGCCGGTGCGGATCGCCGCGTCCTTGGCGTCCTTGAGCTGGCCGTACGCGGTGGCGGTGCCGGCCGAGGCGTAGTCCACCTCGTTGTTGAGGAAGGCCTGGGTGATGGCGGCGGAGTCCATCACCCGGTAGGTGATCCGGTCCAGCTTGGGCTTCGGCCCCCACCACTTCGGGTTGGGCACCAGGGTGATGGTCTGCGCGGTCTTGTCGGCGTTCTGCAGGACGAACGGACCGCCGTAGACCGGGACCTTCTCGATCCAGCCCTCGTTGAACTCCTTCGGCGTGGAGATCCCCGCCGCCGGCAGCAGCGGGTTGAACAGGCTCTGCCAGTCGGCGTACGGCTGGGCGAAGGTGACCTTGACCTCGCCTGGGGACGCGCCCTGCTCGACGGCGGAGACCTGCTCGTAGCCGGAGGAGTCGGCGAGGTTGTACGCCGGGTCCTTGCCGTTGGAGGCCTGCCAGACGGCCTTGAAGTCCTGGTAGCCGATCGGCTTCCCGTCCGACCAGGCCGCCTTCGGGTTGAGCCGGTAGGTCACCACCTGCGGCGAGGTGGAGGTGACCTCGGCCGACACCAGGTACTCGGGCACCGGCTGGTAGACGCCCTTGGCGTCCGAGCGGAAGAGCTTCGCCTCCAGGTAGCCCATGATCTCGACCGCGTCGCCGTAGGTGCCGTCGACCTGGTACGGGTTCCACTGGGTGATCCACTGCTGGAGCGGCTCGCGCAGCTCGCCGCCGTCCTTGATCCGGTCCAGCGGCTGCGGGTTGTTGTCCTCGGCGCCCACCGTCGGCACCACCGTCTTGGCCGCGTCGTCCGCCGTGCCGTCGGCCTGGCTGCTGCAGGCCGTGGCGGCCAGCGCCACGGCGAGTGCCGCGGCGGCGGCCCGGCCGAGTCTGCGGGTGGCGAGCGATGCGTCCATCGGGAAGTCCTCGGGGTCTCGAAGAGTCGTGGGCGGCCGCCAGGTGTGGCGGCACTTGAACGTGGGCAGCCAAGTCGGTGCCGGCAGGCAGAACGTAACAGTCCATCAGCTCCGGCGACAGGGGGTCATGCGCAGAACTGATCGAAACGAAACGGGGCGCAATCCGGTGGCAACATGCTGTCCGCACCCGTCTGATCGACTGTGACCAGCGCGTTCACCGACCCGGCCGCACCGCGCCGTGCAGCGGGCCCTGGACGGACCGTCCGAGGTGCCGTACAACTGCTGCGCGAAACTGCGTCAAAACCCCTCCGAACGAAGGCGAACGACCATGTTCTCCAGGTGTGCGAACCACACCGGCGGTACGCCGTGACCCGCTACCTCGCGAAACGGCTCGGCTACTACGCCGTCCTCCTGGTCGCCGCCGTCTTCCTCGCCTACGCCCTCTCCTGCGCCGCCCTCGGCCCCCGCGCCTACTTCGAGGCCAAGCAGCCCAGACCCTCCGCGGCCGCCGTCGACCGCCAGCTCACCGCGCTCAACATCAACGACCGCACCCCGGTCGTCGAACGCTTCGCCACCTGGGCCGACGGCCTGCTGCTCCACGCCGACCTCGGCCGCACCATCCACAACACCCCGGTCAACGAGGAGTTCGGCCGCCGGATCTGGGTCTCGCTGCGCCTCCTGCTGATCGGCAGCCTGCTCGGCATGCTGCTCGGCGTCGCCGGCGGCGCCTGGAGCGCCGTCCGCCAGTACCGGCTCTCCGACCGGGCGCTCACACTGCTCTCCTTCGTGCTGCTCTCCACCCCGGTCTTCCTCGTCGCGCTGCTCCTGAAGAACGGCGCCATCGCCGCCAAGGACGCCGCCGGCCACGAGGTGGTCCCCTTCACCGGCTACGAGACGCCCAACCTCGCCGGCGGACTCGGCGCCCACCTCGCCGACTGGGGCCTGCACCTGCTGCTGCCCACGCTCTCGCTCGCCCTCGGCGGCCTCGCCGTCTACAGCCGCTACCAGCGCTCCACCATGCTCGACGTGCTCGGCTCCGACTACCTGCGCACCGCCGAGGCCAAGGGGCTCACCCGCAACCGCGCCCTGCTCAAGCACGGCCTGCGCACCGCCGTCATCCCGATGTCGACGATGTTCGCCTACAGCTTCCTCGGCATCTTCACCGGAGCCGCCTTCACCGAGACCATCTTCGGCTGGCACGGCATGGGCGAATGGTTCATCCAGGCCGTCAACGAACAGGACATCAACGCCGTCGTCGCGGTCAACCTGTTCGCCGCCGTCGTCGTGCTCGCCGCAGGCTTCCTCGCCGACGTGCTGCACGCCGCGCTCGACCCCCGGGTGAGGTACTGATGACCGCCACCGCCCTGCCCGAGACCGCCGCCCCCGCGCCCGCCGCGGACCGCGCCCCCGCCGGCCGGCTGCGCCTGGTCGCCGGCCGCCTCGCCGCCTCCAGGGGTGTCGTCGTCGGAGCCGCCGTCCTGCTGCTGCTCTTCCTGCTCGCCTTCCTCGGCCCGCACCTGACGCCTTGGGACTACGCCACCCCCAACTACGGCCAGATCCGCCGCCCGCCGTCCGCCGAGCACTGGTTCGGCACCAACGGCATCGGCCAGGACGTCTTCGCGCAGACCATCCGCGGCCTGCAGAAGTCCCTGGTCATCGGCCTGCTCGTGGCCGTGCTCTCCACCGGCCTCGCCTCCCTGGTCGGCGCCTGCGCGGGCTACTTCGGCGGCTGGACCGACCGGCTGCTGATGTTCCTCGTCGACCTGATGCTGATCTTCCCCGGCTTCCTGGTCATCGCCATCGTCTCGCCGCGGCTGCGCGGCACCGGCTGGCTCGCCTTCGTCCTGCTGCTCGCCCTGTTCAACTGGATG
Organism: Kitasatospora sp. NPDC093679; assembly: GCF_040683455.1. Classification (NCBI taxonomy): domain Bacteria; kingdom Bacillati; phylum Actinomycetota; class Actinomycetes; order Kitasatosporales; family Streptomycetaceae; genus Kitasatospora; species Kitasatospora sp. NPDC093679. Next base: position 74,889 of record NZ_JBFBDW010000030.1, read on the forward strand.
ATCACCGCCCGGGTGGTCCGTTCCATGACCAGGTCGCTGCGCGAACGCGAATTCGTCGCCGCCGCACGGTTCATGGGCGTCGGCGCGTTCCGCATCATCTGGCGGCACGTGCTGCCCAACGTCTCCTCCTTCCTGATCATCGACGCCACCATCGCCGTCGGCGGCGCCGTGATGAGCGAGGCCGCGCTCTCCTACTTCGGCTTCGGCGTCCGCGCCCCCGACGTCTCGCTCGGCACCCTGCTCGCGGCCGGCACCGCCGACGCCCCCGTCTTCCCCTGGCTGTTCTACTTCGCCGCCGCCCTCCTCGTGCTGTTCGTCCTCGCCGTCAACCTGGTCGGCGACGGCCTGCGCGACGCCCTCGACCCCACCGCCGAGGCCGGACGCCGCTCCGCCCGGCTCGCCCGCGCCGCCCGCACGCCCGTCGCCGACGCACCGGCCGACGACCCGAGCACCCCCGCCGCCCGAACCCGCCGGAGCACCCCGTGACCCCCGCCCTGCTCACCGTCCGGGACCTCACCGTCGACTTCGGCACGGCCCCCGCCGTCCGCGGCGTCGACCTCGACCTGCACCGCGGCGAAACCCTCGGCATCGTCGGCGAGTCCGGCTCCGGCAAGTCCGTCACCGCGCTCGCCGTGCTCGGCCTGCTGCCCGGCACCGCCCGGGTCGGCGGCTCCGTCCGGCTCGACGGACGCGAACTCGTCGGCCTGCCCACCCGCGAACTCGCCGCCGTCCGCGGCCGCCGCATCGCCATGGTCTTCCAGGACCCGCTCTCCGCCTTCACCCCCGTCTACCGGATCGGCGACCAGATCGCCGAAGCCGTCCGCATCCACCAGGACGTCGACCGCGCCACCGCCCGCAAGCGCGCCGCCGACCTGCTCGACCTCGTCGGCATCCCCGCCCCCGACCGCGCCCTCGACAGCTTCCCGCACGAGTTCTCCGGCGGCATGCGGCAGCGCGCCATGATCGCCATGGCGATCGCCAACGACCCGGACGTGCTGCTCGCCGACGAACCCACCACCGCCCTCGACGTCACCATCCAGGCCCAGGTCCTCGACGTGCTGCGCACCGCCCAGCGGGAGACCGGCGCCGCCCTCGTCCTGGTCAGCCACGACCTCGGCGTCATCGCCGGCAGCGCCGACCGGGTCGCCGTCATGTACGCCGGACGGATCGCCGAGACCGCCCCGGTCGACGAACTGTTCGCCGCACCCCGCCACCCCTACACCCTCGGCCTGATCGGCGCGGTGCCCCGCCTCGACGGCCGCGGCGGCCCCCTGGTGCCGATCCCCGGCCGCCCGCCCGCCCCCGGCGAACTCGGCCGCGGCTGCCCGTTCGCCCCCCGCTGCCCGCTCGCCGAGGACCGCTGCCGCACCGCCGAACCCGCCCTCGACACCGGCTCCGACGGCTCCGACGGCGCCCACGACCGGGCGTCCGGCCACCTCGCGGCCTGCGTCCGCGCCGACGAACTCGCCGCCCGCCGACCCGCACCCGCCGAGGTCTACCCGGTGCCCGCCGTCCCCGCCCCCGCCCGGGCGCTGCCGCCGCGCGCCGAACGGGACGCCGTGCTCGCCGTCCGCGGCCTCACCAAGAGCTTCCCCCGGCTCAAGGGCGCCGTCCTCAAACGCCGGATCGGCGACGTCCACGCCGTGGACGGCGTCGACCTCGACATCCGCCGCGGCGAAACCCTCGGCCTGGTCGGCGAGTCCGGCTCCGGCAAGTCCACCACCCTCTACGAACTGCTGCGCCTCGCCGCACCGCAGGGCGGCCGGATCGAACTCCTCGGCCAGGACACCGCCGCCCTCGACCGGGCCGCCGCCCGACGCCTGCGCGCCCGGGTGCAGATCGTCTTCCAGGACCCGGCGGCGAGCCTCGACCCCCGGATGCCGATCGGCGACATCGTCGCCGAACCGCTGCAGGCCCAGCGCACCCCGCGCGAGGAGGTCCGCCGCCGGATCCCCGAGCTGCTGCGGCAGGTCGGGCTCGACCCGGAGCACGCGGACCGCTACCCGCACCAGTTCTCCGGCGGCCAGCGGCAGCGGATCTCGATCGCCCGGGCCCTCGCCGTCCGGCCCGACCTGCTCGTCCTCGACGAACCCGTCTCCGCGCTCGACGTCTCCGTCCAGGCCGGGGTGCTCAACCTGCTCCAGCAGCTCAAGGCCGAACTCGGCCTCGCCTACCTCTTCGTCTCGCACGACCTGTCCGTCGTCCGGTACCTCGCCGACCGGGTCGCCGTCATGTACCTCGGCCGCACCGTCGAGACGGGCGCCGTCACCGAGGTCTTCGAACGGCCGCGGCACCCGTACACCCGTGCCCTGCTGTCGGCCGTCCCGCTGCCCGACCCGGCGGCCGAACGCCGGCGCAGCAAACTCCTGCTGGCCGGCGACCCGCCCTCGCCGACCGTCCGGCACGAGGGCTGCCGCTTCCGCTCCCGCTGCCCGGTGTACGCCGCCCTGGACACGGAGCGGCGCGGCCGCTGCGAGCGGGACACCCCGCCCGACACCGCCGCCCCCGGCGTCGACCACGTCGCCGCCTGCCACTACCCGCACGGTGCCTGATCCGCCGTCGGCGTCACCCCCGTACCGAGACTGCTGCTGGTCCACGGACTCGAGTCCGAGGACGGCCGCCTCCTCGCCCTCGCCGGGCCGCTCTTCCCGGCGTCCGGCGAGCGCATCGCCCTGGACGGCCACCGGGTGGTGGTGACCCGAGGCGACGGCCGGTCGTCCGCCCTGGCCGGCGGCCCGGCCAGGGCTGCTGGAACCGCGGACGGCTGCACCGGCGCTGACGGGTCGTCCGGTCCGATCCGGCCCGATCCGGTCCCCTCGGGCAGCGGCGGCGCGTACGGTCGTCGCATGGCCGTAGAGCGCACCGCCGCCGTCCGGGGCATCCGACTCGCCTACCGGGAGTGGGGAGCGCCCGGTGCCCCGCCGCTGGTGCTGCTGCACGCCCTGGGCGAGAGTGCCGCCGACTGGGGAGCGGTCGCGCCCGCCCTCGCCCGGCACCGCCGGGTGTACGCGCCGGACCTGCGCGGCCACGGGCGGACGGAGTGGCCGGGGGAGTACTCGCTGGAGGCGATGCGCGACGACGTGCTCGCCCTGCTCGACACCCTGGGCCTCGACACGGTCGACCTGGTCGGCCACTCGATGGGCGGCGTGGTCGGCCACCTGCTCGCCCAGCAGCAGCCCCACCGCGTCCGCCGCCTGGTGCTGGAGGACGCGCCGCCGCCGTTGCCGAGGGTGCCCTCCGTCCCGACCCGGCCGGACGGCCCGCTCGACTTCGACTGGGACATGGTGCTCGCCCTCCGCCGGCAGATCGACTCCCCGGACCCGGCCTGGCTCGACGGCCTCGCCCGGATCACCGCCGACACCCTGGTGATCGCCGGCGGCCCGAGCAGCCATGTTCCGCAGCAGGGCCTGGCCGAGCTGGCCCGGCGGATCCCCGGCGCCCGGCTGATCACCGTGCCCGTCGGCCACCTCGTCCACGCGGCCGCGCCGGAGGCGTTCACCGAAGCCGTGCTGGCCCTCCTGCTCGGCGACCGGGAGCGGTAGCCACCCCGGGCGCGGACGATCCGGTTCGGGACGATCCGGTTCGGTCCGGTCTGGCTACGCTGGAGCCATGACTGCGATGGCGACCTCCCGGACCGAACCCGACCTCTCCTTCCTGCTGGACCGCACCAGCCACGTGCTGCGCACCCGGATGGCGGCCGCGCTCGCGCAGATCGGCCTGACCGCGCGGATGCACTGCGTGCTGGTGCACGCGCTGGAGGAGGAGCGGACGCAGATCCAGCTCGCCGAGATCGGCGACATGGACAAGACCACCATGGTGGTCACCGTGGACGAGCTGGAGAAGGCCGGCCTGGCGGAGCGGCGGCCGTCCAGCCGGGACCGCCGCGCCCGGATCGTCGCCGTCACCGAGAAGGGGGCGCAGGTCGCGCAGGAGAGCCAGAAGATCGTCGACGGGGTGCACCGGGAGGTGCTGGCCTCACTCGCCGGCCCGGACGGCGAGGCGCTGCTGCGCGGCCTCAAGCAGTTGGTCCAGGGGGAGCTGGCGGCACCGGTGGAGTCCGCCCGACCGGCCCGGCGGGCCCGCCAGTAGCCGTCCACCAAGAAACCGTCCATAACTAGATAGTCCGCAACGGGATTAGTTGCTAGGGTCGTACCCGTCGCACCGCACCGACGGGAGAGACCCATGCCTGCTGCACCCGCACCTGTCACCGCCGCCCCCGCTGCCGCCGCTCCGGTCCCGCGCGGCCTCCGCTCCCGGTGGACCGCCCTCGCCGTCCTGTCCACCGGCCTGCTGATGACGGTCCTCGACGGCAGCATCGTCACCGTGGCCATGCCCGCCGTCCAGGCCGACCTGGGCTTCTCCCCGGCCGGGCTGAGCTGGGTCGTCAACGCCTACCTGATCGCCTTCGGCAGCCTGCTGCTGCTCGCCGGACGGCTCGGCGACCTGCTCGGCCGCAAGCGGACCTTCCTCGCCGGAACGGCCCTGTTCACCGCCGCCTCGCTGCTCGCCGCGGCCGCCGGATCCCCGGCCGTCCTGCTCGCGGCCCGGTTCCTCCAGGGCGTGGGCTCCGCCGCGGCCTCCGCCGTCGGACTCGGCATCCTCGTCACCCTCTTCACCGACCCCCGCGAACGAACCCGGGCGATCGCCGTCTACTCCTTCACCGGCGCGGCCGGCGCCTCCATCGGCCAGGTCCTCGGCGGCGTCCTCACCGACGCCCTCGACTGGCACTGGATCTTCCTCATCAACCTGCCGATCGGCGCCGCCGCCCTGCTCCTCGCCCTCCCCGCGCTCCCGGCCGACCGCGGCACCGGCCTGCGGGCCGGCGCCGACGCCCCCGGAGCCGTCCTGCTCACGGCCGGCCTGATGCTCGGCATCGCCACCCTGGTCGGCGCCGAACAGCACGGCTGGGCCTCCGCCCGCACCCTCGGACTCGGCACGCTCGCCGCCGCCCTGCTCGCGGCCTTCGTCCTGCGGCAGGCACGGGCGGCCGCCCCGCTGGTACCGCTGCGGATCTTCCGCAACCGGACGGTGGTCGCCGCCAACCTCGTCCAGATGCTGATGGTCGCCGCGCTCTTCTCCTTCCAGGTCCTGGTCGCCCTCTACCTGCAGAAGGTGATCGGACACGGCGCCGCCGCCACCGGCCTCGCCATGCTGCCCGCCGCCGTGGTGATCGGCGCGACCTCGCTCGGCGCCGCCGCCCGGCTCAACGCCCGGTTCGGCGAGCGTGCCGTCCTCCTCGCCGGCCTCGTCCTGCTCGCGGCGGCCCTCGGCTGGCTCGTCCGGCTGCCCGTGCACGCCCACTACGCCACCGACCTGCTGCCGGTGATGCTGCTCGCCACCGGCTTCGGCCTCGCCCTGCCGGCGCTCACCACCCTGGCCATGTCCGGTGCGGACGAACACGACGCCGGGCTCGCCTCCGGCCTCTTCAACACCACCCAGCAGATCGGCATGGCCGTCGGCGTCGCCGTGCTCTCCACCCTCGCCGCCGGCCGGACGACCGCCCTCACCGCGGCCGGCCGCACCACCGCCGAAGCCCTCACCGGCGGCTACCGCCTCGCCTTCGCCGTCGGCACCGGCCTCCTCGCCGCCGCCGCAACCGTCGCCGCCACCCTGCTCGGGCGGTCGATTCAGGGGCGCGGGGGACTGCGCAATGCGGATGTGGGCCACCGTGCGGACCAGGGGTGAACCGGACTCCTCAGGAGCACCACTGCCGGATTGCGCAGTTCTCCTCCCGGCCTTCGGCCGGGAGGTGTCCCCACGCGTCCCTGCTGGTGCCCTCCGCAGGTTCCCGCCGCCCCTGGTGGTGATCCACCCGCCGTAGGGTTGGCGCATGGTCCAGGGGTGGGTGGGTTCGGGCGGGCAGGAGCGGGTGTCGTTGGCGGAGGTGCTCGCGGCGGTGCCGCAGGCGCTGGTCGACGAGGCCGTGGAGGTGTGCGGGGTGGCCGACGGGGGCCCGGGCGGAGGACTCCCGCCGTATCTGACGGCCTGTCTGGTGATGGCGTCGTGCCTCCTCCCCGAGGACGGGCCCGAAGAGCTCGCGGAGAAGGTCATCGCGGCCTTGCCGCAGTTCGGGGTCCGGGACGCCGGGTGGGGACCGTTGACGCCGTCGGTGATCGCCGAGGCACGCGAGCGGCTGGGCCGGGACGTGCTGCGGGAGACCTTCTACCGGGTGGCCGAGCCGGTCGCCACCCCTGCGCCCCCGGCCGCACGGTTCGGCGGTCGGCGGTTGACGGCCCTCCACGGGTTCGGGTTCGACGTCCCCGACTCGGCCGAGAACGCGGCCGAGTTCGGCCGCGCCGACGGTGACCCGTCCGGCTCCGGCGCTCCGCGGGCCCGGGTCGTGGCCGTCGTCGAGTGCGGATCGCGTGCCGTCGTCGACGCCGAGGTCGGGCCGTGGTCCCGGAGCGGGACGGCGACGGCGGCCGCACTGCTGCCGTCGATCTCCACCGAGTGGCTGCTGCTGGCCGATCAGGACCTCTACGGCTTCGCCGCGTTCGGCGCCGCGGCGCAGACCGGGGCGGCGCAGTGCTGGCGGGTGTCGGCGCAGCTGTCCCTGCCGGTCCTGGAGGTCCTGTCCGACGGGACGTACCTGTCGGCCCTGGTCGATCCCCGTCTGGGCGGCGACCTGCGGGAGGAGCAGCTGCAGGTGGTGAGGTCCGGTGCGAAGCCGGATCCGGCGGCGGCCCATGTCGTCCGGGTCGTCGCCGACGGCGATCCGGACCGCGACGGCGGGCGGCCGGTCCGGCTGATCACCACCCTCACCGATCCGGGGACCGCGCCGGCGGCCGACCTGACGGTTGCCCACCGGCGGCGACAGCCGGAGGCGCTGCTGCCCGGTGCCACGCGGGCACTGCGGTCCGAGAGCCCGGACCTGGTCCATCAGGAGATCTGGGCGCACCTGCTGGTCCAGTACGCGGTCAACTCCCTGCACTGCCGTGCCTCGGACCCGGCCTCGGACTCGACCTCGGCCGGTGCCGGCACCGTCCCGGGCCCCCGGATCTGACATGCTGCTCCGGTGTGGCGTGAACTGATCCTGGAAGCGGCGGGCGACGCCGAGCTCGGCGAGCCGGCGGGGAGGAGGCGCTGGCCGCGGTCGAGGCGGCGCTCGGCCAGCCGCTGCCCGCCGAGTTGGCCGCGCTGCTGCGGGAGTGCGACGGAGTGCGGGGACGAAACGGCGACGACGTCGTCCGGAGCGCCGGGCGGATCGCCCGGGACAGCGCCGAGTTCCGCGCCGCAGCCGACTTCGCCGCGCTCTACATGCCGTTCGAGCCGCTGATGTTCTTCGGCGACAACGGGGGAGGCGACCGGTTCGCCTTCGTCCGCACGCCGCCGCGGACGGACGTCTTCGTCCGGGACCACGAGACGGACGGCCGCTCCCTGGTCTGCCACGACCTCGGCCACTACCTCGACCGGGCGCTGCGCGAGACCGGCGACCGGTACCGGTAGCCGGGCCGCGGGATCAGCCCGTGCGGGGGACGGGCAGCCGGAGTTCGGCGACCGCGCCGCCCTCCGGGTGGTTCCCCAGGTGCAGGGCGACCCCGATGGCCTCGGCGTGGCCCTGGGCGATCGTCAGGCCCAGTCCGTGGCCGTGGCCGCGTTCCCGGGCGCCGGTGCGGAAGCGCTGCGGGCCGTCGCGCAGCACGGACTCCGGGTACCCCGGCCCGTGGTCGCGGACGGTGACCACCGGCCCGTCCACCCGCACCCGCACCGGCGGCTCGCCGTGCCGGTGGGCATTGGCCACCAGGTTGGCCAGCACCCGGTCGAACCGCCGCGGATCGGTGCTGACCGTCGCGTCGGCGGACACCACCAGCTCGACCGGCCGCCCGGCGGCGGCCGCCGTGCGGGCCACCAGCTGCGCCAGCGGCAGGTCGGCCAGGTCGGCGGACTCGGCACGGGCGTCCAGCCGGGAGACCTCCAGCAGGTCCTCGGTCAGGTCGCGCAGCGCCCGCACCCGGTTCTGCACCAGCTCGGTGGGCCGCCCGTCCGGCAGCAGTTCGGAGGCGGTGAGCAGGCCGGTCAGCGGGGTCCGCAGCTCGTGCGCGACGTCGGCGGTGAAGCGCTGCTCGTTCTCCAGCCGGCTGCGCAGCGCGGCGGCCATCGAGTCGACGGCGGTGGCCAGTTCGAAGACCTCGTCGCGGCGGCGGCCGAGCGGTCCGATCCGTGCGTCGAGGTCGCCGGCGGCGATGGTGCGGGCGGTGCGGGCGGCCGTCCGCAGCCGGTGGCTGATCCGGTCGGCGGCGAGCACCCCGGCCAGCACCGTGACCGCGACGGACAGCGCCGCGGCGATCTGCACCGCCCGGTCGAGGTCCGCCACCGCCTGCTCGTCGCCCGCGAAGTCGAGGCGCACGGACACCACCCGGCCGCCGGCGCCGGCCGCCGCCCACATCGCGGTGCCGTTCGGGCCGGGGCCGAGCACGGAGCCCTGCCGGCCCCGCGCGGCCAGTGCCCGCAGGTCGGCGGGCACCGCCGGGTCGTCCACCGCGGCGTGCCAGCCGCCGACCAGCTCGCCGGTGCGGTCGTACCCGGTGAGCACGGCGTCCAGGGCGGCCTCCGCGGAGGCCCGGGCCTGGTCGGTGTGCTGGCCCACCGACGCCCGGTGGACGAGCACGGCGACGGTGCACGCGACCAGGCAGGAGACCAGTGCGATGACGGCGGCGATCTGCCGGCGGAGCGTCACCGGATGCGCCGCAGGCGGTAGCCGAAGCCCCGGACGGTCTCGATCCGGCCCGCGCCGATCTTGGCGCGCAGGCGCTGGACGTGGACGTCCACCACCCGGCTGTCGGCGTCCCAGGAGTAGTCCCACACCCGGGAGAGCAGGGTCTGGCGTTCCATCACCACGCCGGGGGCGGCGGTGAACTCCAGCAGCAGCCGCAGTTCGGTCGGGGTGAGCGGCACCGGCTCGCCGGCCACCGTCACCTCCATCGCGTCGGTGTCCACCGCCAGGTCGTCGATCACCCGCAGCGCGGACGGGCCGGGCTGCGCCGCGTCCGCCGGGGCGCCGCCGGCCGCACCGGACGGGCCCGGGACGGCGGGCGCGGCGGCCGGGCCGGTGCGCCGCAGCACGGTGCGGATCCGGGCGACCAGGACGGCGATCTCGAAGGGCTTCACCACGTAGTCGTCGGCCCCGGCCTCCAGGCCGGAGACCACGTCGACCGCCTCGCCGCGGGCGGACATCATCAGGATCGGCAGGCTGCTCTCCTCGCGGACGCGCCGGCACAGGCCGACCCCGTCGAGCATCGGCAGCATCACGTCGATCAGCATCAGGTCCGGCCGCCGGGCACGGAACCGCTCCAGGCCCTGGAGGCCGTCCGCGGCGGTGTCGACGGGGAAGCCGTACCGTTCCAGCGCCATCTGGGTCGCCTCGCGGATCACCTCGTCGTCCTCGACGAGCAGGATCCGCGGCATGGGCGGAGCGGCCGGCAGGGGCGGGATCGGTGCGGTCATCGCCGCCTCGCCGGGAGGGTGGGGACGGGGGACGGGACGGCCGACCGGCCGAGCGGCCGGCCGTCCGGGCCGATGACGACGCCGTCCGGGCGGGTGGGCGTGGGCGTCGGCCGGGCGGCGGGGACGGTGGGTTCGGGGGTCGGGCAGCCGGCCGCGCCGTCGGCGGGGCCGGTGTAGACGGTCTGCCGGTCGACGAAGGCCATCCGGACGGCGTTCCAGCGGTAGGTGCTGCTGGTGCGGGCGGTCGGCCCGTCCGGCTCGTGCAGGACGAGGTCCCGTCCGACGGTGTCGGCGGTGAACCCGGCGTCCGCGCCGACCGCCAGCACCGGGACGACCTTCCCGTCCCGGTCGCTGTAGACGTGCAGCACCGCGCGCCCGTCGGCCTCCGGCGTCAGCACGGCGGTGATCAGCTCGGGCCGGCCGTCCCCGCTCAGGTCCCGGTACTGCGCGGGCTGGACGGTGCAGCGGGTGCAGTCCCCGGACAGCGCGCGGTGTTCGAGGTCGGTCAGCGCGGGGTCGTGGAGCAGGACGACCCGGGCGTCCAGTTGCCCGAGTCCACCGGCCGGGGCGGCCAGGCCGGGCAGCGGGGACGGCGGCGGCGCGTCCGACTCGGCCCGCGGGGTCGCCGGGGCCGAGGTCGCGGCGGCCGGCCACAGCGGCTGCGGGCTGGGGTGCTCCGCGACCTGCCGGGCCGGGCCGGCGTCGTGCAGGGTGCCCGGGCTGTCGCAGCCGGCGAGCACCAGGACCGCCGCGACGACGGCCGCGACCGCCGCCACGGCACGGCCGGCCGTCCCGGTCCGGGCAGGTGGGCCTGTCCACTTCCTCACGTGCTGCGGTGCCTTTCCTGGTGGCCCTCACGGGGACTGACGGTCGTACGGGGACGCTGACGGTCGTACCGGGACGACGCGAGGGCAGCCAGTCTGCCCCATGCCCACCGGCGGCCCGCCGCCCGGCCGCCGGTCGGCCACGGCCCGCCGGTCGGACGGTCCCCGTCGGCGACCGTCCGGCCGCCGACGGGGTCACGCACCGTCGGAAAGGTCGGCGAGGACGACGATGTTGTCGCTGTAGTGCCCGTCCTTCCCGATCGTGCCGCCGCAGGTGACCAGCCGAAGCTGTGCGTCGGGGGTGGCGCCGTACACCAGGTCGGTCGGGAAGGCGGACTTCCGGAACTGGCGGATCGCCCGGACCCGGTACGTCACCGTGCGGCCGTCCTCCCGCCGCACCCGGACGGTGTCGCCCGGGCGCAGCGTCGGCAGCCGTTCGAAGACGGCGGGGCCCTTGCGGGTGCGGTAGTGGCCGAGCAGGACGGCCGGTCCGGGCAGGCCCGGTGCCGCGCCGTCGCGGTACCAGCCGACCCGGCCGGGCCGGTCCAGCGGCGGGACCTCGACCGTGCCGTCGCCGTTCAGGCCGACCGGGCCGACCGGGGCGTCCACCCCGATCCGGGGGATCAGCAGCCGGACCGGCGGCGAGGCCGACCGTCCGGCCTCCGGTGCGGAGCCGGGACCGGTGGCACCCGTGGACGGCACGGCGTGGGTCGGCGGCGAGGCGTCGGGGCCGGTGTACGAGATCCGCACCGGCTCCCCGTCGGGCGTGAGGCCGTACGCCACCGTGCCGAGCCCCAGCGCGAGGACGAGCGCGCCGGCCGACGCGGCCGGCACCCACGAGGGGCGCCGGCCGCGCCGGTTGCGGCTACGCCTGCGCGCCGGCACGGCGCCGACGGACGACGGCGGTGCCGATCCCGGCCGCGCCGGCCAGCGCCAGCACGGAGCCGAGCACGACGGCGGTCGGCGAGGTGCCCGCGTCCGCCTCACCGGTCTGGGCGCCGCCCCGCGGCGCGGTGCCGGCCGGGCGGCCGTCCGGACCGATCGGCGCCGGGGTGCTCCGGCGGCCGTCCGCGCCGACCGGGGGCAGGGTGGGGACGGGGCTGGGCGCGGCGCTGCGCGTGGCCGTCGGTGCCGGGGCCGAGGGGACCGGGCTCGGCGACGACCCGTCGGCGGCCGCGGCGCCGGCGGACAGCACCACGGCGACCCCGGCTCCGGCGCAGACCAGCGCGGAGCGCACCGAGCGGTGCACGGTCGAGGTACGTGACATGAGGACTCCTCCGAATGTTCGCCACTCCCGTCCGGATGAACGCGAGTTGGTGACGCACACGCTAGGAACCGCTCCTCACGGACTCCCTCCGGCCGTGTAACGGCCACCGCGCGGATCGGTAACAGCCCCCGTCACGGCCGCACGGCCGCCCCGGCCGGTGCCGGGACCACCCCCTACAGCGGCGTCGCGCGGGCCGCGAGCGGCAGCGGCGGGAGGCGGTGGCGGCCGATCCAGGCGTCGAGCAGGCCGTCCGCGGCGTGGCCGCCGTAGCGGGCGAGGTGCGCGGCGAACTCGGCGGTGGTGACCACCGAGTGCCGGCGGCTGGTCGCCCAGTCGCGGACCATCCGGAAGAAGACCGGGTCGCCGAGGGCGGTGCGCAGGGCGTGCACGGTGAGACCGCCGCGCTCGTACACCCGGTCGTCGAACATCAGGCTCCTGCCCGGGTCGCCGATCCGGATGTTCTGCGGCAGCGCGAGGAGCTTGCGGTACGCGGTCTCGGCCTTGCGCTGGGCGCTCGGGCCGCCGGAGTGCTCCGACCACAGCCACTCGGCGTACTTGGCGAAGCCCTCGTTGAGCCAGATGTCCGGCCAGCCGCCGATGGTGACGCTGTTGCCGAACCACTGGTGGGCGAGCTCGTGGGCGATCAGGCGCTCGCTGCCGCGGGCGCCGTCGACGTGGTTGGTGCCGAAGGTGGCGAGGCCCTGCGCCTCGACCGGGACGTCCAGCTCCTCGTCGGCGACCACCACCGCGTACTCGGTGAACGGGTACGGCCCGAAGAGCTCCTCGAACAGCGCCATCATCTGCGGCTGCCGCGCGAAGTCGTGCTCGAACCGCCCCTGCAGCCGGGCCGGGACCCAGCCGGTCTGCGCCACGCTGCCCGGGCCCGGCCGCGCCAGCGGGACGCCGCGGTACGGCCCCACGGAGAGGCCGACCAGGTAGCTGGCGGTGGGTGCCGGCTGGTCGTACACCCAGGTGGTCGAGGAGGCGCGGGTGGTGCGGGTGAGCAACCGGCCGCCGGTGACCACGGTGTACGGCGAGGGGGTGGTGACCGACAGGTGGTAGCTCGCCTTGTCGGACGGCCGGTCGTTGCACGGGTACCAGGACGGCGCGCCGACGGGCTGGCTGGCGACCAGCGCGCCGTCGGTGAGCTCCTCCCAGCCGAGACCGCCCCAGGGACTGCGGACGGGCTTGGGGTTGCCGGACCAGTGCACCTCGACGGTGAAGGCGGCGCCGGCCGCGGGCGCCTTGGCCGGCTTGATCCGCAGCTTGCCGCCGCGGTGCGTGTAGTGGCCCGGGCGGCCGTCGACCAGCACCCGGCCGATCCTGAACGCCGCGAGGTCGAGCGCGAACTCGCGCAGTGGCGCCCGGCCCGCTATGGCCGTGATCCGTGCCGTGCCGGCCAGCCGGTTGGGGCCCGGCCGGTAGTCCAGGGTGAGTTCGTACCGGTGGGTGCGGTACCGGTGGTCGCCGTTGTTCGGGAAGTACGGGTCGGCGGCAGCGGCCTCGGTCTGCTTGGGGCTCACCGGTCGGTTCTCTCCGTGCGCGGTCTCGGTCATGTGGCTCGGTGCCCGGGGCGCTGCCAGGCCTCGATCGGGTTGCCGAGCCAGCGGGTGTCGTCGGGGACGGACTCCGCACGCATCACCAGGGAGGCCGGGCCGAGCGTGGAGCGGGCCCCGACCGTGCTGCCGGGCAGCACGATCCCGCCCGGGCCCAGGGTCGAGCCCTCGCGGAGTTCCACAGTATCGAGCCTCATGATCCGGTCGTGGAAGAGGTGCGTCTGCAGGACGCATCCCCGGTTGACGCTGACCGCGTCGCCGAGGGTGACGAGGTCGGTCTCCGGCAGCCAGTAGCTCTCGCACCACACGCCGCGGCCGACCCGGGCGCCGAGGGCCCGCAGCCAGACGTTGAGCACCGGGGTGCCGAGCACCCGGCCGATCAGCCACGGCACCGCCAGCACCTCGACGAAGGTGTCGGCGAGCTCGTTGCGCCACACGAAGCCGCTCCACAGCGGGTGCTCCGCCGCCCGGCAGCGCCCGACCAGCAGCCACTTCGCGGCGACCGACACCGCGCAGGCCGCCGCCCCGGCGGCGAGCAGCACCGGCCCGGCGAACAGCACCGCACCGCCCGGCACCGCACCGTCCAGGGCGCAGAGCGCGACCGCGGCCAGCACCGCCAGCGCGGCCGAGGCGAACACCGGGACGAGCCGGCCGAGCTCGGTCAGACCGCGCGCCCACAGCAGCCTGCCGGGCGGCTCGTAGGTGCGGGCGGCGTCCGCGGTGTCCGCCGACCGCGGCAGCTTCACCGGCGGCATCCCCAGGTAGGAGCTGCCCCGCTTGGCCTTCTTCGGGGTGGCGGAGAGCACGCCCACCAGACCCCGGTCCGGCACCGAACGGCCGGGCGCGGTCATCCCGGAGTTGCCGAGGAACGCCTTGCGCCCCACCGCGGCCCGGCCCACCCGCAGCCAGCCGCCGCCCAGCTCGTACGGGGCGATCAGGGTGTCGTCCGCGAGGAAGGCGCCGTCGCCGACGGTGGTGAGGCTGGGCAGCGCGAGCACCGTCGAGACCTCGGCGCGCCGGCCGACCCGCATCCCGAGCAGCCGCAGCCACAACGGGGTGATCAGCCCGGCGTACAGCGGGAAGAGCGTCTGCCGGGCGTGGTCCATCAGCTGGCTGACCGTCCACACCTGCCACCCCGTCCGCCCGTGCAGCGGATGGTGGCCGGGGCGCAGCCCGAGGCTGAGCAGCCGGACGAGCGCCAGCACGACCGCCGCGTACGCCAGGCCGTACACCAGGGTGGCGGGCACCACCGCGGCCAGCGCACCGCGCAGCGCCGTCGGCAGGTCGTCGCCGGGGTGGACGAACAGCCCGGCCGTGAGCAGGGCCGGAACGAGGCACAGCGCGGGCAGCAGGGCCAGGGCGGAGCCGGTCAGGCCGTAGACCGCGGCCCACCGGGTGCTGCGGGCGGGCCGCTGCTTGGGCCAGCCGCGCTCCGCCTTGCCGATCTTGACGGCGGGGGCGCCGCCCCAGCGCTGCCCGGTCGGCACGTGCCCGGCCACGCCGGAGCCCGGCGCGACCTCGGCGCGCTTGCCGACCCTGGAGCCGGGGAACAGCACCGAGCGCGTCCCGACCACCGCGCCCGCGCCGACCCTCATCGCGCCGACCTCCAGCCGGTCGCCGTCCAGCCAGTACCCGGCGAGGTCGACCTCGTTCTCGATCGCACAGCCCTTGCCGAGCCGCAGCAGACCCGTCACCGGCGGCAACGTGTGCAGGTCGACGTCCTCGCCGACCTGCGCGCCCAGCGCCCGGGCGTAGCGCGTCAGCCACGCCCCGGAGAGCGAGGTGGCACCGGCCGCCTCGGCCCACTGCTCCGCGGCCCACAGCCGCAGGTGGACATTGCCGCCCCGCGGGTGGGTCCCCGGCCCGACACCGCGCAGCAGCAGCCGGACGCCGCCCGCGGCGACGGCCAGCCGCCCGGGCGCGGAGAACAGCAGCGCCGCACCCGCCGCGACCGCCCACCAGGGCGCGGCCGGCACCCAGGCCCAGCCGCCGAGCACGTGCAGTACCGAGCCGAGCGCCAGCAGCGGGACGCTCCAGCGCAGCCCGATCAGCGCGGACAGCGGCAGCAGCGCCGACAGCTGCACCAGCCCCGCCCGCAGCGGTGTCGGCTCCACCCGTCGGACCGTCGCCTCGGCCGGCGCCGCCCGCTCCAGCAGCCGGGCCAGCTTGCGCAGCGTCGGCTGCTGGTAGACGTCCAGCACCGACACCGCCGGGCAGCGGGTGCGCAGCCGGGTGGTCAGCTGCGCGGCCGCCAGCGAACCGCCGCCGATCGCGAAGAAGTCGTCGTCGGCGCTGCGCACCGGCACCCCGAGGACCTCGGCCCACTGCTCCGCCAGCCACGCCTCGGTGCCGTACAGCTCCTCGCCCGGGCCGCCCTGCTCGACCTCCGGCAGCGGCCAGGGCAGCGCGGCCCGGTCGACCTTGCCGGAGGTGCGGCACGGCAGTTCCTCGACGGTCGCGAGCAGCGGGACGAGCGCCGCGGGCAGCTCGGAGCGCAGCCGCTCGACCGCGGCCGCCCGGTCGAAACCCTCCCGGACGACCAGGTAGCCGACCAGCAGCTGGTTGCCGCTGCGGGCGGAGCGGACGGCGGCGGCCGCCCCGGCCACCCCCGGCAGCGCCTGCAGGGCGGCGTCCACCTCGCCCAGCTCGATCCGGCGGCCGCCGAGCTTCACCTGTTCGTCGCCGCGGCCGAGGAAGACCAGCCCCTCGGGGTCCGCGCGGACCAGGTCGCCGCTGCGGTACGCGCGGGCCCAGCCCAGCGCCTCCAGCGGGGCGTACTTCTCCTCGTCCTTCACCGGGTCGAGGTACCGGGCCAGCCCCGCACCGCCGATCACCAGCTGGCCGCTGCCGCCCATCGGCACCGGCCGGTCCTCCTCGTCGACGACGGCCAGCTCCCAGCCGTCCAGCGGCAGCCCGATCCGCACCGGGCCCTCGCCCGTCAGCGGGCAGGCGCACGCCACCACGGTCGCCTCGGTCGGGCCGTAGGTGTTCCACACCTCGCGGCCCTCGGTGACCAGCCGCTCGGCCAGCTCCGGCGGGCAGGCCTCACCGCCGAAGATCAGCAGCCGGACCTCGTTCAGCGCCTCGGCGGGCCAGAGCGCCGCCAGCGTCGGCACGGTGGAGATCACCGTGATCTCCTGCTCGGCCAGCCACGGGCCCAGGTCGGCGCCGCTGCGCACCTGCGCCCGGGGGACGGGCACCAGGCAGGCGCCGTGCCGCCAGGCCAGCCACATCTCCTCGCAGGAGGCGTCGAAGGCGACGGACAGCCCGGCCATCACCCGGTCGCCCGGCCCGATCGGCTCGCCCTGCAGGAACAGCCCGGCCTCGCCGTCCACGAAGGCGGCGGCACTGCGGTGGGTGACGGCGACGCCCTTGGGCCGGCCGGTGGAGCCGGAGGTGAAGATGATCCACGCGTCGTCCTCCGGGCCGGGGCTCGCGGCCTCGTTCCCGGACGGCTTGACCCGGCCCAGCTCCCGGTCGGGGCCGAGCACGGCGTTGACGTCGGCCTCGCCGAAGACCAGCTCGGCGCGCTCGTCCGGGTCGTCGGCGTCCACCGGCACGTAGGCGGCGCCGACCGCCAGCACGGCCAGGATCGACACGTACAGGTCGTTGGTGCCGGACGGCACCCGGACGCCCACCCGGTCGCCGAGGCCGATGCCCGCCCGGGCCAGGTGCCGCCGCAGCAGCTCGACCTCGTCGAGCAGGTCGGCGTAGCCCAGCACCGTGCGGCCGTCGTCCAGCGCGGGCTCGTGCGGGTGCGCCGCGGCCGTCGCCCGCAGCACGTCCACCAACGTGCGGACGGCGGCCGGCGGACGGCCGGGGAACAACGCGAGCGGTGTCTCGGGGCCGGTCATCACGGTCATGCAGTCCCCTTCCCGGCTCCCGGGAGACCCATCGAAGGCGTCCAAAGCGCGACAACCCGGACAATCTACCGACCTGGGCATTACCGCCCGCGCCAAGCCAACCACCCGGCGCGCCGCACCACCGCTCGGGTCGAGCCGGCCGGAGCAGCGGTGACCACTCGGGCCGCGCTGCGCCTTCCCCCGGGCGACCGGGAGCCCCGCCGCCCACGCGGCAGCCTGCCGGACCGCTCCGGGGCGGACAAGACCGCGTCGTGCGGACGAGGGCGCGTCGGTGAGCGACCAGAAGCGCGTGGGGGGGGCCCCCCCCCCCCGGGCCGGCCGGGGCCCCCCCCCCCCCCCGCGGGGGGGGGGGACGCCCAGACAGG
>NZ_JBFBDW010000031.1:0-87821 GCF_040683455.1 Kitasatospora sp. NPDC093679
CGCGCCGGGGCACCCGCCCCGGCGCGCCCGCGCCGACCTGCCGGCTCAGCCCTTGGGCTGGGTGAAGCGGAGGCTGTTGCCGAACGGGTCGCGCAGACCGCAGTCGATGCCGTACGGCCGCTCGGTGGGCTCCTCGGTGAACTCGACGCCGCGGCCGAGCAGCGTCTCGTAGGTCTTGCGGCAGTCGTCGGTGCTGAAGATCAGCGAACCGCCCGTGGCGCCCTTGGCGACGAGTTCGCGGACCTGCTGCGCGGTCTCCTCGGACATCGCCGGCGGGCCCGGCTTCTCCAGCAGGACCTGGCGGTCCGGGTGGCCGGGGACGTTGACCGTCAGCCAGCGCATGAAGCCCAGGTCGACGTCGGCCGCGACCTCCAGGCCGAGCTTGCCGACGTAGAAGTCGAGGGCCTCGTCCTGGTCGAGGACGTAGATCTGCGAGTGCGTGATGGAGGTGAACATGGGGACCACGCTAGGGCCGGACCGGACGGAATACTTATCCGAAACTGCGCTCCTCGCCGCGGGGCGCAGCTTTCCGGATCACGTGTGCGGCCGCGTCCACGCCATCGTGAAGCAGGTCGGCACGTCGGCGGCCACCGCGGCCCTGCGGTACTCCCTCGGCGACCGGCCGACGATGTCGCGGAAGGTGCGGCTGAACGTCCCCGTGCTGCCGAACCCGACCTCGTAGCAGATGTCCGTCACGCTGCGGTCCGTCTCCCTGAGCAGGAACATCGCCCGCTCGACCCGGCGGCGCTGCAGGTAGCGGTGCGGCGTCTCGCCGAACACCGTCCGGAAGGTGCGGGCGAAGTGCGCCGGGGACACGTGCGCGATCCGGGCCAGGGCCGGGACGTCCAGCGGCTGCGCGTACCGGCGGTCCATCGTGTCCCGGGCCCGGAGCATGCGGCGGTTGGTGTCTTCGGCGGCGCGGCTCACAGCGCCATCACACCACGTCCCGGGCCCGCGGCGACAGGGCCGCCGGGCAGCGGTCGGCACCGGCCGCGCCCCGGTGCGCGGACGGACCGGGCTGATGCCGCGTCACCCCGATGGACGCCATGTGCACGCCCACGGCCGCCCTCTCCCGGACACCCCTCGCCACCTGCACGGACACCGGCTCCCGGCGTGCGAGGCGCCGTCACGGACGGCCCCGTCGACCGTCCGTCAGGTTGCCGCACCGACGGTCCGGCCACGTGCCCGTCGGAGGACATCCATGCAGATTGCACGCGTCGCCGTCGGTTCCGCCCTGGCACTCGGCGGCGCCGCGGACACCGACGGCAGCCGGATCGCCCTGGGCGGCCTGCTGGTGGCCGGTACCGCGGTCGGCGGTGCGGTCAAGGCGCGCCGCCCCCTGCGCCTCGGCCGGCGCCGCCCCGCCGGCCCCCGCTCCTTCGGCCGCTCCCGCGGCCGTCCCACCGACCGCTCCGCCGGCCACCTCCGCGTCGCCGACCCCGACGACGTCGCCGACCCCGGCCGCGCCGGACGCCGTCCGTGCGCTGCCGCCCTCGGACCCGGTCCGGCTGCGGATCCCCGCCGTCGGGGTGAACGCCCCGATGACCAGGCTGGGACCTGGACGCGGCGGGAGCACTGCAGCCCCCGCCCGCCGACCGGCCGGACCTCGCCGGCTGGTACGGCGGCGGCGCCACCCCGGCTCGTCCGGCACGGCCGTCCTGGCCGGCCACGTGGACACCCGTACCGGCCCCGCCGTCTTCTTCCGGCTCGGCGCCCTCACCAAGGGCAGGACCGTCGAGGTCGAGCGGGCCGACGGCCGCACCGCGGTGTTCACCGTCGACGCCGTCGAGGTCTACGACAAGAAGCCGTTCCCCGACGCGAAGGTCTACGGCAACACCTCCGGCCTGCCCGAGCTCCGGCTGATCACCTGCGGCGGCTTCACCAAGCGCACCGGCTACCTCGGCAACGTCGTCGTCTACGCGACCCTCACCGCCGTCGAGGGGTGACCCGGACCGGCCGGGAAGCGCTCCCCCTTTCGCCTGCTGAGACGGTCGGGCGGAGCGGGGAGCACCTGTGCCAGAGTCGGCGCCGGGCGGCCTGGGCCCGGGGCCAGGTCATGGTTGGGCCACAGGCCGCCCGCATCCTCGGGTGCCTCCGCGGACACGACGTGCCCTGCCCGCCGTCATCCCGCACGGGGCCGGTCGGCCGCGTGGGGGGCGCGGTGCAGCGCCCGGCCGATCCGGCGGCCCGCCACCAGGTGGAGCAGCACCGCGCCCGCGGTGTTGAGCAGCACGTCGTCGATGTCGAAGGCCCGGCCCGGCACCAGCACGGCCTGCGCGCACTCCACCAGCACCATCGTCACCGCCGTCAGCAGCGTGACCCGCAGCAGTCCGCCGACCCGCCGCGACAGCAACGGCAGCAGGATCCCGAACGGCGCCCCGAGCAGCAGGTTCCCGCCGACCTGCTTGACCGCCTCGCGGACGGCGGGCCGGTCGAGGTACAGCTCCAGGGTGGATCCGGGCCTGAGGTTGGCGTGGACGAGGCCGCGCGACCCCGGTTGCGGGACGAGCGTGGCCCGGGCGAGCACCACCGCGAACAGCACGGTCGCCGCCAGGGCGACCAGGAGCACCAGCAGCCGTACCAGCGCGGGCACCACGCCGGGTCGGTGCAGGAACGGCAGCGGCCGCTGCTTCCCGGTACGGCGCGCTGCCGTGCCCTCCGCCCGTAACCGCACCGCCGCCGCGGCGGCCGGGCCGCCGCCCGGGCTCCCGCCCGAACCGGTCGTGCCGCTGTCCGTCACCGTGCGTCTCAAGGCCATCGCCCCGCCCTCCCCGGATCCCGCGCGCCGGTGTCCCGGCCGGTCTGCGTGTAACCCGTGACGGCGATTCGACACCCCGTCGGTGGACGGCCGCGTCGGTGCACGGCACGACCGCGTCAGTGCACGACGACCGCGGCCGTGCCGTGCAGGACCAGCCCCCGCACCCGGGCGGCCTCCAGGCTGCGGCCGAAGGCCTCCGCCTGCTGCATCGGGTCGAGGCCCATCAGTCCGGGCGGCCAGGTGCCGGGCGGGACGACGAGGACCAGCACCCCGGGCGGTTCCGCCGCCGCGGCCAGCCACACCGGGGACGCCTGCACCGGGGGGTGCGGCTCCCAGACCCCGCGGCCGCCGACCATCACCAGCCGTTCGAACCAGCCCTCGCGGACCTCCACCACGCCGGTGGTGGCCGGCGGGTCGCCGGCGGCGAGGACGAACCCGCTGTCCATCGCGTCCGCGACGAGTTCGCCGTACCAGTCCTGCCCGACCTCGACGATCGCCTCCGCCGCCGACCTGCCGTCCGGCCCCTCGCGCACCGCCAGCGCCCACACCATCGGCGCGGCCCGTCGCCCACCACCACTCGGATCATCCGCCACACCCACCCAACGAGCCAGAACCGGAAAGTGCACACCCCGGCCACCGAACGGCCGCACCCCGCCCGGCCCGCCGGGCGGCTCCGGGCCCGTGCGGCGGGCCGTTAGGCTGCGGCCCATGACGCGCAGTGAGAGGAAGCCGCGGCGGATGGTCGTCGGCGAGGAGGTCTTCCTGTGGTCGGTCGGGCACGACCACGCGTCCGACGACGGCGAGGGGGACGGCCGGCGCTGCCGCAACCTGCTGACGGTGCGTCGGGCGGGGGTCAACGGACGGCTGTTGCTGGTGTTCGCCGAGGGGCCGGGCCGGATGGTGTCGGACGGGTTCCTGCCGTCCGGCGCGGTGACGACCGCGGGCGGCCCGGTGCTCAACCTCCACGAACCGGGCACGGCCCGGGCCTTCCTCGACGCGGCGCTGGCCGCGGGGGCCCAGCTGCCGGACCGCACGACCTGTGCGGTGGACGGCTGGGCGTTCTTCGACGCGGTGGCTGACCTGCGCACGGCGGCCGCCGACGGGGTCGGCGCCTGAACCGCCGGTGGCGCCGCGTCAGCTCCCGGTGTCCGGCTTCCAGTCCCGGGCGAGGAGTCCGAGCAGCACCTCGTCCAGGAACTCGCCCATGACCCAGGCCGAGGAGCGCAGCACGCCCTCGCGGACGAAGCCGTTGCGCTCGGCGGAGCCGATCATCGCGAAGTTGTCCGCCAGCGTCTCGATCTGCAGCCGCTGCAGGCCGCGCACCACGAAGCCGTAGTGGCACAGCACCGCGACCACGTCGGTGCCGTAGCCCTTGCCGCGGGCGGTGGGAAGCAGCCCGAGCCCGATGTGCGCGGACCGGTTGTGGGTGTCGATGCCCCACAGCGTCGCGGTGCCGACCAGCGTGCCGCCGTCGAGTTCCACCACGGAGAACGGGACCCGGCTCGGCTCGGTGTCGTCCACCGCGAGCCGCGGGTCCTTCGAGCCGGGCGGGATCGGCCGCCACGGGCTGCCCTCCGCCCGCGAGCCGTTCACCACGTCGTCGTAGAGGCCGGTCCGCAGGACCGGGATGTCGTCCTCGTGCCGGGCCCTCAGCCCGACCTTGCTGCCTGTAAGCATGCGAGCTTCCTATCCGGCCGGGCCGTACGGCGGCAACCGGTTATGCGGTCGGGGCGGCGGCGCCGGCGGACGAGGACGCGCCGGGAGTTTCCGCGCCCTCCCTCCGGCGGGCACGGGAGCCGCGTAGCGTCGGCGGGAGGAGCGGGCGGGCGACGGGGAGGCACGGTGGACGGGACGCTGGGCGGATGGCGCAGGACGGGCCGGGAGGTGCTGCACACCGGGCCGTTCGTCCGGCTGGTGGCGGACACCGTGCAGGGGCCGTACGCGCCGCCGTTCCGCTACGAGCACGTCGAGGTCGCGGACGCGGTGCGGACGGTGGCGCTCGACGGCGACCGGCGGCTGCTGCTGGTCGAGGACGACTTCTACCTGACCGGTCGCCGGATGCCGCACCTGCCCGGCGGAGGCGTGGAGGCGGGCGAGGCGCCGGAGGCCGCGGCCCGGCGCGAGTTGGAGGAGGAGACGGGGCTGCGGGCCGCCGGGTGGCGGCCGCTGGGGGCGATCCACCCGCTGCCGTCGAGCACGTCCGCGGTCACCCATCTCTTCCTGGCGACGGGCCTGTCGGCGGGGACGACGGCGCGGGACTCGACGGAGGCCGGGATGACGGTGCACCGCTGCACGCTGGAGGAGGCGCTCGCCCGGGTGACCTCCGGGGAGATCACCGAGGCGGGCAGTGTGGCGGCGATCCTGCTGGCCGCCCGTTCGGAGGCCGCCGGCGCCTGACCCCCCGGGCGTCAGGGGGCGGGGTGGTGTGCCAGCAGGACGAGTTCGCGGTCGAGGGCGGCGAGGAGGCGCCGGCCGGGCAGCACGGCGAGCCCGGCCGTCCTGCCGGGGAGCCGCAGGTCGGGAGCGGGCGGAGTGCGGGTCGTCGGGTCGGTGAGCCGTACCGTCCCGTCGTCGCCGCCGGAGGCCAGCACGGGCCGGCCGGCCCACTCCCCCGCGGCGAGTGCCCCGAACATGCCGCGGTGCGGGGCGGGAGCGGGGGCGAGTTCCGCACCCGAGCGGACGTCGTGGAGGCGGAGCGTGCCGCGCCAGTCGCCGGTCGCCACGACGGCCCGGCCGTGGACGGCGGTGAGGGCGAGGGCGTTCACCGCCGAGGTGGTGGCGGCCGGGAGGCCTGCCAGCCGGCGGCCGTCCGTCAGGTCGTGGACGAGGACGTCGCGGTTCCAGCTCTGGTCGACGTCCATGCCGCTGGAGGTCGCGGCGAGGGGCCGCCCGTCGACCACGGCCGCCGCGACGGCGTGCACGGCGTGGTCGTGTCCGGTGAGGACGGGGCCGAGCGCGCACTGCCCGGCCAGGTCCCAGAGCCGGGTGCCGCCGTCCTCGTGGCCGGTGACGGCGACCGGGTTGCCGCCCGGGTGGCAGACCGCCACGGAGACGGCGTCGTCCACCGGGAGGTGCCACAGGCAGTCGCCGGTCTCCGGGTCGCGGACGAAGCGCGGGTCGTAGTCGCCCACGGTCAGCACGACCGGTCGTCCGCCGACCACGGTCGTGGCGATGCCGGTGAACCCGCCGGTCCCGAAGGCGCCGAGCAGCCGCCCGTCCGCCACGTCCCACCACCGGACGCTGCCGTCCCGACCCGAACTCGCCGCCACCGCACGGCCGTCGACGACGGCGGTGGCCACGGCGTTCACCGGTCCCCCGTGCCCGCCGCCGACGGCCCGTCGCACCGCGCCGCCGCCACCGGCCCCCACCGGGCCGGTGGCCCAC
The DNA here is from genome assembly GCF_040683455.1 of Kitasatospora sp. NPDC093679. NCBI lineage: Bacteria > Bacillati > Actinomycetota > Actinomycetes > Kitasatosporales > Streptomycetaceae > Kitasatospora > Kitasatospora sp. NPDC093679. The sequence goes on from NZ_JBFBDW010000031.1 coordinate 6,143, forward strand.
TCCGCCACCCATGCCATCGCGTCCCCTCCCGTCGCGGTCGGTCCATGATCCCCCGACCGGCCGACGGGACGGCGCGCACCGGCCGGTGCCGGCCCTGACCGGCGGCCCGGCCTCCCGATCGCCGCGTACGGGAGCGGTCACCGGCCCGTGCCGGTGACCGCTCCGCGGGTGGTTCGGTACTGCTGTTGCTCAGTACTCCTGCTGTTGCTCAGCACTGCGGACGACGCCCGTGGTTCGCTCCGCGCCGGGCACGTGCCTTCTTCTTGCGACGCCGTTTCGACGACATGACCGCTCCTCTCACAGCCGGCCCCCGTCCCACCGTTCCACACCGGGCCCGGATCGGCCTGCGGGCGGGCACCGGGCGCGGCACGGGTCAGCGGCGCGGGCTCCGCCCGTACAGGAGGTACGCCACCAGCCCGAAGACGTTCCCGAGCAGGCAGATCACCATCCAGGTCTGCGGCGGCCAGCGGCGGGTGTCGGGGTGGCGGGAGATGTCGACCATGCAGGTCACGGCGGGGACGAGGGCCAGCAGCGGGACGAGCGCGGCGATCGTCCCGGGTGACGGGGACAGGGCGGCGGTGACCATGCGGCGGTGCCCCTTCGGGTGCGGACCGGGGCGGCCGGGCGGCCGCTCACCCGAAGCCTTCGACCCGGGCCGCCGCCCGTCAAGACCCGCCGCGGACCCTCAGGCGTCCGGTGCGGCGGTGAGGTCCTCGGCACCGGGCAGCCAGTCGCGGCCGGGCCGGTACTCCAGCCAGCGGCGGCGGCGTCCGGCCGCGGCGAAGGCGTCGAGCAGGGCCGGGACGCCCGGGTGCGGCCGGTCCCGGTGCCAGACCAGCGACCAGGCGTAGAGCGGGGTCGGGTCGGCGAGGGGCACGACCACGGTGCCGGTCCCGTCGCCGAGCGGGAGTTCCGCGGGCAGCAGGGCGAAGCCGTCTCCGCCGGCCCGGACCCGCTCCAGCAGGTGGTCGAGGCCGAGGTTCGGGCCGCCCGGCTCCACCGGGACGGCGAACCGTGCCGCGAAGGCGCCCAGGAAGTCCAGCCGGCCGGCGGCCGCGGGCAGCAGCAGCCGCAGTCCGGCGAGGTCGGCCGGGCGCAGCCGGCCGGCGGCGGCCAGCGGGTGGCCGGCGGGGAGCACCGCGTCGACCGGCTCGAACCGGACCGGGCGGTGGGCGAGGGCCTGCTCCAGGCCGTCGTCGAGCGGGTGGAAGCGGCCGAGGGCGGCGCCGATCTCGCCGCGTAGCAGGGCGGCGGCGACCCCGGGCAGGTCCCGTCCCGGGCCGATCTCGACGGGCGGGCCCGCTCCGTCGTCGAGCACCGCCCGGACGGTCCGCAGCGGCTCGAACAGGTGCCCCCAGAGGTCGACCCGGATCGGGCTCCCGCCGTGCCGGACGGCGTCCACCGCGGCGGCGCCGGCCGCCAGTGCGGCGCGCGCGGGGTCGAGGAAGCGGAGCCCGGCGGGGGTGAGGCCGACCTGGGTGCGGCTGCGGTCGAACAGCCGGGTGCCGAGGGTGTCCTCCAGCCGGGCGATCCGCTTGGACAGGCCCTGCTGGGTGAGCGAGAGCGAGCGGGCCGCGTGTCCGAAGTGCAGGTGGTCGGCGGCGGCGACGAACGCCCGTACCTGCGCCAGGTCGAGATCCACGGTGATCATTCTCGCCGACGGCCGGCGCCCGGTGGACACCGGCTGCGGGTTCCCCGCCGCGACACGCCCTCCGCATGCGACCCACCCGGTCGAGTGACAATCCCGGCTCCCGTACCGGGGTCTGTTGCAGTCTCGGCGGGAACGCCCGTTCCTCGGGCGCCGAGCCGCGGCCGGGCGGCCGCACCACGGAGGACCTCATGGCGAACGTCCCGAACGACCTGAAGTACACCAAGGACCACGAGTGGGTGCGCGAACTCGGCAACGGCCGGGTCCGGGTCGGCATCACCGACCACGCCCAGAAGCAGCTCGGCGACATCGTGTTCGTCGAACTTCCGGTGGTGGGGCGGACCTTGGACACCGGCGATGCCTTCGGCACCGTCGAGTCGGTGAAGTCCGTCTCCGACGTCTTCGCACCGCTGGCGGGCAAGGTCACCGGTAGGAACGAGGAGCTGGACAGCGACCCCGAACTGGTCAACACCGACCCCTACGACGAGGGCTGGTTGATCGAGATCGAACTCGCCAAGGGCACCGACCTCGAGGGTCTGCTGTCCGCCGCCGCCTACGGCGAGTGGATCACCGAGGGCGCCTGATCCGGACGTACCGCAAGGGGCGGGTGGGGCACCTCCCGCCCCTCGCGGTACGTCCGTGTGCCTTTGAAGCCGCGCTCCATGCCGTTGGGCGCCCTATGCCGTCGGGCGGGCGGCGCGGGCGTGCGCCCGCCGGGGCGTTCCGCGGGCCTGCGGATCGGGGAGGTCGCCGCGCTGCTCGGTGTCCGGACGTCCGCCGTGCGCACCTGGGAGGCGGCCGGCCTGCTGGTGCCGGGGCGGGAGCGCGGCACCGGCTACCGCAGTTTCGGCCCGGCCGACGTCCGGGACGCGCAGGTGACCGCGGTGCTGCGGCGGGCGCACCACGGGCTGCCGCAGATCCGGTCGGTCCTCGACGATCTGCGCCGCACCGGCAGTACCGGCGCCCTGCGGGCCGCGGTGGCGCACCGGCACGGCGTCCTCGACGGGCGGGCGGCGGCACTGCTGGAGGCGGCCGTGCACCTGTCCCGCTGTCCGGGCACACGCCGTCCGGGCACCGGCTGTACGGGCACCCGCTGACCTGCGGGAGCCGCGGCGCAGGTCAGTGCTCGGCGGGCCGGGCCGGGACGCAGTACAGGCCGAGGACGGCGGCGGCCAGGTAGGCGGCGGCGCCCACCGCCATGGCGGTGCGCAGGCCCGCGCCGTAGCCGGCCGCGGTGGCGAGCAGCGTGCCGCCGAGGGCGACGCCCGCCGCACTGCCGATCTGACGGGTGGTGTTGAACAGGGCGGAGGCGGTGCCCGCGTATGCGGCGGGGGCGGCGGTCATCGCGGTGGTGGTCGTGCCGGTGAGGGCGAAGGAGGTGCCGAAGCCGGCGGCCATCATCGGCAGGACGAGCACCGGGTACGCCGGTTCGGACCCGGCGGCGGCCCAGCCGGCCAGGCCCGCCGCCGCCAGGAGGAGGCCGGTGACCACCAGCGGGCGGTGGCCCGTCCGGCGGGCCAGCCGGCCGGAGAGGACGGAGGCGAACATGGTCATCGCGACCGCGGGGAAGAGCGCGGCGCCGGTGCGCAGCGCGCTCCAGCCGCGCTGGTGCTGGAAGTCCAGGCTGGCGGTGAACACCATGCCGTAGAACGCGAAGTTGAAGAGCAGACCGATCACCGCGGCGCCGCTCAGGGCGCGCGACCGCAGCAGGCGCAGCGGCAGGACGGGTGCACGGGCCCGGCGTTCGCGGGCCGCGAAGGCGGCCGCGGAGAGCAGCGCCAGGCCGGCCGCGGCCAGCACGGCCGGGTCGGTCCAGCCGCGTCGGCCGGCCTCGTTGAGGGCGGTGGTGAGCAGGGCGACGGTGGCCACGACGGCGCACTGCGCGGGCCAGTCCACCGGGCGGGCGGGGTTGCGCGGCGAGGCGTCGACGTGCCGCAGGGTCAGGGCGAGGCAGGCGGCGCCGACCGGCAGGTTGATCAGGAAGACCCAGCGCCAGCCGACCGAGCTCACCAGGACGCCGCCCAGCAGCGGTCCGGCGGAGGCGGCGATGCCGGCCATGGAGCCCCAGAGTCCGAAGGCGCGGGAGCGGGCGGCGGCCCCGGGGTAGGACTGCTGGAGCAGGGCGAGCGAGCCGGGCACGATGAGCGCGGCACCGAGGCCCTCGACCAGGCGGGCGGTGACCAGGACGGGGGCGTTCCCGGCGAGTGCGCAGCCGGCCGAGGCGGCGGTGAACACCGTGACGCCGGCGCAGAAGACCCGGCGGTTGCCGAGCCGGTCGCCGAGGGCGCCGCCGGTGAGCAGCAGTCCGGCGAAGACGAGGGTGTACCCGTCGGTGATCCACTGGATGCCGGTGAGCGAGGCGCCGAGCTCCCGGCCGATCACCGGGACGGCGACGTTGATGATCGTCACGTCGAGGATCACCATGAAGTACCCGGCGCACACGGCGAGCAGCGGGGCCCACGAGCGCGGCCCGGCCTTGCCGTTCCGCGCGCCGTCCTCCGTGCGCTGCTGCCGCGGCCGGCCGCCGGGCTTCTCCGTACCCGCCACGCATGCCTTCCGGCCGAGGGCTTGTCCGACGTGCCACCCTACGGGAGGTCGGGGCGGGTGTCCGGGAGGCGGCGCCGGGCCCGTCGTGGAGCGGTGCCGTACGGGGCGTCAGTCCTCCTTGTGGGCCTTGAGCTTGCGCCAGACCGTGCCGAGGGCGGCGAGGTCCTGCTGGTCCAGGACGTCGGTGAAGACCGGTGCCAGGCAGGCGCGCCGGGTGGCGTCGGCCTCGGCGAACAGCTCGCGGCCCTGCGCGGTGAGCGCCACCTCGACGGAGCGGGCGTCCCGGGCGGAGGGGGTGCGGGAGACCAGGCCGCGGGCCTGGAGCGCGTCGAGCACCCGGGAGACCTGGCTGCGGCTGAGCATGGTGCTGTTGCCGAGGACGGAGGCGGCGACCGGCTCCTCGCCGTTGGCGAGCCAGAGCATCACCTCGAACCAGGAGACCGGCAGGTCGTGCGCCTTGGTGAGGGCGCGGTCGACGCGCTCGGTCAGTGTGGTGCCGGCCCAGACCAGGCCGTAGAAGGCGTGGTCGGCCTCGGACATCTCCGCCGGGGTGAGCTTCCTGGTCGCCATGGGCGCGATTCTATCGTGCGTGCGTGCACACGCACCTACTTGCGTGTGTGTGCACGCAATGCTTAAGGTGTGTGTGCACACACCGAAGGGGTGCTGCGGCTGCCAGGCCGTCCCCCGCTCCGGAAGGAACCCTCACCATGTCCTCCTCCAAGGTCGTCCTGATCACCGGCACCTCCTCCGGCATCGGTCTCGCCGCCGCGGTCGCCGCCGCGCGGGCCGGCTGGCGGACGGTCGCCACCCTGCGCGACCCCGACCGCGCCGACGCGCTGCGCAAGGCCGCCGCCGAGGCCGGTGTCGAGCTGGACGTCCGCCGGCTCGACGTGGTCGACGAGGCCTCCGTCGCCACCGTGATCGACGGGGTGGTCGCCGACCACGGCCGCCTCGACGCGGTCGTCAACAACGCGGGCGCCGGGCACCTCGGCACCCTGGAGAACGAGTCCGTCGCGGACGTGCGCGCCGTGATGGAGGTCAACTTCTTCGGCGTCCTCAACGTCTCCAAGGCCGCGCTCCCCCACCTGCGGGCCACCGGCGGCCGGCTGATCACCGTCACCAGCGTCGGCGGCGTCATCGGGCAGCCCTTCAACGAGGCGTACTGCGCCGCCAAGTTCGCGGTCGAGGGCTACATGGAGAGCCTCGCCCCGGTCGCCGCCTCGGTCGGCGTGGCCGTGAGCGTCGTCGAGCCGGGCGCCGTCGCCACCGAGTTCGTCAACAACATCGGCCTCGACCTGGAGGCCGAGATCGCCGCGGCCGGCCCCTACGCCCCCGCCCTCGGCGCCTACCTCGACCGCACCGTCGCACAGTTCCTCAACGGCGCGCAGACCCCGGCCGAGGCCGCCGGGACGGTCATCGAGGCGCTGACCGCCGAGCGCCCGCCGTTCCGCCTGCAGACCTCGGACTGGGCCCGCGGCTTCACCGGCACCAAGCTGACCGACCTGGACGGCTCCGCGGTGCTCGGCATGACCGGCAGCTGGGTGGGCTGACCCGCCCGTCCCCGACGCGCCGCAGCGGCGGACCGCCCCGAGGAGGGGTGGCCCGCCGCTGCGGCGCATCCGCGCTCCGGGCCCGCCGCCGGGCCGCTCAGGCCCAGGGCAGCGCGGCCCTCGTCCGCCAGTAGGCCTCCGCCGGCTCGGCGAGCACCGCGAGCCCGGCCAGGTCCAACGGCGCAACGGCGAGCCCGGCGGCCGAGAGGTTGGAGGCCAGCTGCCCGGCGGTGGCAGCGCCGGAGAGCACCAGGTCGGCCCAGGGCTGCGCGGCGGCGGCCGCCAGCGCCAGGGCGTCGCAGGAGGCACCGGTACGGGCTGCGAGCTCCCGCAGCGCGGCGGTGTCGGGGCCGGTCGCGTTCCGGTCGGCGAGACGGCCGTTGGCCATGCCCTCCTTCACCACCACCAGCCAGCCGGCCGCGTGCGCCTCGGCGAGCGCCGGCGCGGCCGAGGTCTCCAGCAGGTTCCAGGTCGACTGGACGGCCGCGAACAGCGGCCGGCCCTCGAACTCCACCGCCAATGCCGCCCGCACCGCCTCCCCCTGGGCCGGCCCGCTGGTGGACAGCCCGACCCGGACGCCCTCCGCGGCGAGCCCCGCCAGGCGCTCGTGCAGCGCCGGGTCGGTCAGCGCCGGGCTGTCGGGCGTCACCGAGTGGACGAGGTACACGTCCGGCAGCCGGCCGAGGGACGCCCGGGTCTCCTCCACCTGCCGGTCGAAGACCGCGACCGCGTGCTCCTTGACCTCGTGGACGGGCACGCCCGAGGCGCGCCAGTCGGCCGTGTAGGTGTAGCCCCACTTGCTGCCCACCACCGATTCGGCCGCCGCCCGCGGCCGGGCGGCCAGCCACCCGCCGAGGAACTCCTCCGCCCGCCCGTAGGAGCGGGCCGTGTCGAAGTACCGGACGCCGGCCGCGAAGGCGGCGTCGAGCAGCGCGTGCGTCCGCTCCCGCAGCGCCTCGACCGTGCGCCCGGCCGGCAGGTCGAGGTCCCGCCCGAGGGTGATGTAGCCGGGGCGGCCGACCGCCGCCGTGCCCAGGCCGAACCGGGCGATCGACGGGCCTGCGGGTCCGGTGGCTGCTGCGGCCGGCATGGCGGGGTCCTCTCGGCGGTGCGGACGGGCGGACCGGTGCGCCTCGCCCGCACCAGCACCCTACCGACCGCTCCCGCTCCCCGGCCCGCCGGGCGGGGCCGCCCGCGGGTGCGCCCGGCCCGGCGCGCAGCCGGGCGAAAAGACCGTCAGATCGCGTGCGACCCCGGCCCGGGTCGAGGCGTCTTGTCAGGGTGACAGCAGATCGGCCGAGCACGGCGCAGCCCGGGGGAACCACATGCACGAGGCACTCGACTTCGACGAGTTCGCGTCCACACGAGCGCGAAGGCTCTTCCAGGTCGCGTACCTGATGTGCGGTGACTTCCACCAGGCGCAGGACCTCGTCCAGGTCACCTTCGCCAAGCTGTACGCCTCCTGGGGACGGCTCGGGCGCACCGTCCCGGACACCGGCCTCGACGCGTACGCCCGCAAGGTGCTGCTGCGGACCTACCTGTCGCAGCGCCGGCTGCGCCGCTCCGGGGAGATACCCACCGGAGCGGTGCCCGACCTGCCGGACGGCCGCGAGGGCGGGCGGACGGCGGAACTGCGGCTGACGCTGCTGACCGCGCTGCGGCAACTGCCGCCGCGCAACCGGGCGGCCGTGGTGCTGCGCTACCTGGAGGACCAGAGCCTCGAATCGGTGGCGGAGACGCTCGGCTGCAGCGTCGGCGCCGTCAAGGGGCTGAACACGCGCGGCCTGGCCAAGCTGCGCGAACTGCTGGGCGATGACCGCGAACTGCTGTTCCGGCACTGAGGAACGACGAGCGCACGAGGAGTGCTGAGATGGGTCTTGAGGACGACCTGAACGGGATGTTCGCCGAGAGCGTCCACGAACTGAGCCCGCCGATCGGCGAGATGGTGGCCGAGGGCAAGCGCGCCGGGCGGAAGCGGCTGCGGATCCGGCGGACGCTGCAGGCGGCCGGTGCCGCGGCGGCGGTGGCGGCCGTGGTGACGGCGGTCGCCGTCGCCGGTCCCCGGCCCGGCGCCGCACAGGCGGAGGGGCCCGCGTCGGCCGACACGGCGTCGCCGTCCGCCGCGAGCGCCTCCGCGACGGGTTCGTCCGCCGCGAGCCCGTCCGCGGGCAAAGGGCCGGCGGGCGCGGAATCCGGCACGGGCACGGTGTCACCGAGCAAGGGCGCGGTGGCCGAGCCGGGGACGGCGGACCTGACCTGGCAGGCGATGACGGAGATCCTGTCGGACCTGCTGCCGCCGGGCGCCCGGCTGGGCAACCTGAACGCGTTCGGCGTGAAGTTCAACACCAAGCCGAACCAGCGCTACATCGAGCTGGAGTACGACGACGGCCACGGGCCCTCCACGGTCATGCTGACGGTGAGCCGGGGCCGGCCGCCGAGCCCGGTCACCTGCGAGACCTGGCAGGGCGGCTCGGACGAGGGCACCCGGAAGAGCGGCTACGAGGCGCCGCTGTGCAGGACCGAGCAGCTGCCGGACGGCGGCCGGCTGCGGATGTTCGTCACCGGCACCGACGTGGCGGGCCTGTACGACGAGATGATGGACCTCACCCGGCCCGACGGCACCACCGTCCAGGTGGTGGCGGCGAACGGCACGCTCGACCAGTACACGGGCCAGAAGGGGGTGCCGATCACGGTGACCCGTGAGCGGCCGCCGCTCGGCCTGGACGGCTGGAAGGCGCTGGTGCAGAGCCCGCGGTGGCAGCTGAAGGTGCCGCAGTCGGTGGTGGACTCCGGCCGTGCCTTCGCCGAGTCCGTCACCCGCTTCCCCTGTCCGGACGGTGCCAAGAAGGGCGACTGCACGATCGACTGACCCCCGGCCGGTCCGCCGCTCCGGCGCCCGCCGCGGACCCCGCCGACGAACGCACCACCGTGGCGCCCCCACTCGACCGCCCCCCGCCCTCCTCCGCGCACGCTCCCCGTGCCAGCGCGGCACGAGGACGGCGACGTGCGACCCGAACGCCATCGCCAGCCGTCCGTCCGGGACGGCGGCGAGCGCCTGCACGGGCTCGGGCAGCACGCGGTCGGCGCCGGCCCCGCGGCCGGTGAGCGGATCGAGGAACCGCACCGCACATCCCTCGCGAACGGCCGCCACGGGCCGTCCCCCTGCTGCCCCGACCAGCACCGCCGTGGCCGCGGACGGCACCGCGGATATCTCCGCACGGCCGATCTCCGCCATCCCCGTCAGGTCCCACAGCCGCAGCGTTCCGTCGCGCGCCGTGCTCGCGGCGAGCGGTGTCCCGTCGAGCACCGCCGCCGACACCGAGGTCACCCGGTCGGTGTGGCCGGTCGGCGGTCCGCCGATCGGACGGCCGGTGGTCAGGTCCCACACCCGCACCGTCCGGTCCCGGCTGCCGGCGACGGCGACGGCCCGTCCGCCGAGCAGGGTGGTGGCCACGGCCGTGACCCGGCCGGTGTGACCGGTGAAGGGCTCGAACACCGGGTCGCCGGTGGTCAGGTCCCGCACGCCGACGGTGCGGTCGCTGCCTGCGGTGACGAGGACGGGGCGGCCGTCGGGCACCGCCGTGGCCGCGGCCGGCACGCGCCCCTGCGCGCTGTCGTAGGGGCGGTGCACCTCCTCGCCGGTGGCCGGGTCGGCGGTGACGGCCACCGGGCGGCCGTCGACCTCGGCGGTGGCGAGGGCGCGGACGGGGACGGTGTGGTGGCCGTCGTCGGCGCCCTGCGGCGGCGGGCCGGCGAGGCCCCAGGTGCGGAGGGTGCCGTCGTCGCCCGCACTGCCGCCCCGCCCCGTGTCGTTCATCACCGGCACCGTAGCCGCCGCCACCCACAACCCGTGCGGGCGGGACGCCCACGGCCCCGCCGCGAGGACGTCAGCCCCGGGCCACCACGTACTCGTGCTCGAACACGGTGCGGCCGGCCCGGCCGAAGGCGGCCGCCATCGGCGTGTTGCCGACGTCGGTGGAGGTCCGGGCGGTGTCGGCGGCGACTTCGGCCGGCACCCGGATGTCCTCGGCGAGGAGTTCCTCGGCCGGACCCCGGCCGCGGTGGGCGGGCAGCACGCGCGGGTGGCGTAGTGCGCGAACTCCTCGTCTTACTGGAATCGCGCCGCCTCACGGGCCGTCATCCGAGCCGGGTCGTCGCGGCCGTGGGCGTCCAGGGTGCCGGTGAGGATCCCGGTGCAGAGGTCGACCACCTCCGCCTCGCCGTCGGCGGGCCGGAAGCGCAGCCGCCCGTTCGGGCCCCGGCAGGGGGGTGCCGGCGCGCCACTCCAGGCGCAGCGCAGGCTCCGCGGCTGCTATCATGTGCGTGCTGCCTTCGGCGCCCGAACTGGGCCTGTCCGGAGGCTTTTTTCATGCCTTCCGACACGCTCGCACCTCCCTCGCCCGCCGCCCCGACCACCTACCGCACGCTGCTGCGCACCGGGCGGTTCGCCGCCCTGTTCACGAGTTTCACGCTGACCGTGGCCGCGAACGCGCTCGCCGGCCTCGCCCTCGGCACCCTCGTCGGCCGGCAGACCGGCTCGCCGTTCCTGACGGCGGTCAGCATGTACGGCGCCACGTTCGCGACCGTCCTCGGCGCGTTGACCCTGATGTCGGTCGCCGACGGGCGCCGCCCGCGCCGGACCCTGCTGGTGCTGCACGGCGTGTCGTTGGCGGGCACGGCCGCGCAGGCGGTGCCCGGCCTGCCGCTGGTGGGCCGGTTCGGCGTACTCGTGGTGCTGGGCTTCGTCCAGTCGCTGGGGACGGCCACCCGGATGGGGCTGCTCGCCGAGGCGGTGCCCGCCGCCGGGTACGCGCCGGCCCGTTCCCTGATGAACATCGCCTCGGGCGGCCTGACCGTGCTCGGCTGCGCCGCGGGCGCCGCGCTGCTGCAGCAGGTGGACCCGCAGCGGGTGCTCGCCGTGGCGGCCGGGTTGAGCGCGCTGTCGCTGCTCGTGGTGGCGGCCGGTGTCCGGGAGCGCCCGATCGGCCCGGTGCGCAGGCCGGGCCTGCGCAGCACCCGGGCGACCAACGCACTGCTCTTCGCCGACCCGGGCCGACGGGCGCTGCTGCTGAACCTGTGGGTGCCGAACGGGCTGGTGGTCGGCTGCGAGGCGCTGTTCGTGCCGTTCGCCCCGGAGCGTGCCGGTGTCCTGCTGGCCGCCGCCTCGGCGGGCATGATGGCCGGCGACCTGGTGGTGGGGCGGCTCGTCCCGGCCGCGGTGCGCCACCGGCTGGCGTTCCGGCTGCGGTTGCTGCTCGCGGTGCCGTTCCTGCCGTTCGCGCTCCGACCGCCGACGGCCGTGCTGGTGGTGGCCGTGTTCGCGGCGGGCGCCGGGTTCGCCGCGACGCTGCCGCTGCAGGAGCGGCTGTTGGCGCTGACGCCGAACCATGTCCGTGGCCAGGTGCAGGGGATGGAGTCGGCCGGCCGGATGACCTGGCAGGGCATCGGCGCCGCGCTCGCCGGCGGGACGGCCCAGGCCCTCGGCACCGGGACGGCGATCACCCTGCTGGCCGCGGTCTCCGTCGCGGTCACGGTGCTCTCCCGGCCGGCCCTCGCCCGGGCGGGACGCGCGGCGGGCGACGGGGGCGTGTCGTAGCGGCCGCGGGGACACGGTCGGCGGCGAGGATGGGCCGGACCGACGAGGGAGGCTGCGGTGCGGGCGAGGAAGCTGCGGAGGTTCGAGGCACGCGCCGCGGACCGGTTGATCTTCTTCTCGGACGCCGTGGTGGCGATCGCCATCACCCTGCTGGCGCTCGAACTGCCGGTGCCGGCGGGGCCGACGGTCGCCGCGTTGCGCTCCGCCGTCCACGAGGACCTCGGCCACTACACGGCCTTCCTGATCAGCTTCGCCGTGATCGCCGCCGCCTGGGGCCAGCACAACCGGGCCTTCCGCTACACCGAGCGCGCCGACGACCGGTTGCGGACCCTCAACGCCTGCTGGCTGCTCACGATCGTGCTCAACCCCTTCGCGACCAAGCTGCTCACCACCGAGGGGGAGGACACCGACACCGTCGGCCTGCGGTTCGGGTTCTACGCCCTGCTGCAGTGCCTGGCGCACGCCTCGGTGATCGCGATGGAGCGCCGGATGACGGCGCAGCAGCTCCGCGACCGTGACGTCCCGCCCGAGCTGGTCGCCGCCGGGGACCCGGTGCTGTACGGGCTGCTGCTGGGCTTCGGCCTGTCCGTTCCGCTGTTCTTCGCGACTCAGTACGCCTGGATCCTCTGGATCGTCGTCCCCGTCGGGGCCGGGCAGCTCTCCCGGTACCGCGCCCGGACGGCCGCCGCCGACTGACCGGGCGCGGCCGCCCGCTTGCAGCGACGTCCCTGCCGGGAAGGTGCCCGGAGTCGGGAAGGGTGCCCGGTGCCGGGACGGTCCGCCGTACGCCGCGAGGTGGAGGCCGCACGGCTCGGGGATTGGTCTCCGGGCGTATGCGGGCGCGACCTGCGAGCGATGCGGCGGCGGGCCCGGCCCGGCCAGCATGGCCGGGTGATCGAGGACATGACGTGGTTTCGGATGACCGTGCCGGAGCTCCTGGCGGTGCTGGGGGCCGTGGCGTTGGTGCTGGCACGGTGGCTGCCGCCGGCGGCCCGGCGGATGGCGGTGGCGGCCGGCGGCGGCGCCCTCCTGGTGGGCGGCGCCGCAGCGGCGCTGACCGGTGGACTCCGCTGGCAGCTGACGCCGGTGTTCGCCACCGCGGTGCTGGTCGCACCGTTCGCCGTCGCCCCGCTGCTGCCGCGGCCGGGCCGCACGCCGCGCCGGGCTCGCCGGTGGCTCGCGGTGCCGGCCTCGGCGGTCTGCCTGCTGCTGGTCGCGGCGGGCCCGGCGGCGGCCTGGGCCTTCCCGGTGCCGGAGTTCCCGCGGCCGACCGGCCCGTACGCGGTGGGCACCCGGGTGGTGGAGTGGACGGACGGGCAGCGTCCCGAGCCGGCCACCGACGACCCCGACGACCGGCGCACCGTGGTCGTCCAGCTCTGGTACCCGGCCGAGCCGGCCGCCGGGGCGGCTCGCGCCCGCTACCTGGGGCGGACGGCGCAGGAGTCCCGGACGGTCACCGACGCCCTGGCCGGGTACGCCGGACTCCCGGGCCTCCTGCTCGACGGGCCTGCGCGCGCCCGGACCCGGGCGGTGCCCGACGCCGCGGTGGCGGCCCGCGGCGGACGGTTCCCCGTGGTGCTGTTCTCGCCCGGCCTGGGCGGCGTGCGCGGCCAGAACACCGCCTGGGCGGAGGAACTGGCCAGTCACGGCTACGTGGTGGCCGGCCTCGACCACCCCTACGACTCCGCCGCCGTGGTGCTGGCCGACGGCCGGACGGTCCGCACCCGGGTGACGGCCACCGGCGACCGGGCCGAGGACGAGCGGCGGGCGGTCGGCTGGAAGGAGGTCCGGGCCGCCGATCTCGGCTTCGTCCTCGGCCGGCTGCAGCGGATCGGGCGCGGACAGGACGCGGATCCGCTGGCCGGCCGCCTCGACACCGAGCGGGTCGCGGCGGCGGGCCACTCGCTCGGCGGGGCCGCCGCGCTGCTGGCCGCCCGCCGGGACGCGGGCTTCGCCGCCGCGATCGACCTGGACGGCGCCCCGCACGACGCCGACCCGCAGCCCCTCCACCGGCCGGTCCTCGCCCTCACCCAGGAGATCGGGCCGCAGACCGATCCGGACTACCTGCCCGCCCTGGAGGAGGTCCTCGATCGCGACACGGCGGTCTCCTACCGGCTCACCGTGCCCGGCAGCGCGCACCTCACCTTCACCGACGCGCCGCTCTACCTGCCGCCGGTGCCGTCCCTGGTCGGCACCCTCGACCGCACCGACGGGCCCCGGCTGACCGCGGCCGCGTGCCTGGCCTTCCTGGACGCCGTCCTGCGCGACCGGCCGGGCGACCCGGCGGCGGCCCTCGCCCCGCTCGGCGAGCTCACCGTCCACCACGGGCAGGGACCGGGCTGACCGGCGGGGCGAGCGGCGCGCGACCGGCGGGCCCGCTGACACCGGCGGTGCGCCGACCCGGAAACGGGGCGACCGGCGCACCGCCGTCCTGGCATCCTGGGCGTGTGGAGAGAACGGAGATCCGGATCGAGTTCGTCCCCGAGCTGCACGTCTTCGTGAACGCGCGCAGGCGGGCCGGCCGGTCGGCGGTGACGACCGACGGCAGTTCGACCCTCGGGCACGTGGTGGAGTCGCTCGGCGTCCCGCTGACCGAGGTGGGCGGCCTCGTCGTGGACGGTGCGGCCGCGGACGCCTCCCACGTGCCCGCGGCGGGCGAGGAGGTGGCCGTGCTCGCCGTCGCCCGGCCGCAGCGGCTCGCCGGGCCGCCGCGCTTCCTGCTCGACGTCCACCTGGGCACCCTGGCCCGGCGGCTGCGGCTGCTCGGGGTGGACGCCGCCTACGAGAGCACCGACATCGGCGACCCGGCGCTGGCGGCCCGCTCGGCCGCCGAGCGGCGCGTGCTGCTCTCCCGGGACCGCGGGCTGCTGCACCGCCGGGAGCTGTGGGCCGGCGCCTACGTGTACAGCCACCGCCCCGCCGACCAACTGCGGGACGTGCTCTCCCGGTTCGCTCCCCCGCTGGCGCCGTGGACGCGCTGCACCGCCTGCAACGGGACGCTGCGCGAGGCCGACAAGACCTCGGTGCGCGAGCACCTGGAGCACGGCACCGAGCGTTCGTACGACGTCTTCGCCCAGTGCACGGCCTGCGACCAGGTGTACTGGCGCGGCGCCCACCACGAGCAGCTGAGCGGCATCGTCACCGAAGCGGTGGCGGAGTTCGGCGACGGACCGGCGGCGCCGGCCGGGCCGCTGCACACCTCGGTGGCCGCGCAGCGCCGCCGCCCGGACGGGGCAGCGGTGAGCGCCGAACCGGTGGGCGCCGGGCCGGCCTGAGCGGGGTCCGACGGGCAGCGCACCCGGTCGCCGTCCGACCGGTCCTCAGGCCGGCGGCAGGCAGGCGTCCCGGAGGCGGTGGAGGGTGGTGCGCATCCCCGCCCGGTTGCGCTCCGCGCGCTGCGCGGCGGGCGTGCCGGAGAAGACCAGCCCGAGGGTCTCCGCCACGACCGCCCCCGCACCGCCGCGCCGCTGGTCGATCCAGTACTCGGTGACCAGCGTGCCGTCGCCGTGCGGTTCCAGGCGGTAGCCCCAGCGGGCCACCGGCAGGCCGAAGGTGGTGACGTCGAAGGCGAACTCGCGCTCCGGCTCGGCGACGGCGATCCGGCAGGTGGTGAACCAGACCCAGCCGGCCCGCCGGTTGAAGCCGACGAAGTTCCGGCCGCGCCGCCAGACACCCACCACCTCGGGGCTGAACTCCTTCATCCGGCGCACGTCGGCGAGCAGCGCGTACACCGCGTCCGGCGGGACGGCGGGAAACTCCAGCGACTCCTCGACGGTCCAGATCCGCGCGGCACCCATCGGCCGGTCTCCTCCCCCTGCGATGCACGCGAGGCGGCCACCGCCCCCCCCCCGCGGGCAGCACGATACGCCCGGGCGCCGGTCAGCGGCATCCCCCCGTGGCCGGGCCCGGCCACGGGGGCGAACGCGCGGACCCGTCAGGCGGGTTCGACACAGAAGAGCGCCCTGCGGGCGGCCCCGGCCGTCAACCCCGGGCAGCCGGTGACACGGACGACGGCCTGCTCCCCCGGCAGCAGGGTCAGCAGCCCGCGGTCGGCCTCGGCGGCCGGGTCGAGCCGGTCCGCCTGGAGCAGCAGGTCGCGGACGAGGGTGCGGGCGGTGACCACCACCTCCGCCGTGTCGCCGCCGCCCTCGACGGACCGCACCGCGACGTCGAAGTCCGGCCGCGGGTAGCCGAACAGCCGGTCGGTGACGGCGAAGTGCACGGCCCGCAGCCCGTCGGCGTCGACGGCCAGGTACTCCTTAGCCGAGCCCTCGGACGGGGCGAGGGCGGGCGGCACGGTCAGCCGGGTGACCGTGCCGGGTGCGACGGTGGCCTCCGCCGCCGTGTCGGCGGTGAGGGTACCGTCCGCGGTAAGGCGGCGCAGGCGCAGCGCGGGCGTCCACGGTTCGGCGGCCTGGTTGACGAGCACGATCTCGAGGGCGCCGTCCGCGGCGGGCTGCACGGTGAGCAGGCGGTCGGCGTAGAGGCGGCGCAGCTCGTACCAGAGCGGCTTGCGCCGGCCGTCGCCGTCGACGGCGGCCCAGGAGGAGACCGGCCAGCAGTCGTTGAGCTGCCAGACGACGGTGCCCGCGCAGCGCGGCCAGTGGGAGCGCCAGTGCTCGATGCCGGTGGCGATCGCGCGGGCCTGGACGAGCTGGGCGAGGTAGTGCCAGCGGTCGAAGTCGGCGGGCGGTTCGAAGTGCCGGGCGATGCCGCGGTCGAGCTTGCCGTTGCCGTCCTCGGCCTTCTGGTGGTGCAGCATGCCGGGCGAGTCGGGGGCGAGCTCCTCGCCGGTCAGGGCGCGCTGCAGGGTGGCGAGGGCAGGGGGCGCCTGCCAGCCGAATTCGGCGACGAACCGGGGGACGCTGTCGCGGTACTCGCTGTAGTCACGGCGGTTCCACACCTCCCAGGAGTGGTGGGTGCCGTGGTCGGGGTCGTTGGGGTGGTGGTCCCAGGAGCCGGACCAGGGGCTGCCGGCGCTGTACGGGCGCGTGGGGTCGAGTTCGGCGACGATGCGGGGCAGCACGCCGAGGTAGTAGCCCTCGCCCCAGGAGTCGCCGGCGAGTTCGGGCTCCCAGCCCCAGTCGCGGAAGCCCCAGAGGTTCTCGTTGTTGCCGTTCCACAGGACGAGCGAGGGGTGGGGCGACAGTCGGGTGACGTTGTCCCGGGCCTCGGCCTCGATCTCGCCGCGCAGCGGCTGCTCCTCGGGGTAGGCGGCGCAGGCGAAGAGGAAGTCCTGCCAGACCATCAGACCGAGTTCGTCGCAGGTGTCGTAGAAGGCCTCGTCCTCGTAGATGCCGCCGCCCCAGACCCGGATCAGGTCGATGTTGGCCTCGGCGGCCTGGGTGAGGCGGGTGCGGTAGCGCTCGGGGGTGACGCGGGTGACGAGGGTGTCGTCGGGGATCCAGTTGGCGCCGCGGACGAAGAGGCGTTCGCCGTTGACGACGAGGGTGAAGCCGGTGCCGTGTTCGTCGGTGCCGCGGTCGAGTTCGACGGTGCGGAAGCCGATCCGCCGCTGCCAGGTGTCCAGTGTCCCGCTGCCGTCGGCGAGGGTGACGTCCAGGTCGTACAGGGGTTGGTCGCCGCGGCCGCGGGGCCACCACAGGGCGGCGTCGGGGACGTCGAGGACGAGGATGCCGGTGTCGCCGTCGAGGGCGGTCTCCGTGGTGTGTCCGGCGGCGGTGGCGCGGACGGTGAGCGGGCGGCCGGCGCCGGTGGCGGTGCGCTCGACGGCGAGGTGGAGCTCGACCCGGCCGGCGCTGCCGTGCACGGTGACCAGCGGGCGCACCTCGGCCAGGCGGGCGGTGGACCAGTGTTCGAGCCGGGCGGGCCGCCAGATGCCGGAGGTCGGCAGGGTGGGGCCCCAGTCCCAGCCGAAGCTGCTGGCCATCTTGCGGATGTACTGGAACGGCTCCGGATAGACGTTGGGGCGGGCGCCGACGGCGGCGCGGACCTCGTCCGCCTCCTGGTAGGGGCTGGTGAACCGGACGGCGAGGTCGCCGGTGAGGCCGGCGGTGTCGAACCGGTACGTGCGGTGCATGTTGCGGGTACGGCCGAGTTCGGTGCCGGCCAGGGTGATCCGGGCGGCGGTGTCCAGCCCCTCGAAGACCAGGTCGGTGCGCTCGTGGCCGCTGCCGTGGTCGAGCCGGGTGGAGTACGTCCAGTCGCGGCGTCCGATCCAGGCGGCGTCCTTCTCGTTGGTGTGGAGGTACGGGTCGGCGAGCAGCCCGGCGTTCAGCAGGTCGGTGTGGACGCAGCCCGGGACCTGGGCGGGGAGGAGTCCGCCGTCGTGGTGCAGGCTCCAGCCCCGGTCGAGCTGGGTGACGTCCTTCATGTGCGGCTCCTGTTCGCTTGGCCGGGCAGGGGGGCGACTGCCGTGGGTGCGGTGCGGCTGTGGTGCGAGCAACCGTAGCCCGGCCGTTCGGTTCTGTCTATAAACCGGTTCAGTTTGTTCATTGCGACGAAATATCCATCGTGAGCTGCCGTATTGCCGAGCTTGCCCCGGCGATCCCCACAGGATTGCGCAACCGTTCGCCATGTGAACTTTACCGGTTCGGTGCGATCGTCCGCCGACCGCTCACCCGGTCGGCACGCGCTGCGCCGCGGCCCACTTCGCGTTGAGCTCGGCGAAGTAGCCGTCGCGGTCGCCGGGTGCTGCGCCGCGCGCGATGTCGATCAGCCTGCGGCGGTAGTCGGGGGTGTCGAGGCCGATGCCGGCGGCCTTGTCGATCCTGCTGACGTCGGCCGTCCGGTCCTGGGTCTGCGCGACGATCCGTACACCGCGCTCGTCGAAGGGCCTCAGGGCGGCCGGCAGCGACGTCCCCTTGACCGTGGAGATCACCTGCTCGTCCCGCGCGCTGCCCGAGCGGGTGAGGAACCAGTCGATCCAGGCCCGCGCCGCGTCCTGGTGCCGGGAGTGCTTGCTGACGGCGAACTTGTAGTCGGGCTCGACGACCGCGCAGTGGTGGCTGTTCTTCTGCAGCGGGAACGGCATGAAGCCGATCTCGGCGGGATCGCGCCCGGCGGCCCGGGCGGCCGCCTGCATCTGCGGCACGGCCCATGACCCCAGCAGCATCGCACCGATCCGCCCACCGCCCATCAGCGCCTTGGAGGTCTCCCAGTCGGTGGCGGCGGGGTCGTCCTCGGAGAGCTTCTGGTGCACCACGTCGTAGAGCAATCCGTCGATCGCGTTCAGGTCCTGGCCGGCGTTCCACGGCCGGGCGGTGTCGGCCAGTCGGTCCTTGGCGGTGTTGCTGCAGCTCGGGGCGCCGATCAGGTCCGTCCACTGGCGCAGCGGCCAGCCGTCCTTGTAGTTGGTGTAGTACGGGACGGCCCCGGTGCGGGTCTTGATCGCCTTGAGATCGGCGAGGAAGTCCGCGGCGCTCCGCGGCCAGTCGGTGATCCCGGCCTGCTCCCAGACCGCCTTGTTGTAGACGAGCCCGGTGGCCATGCCGATGCCGGCGACGCCGTAGACCCGGCCGCCGACATCGGCGTACTCGGTGAAGTCGAAGCTCTGGGCGAGGTCGGTCGCGGAGCCGAGCGGTGCGAAGTAGGCCGGGAACTGGCTCACCGACAGGCTGTTGGGGATCAGCAGCACATCGCCGTACGTCCCCGCCTTCATCCGGAGGGTCGCCTCGCCCTCGTAATCGGTGAGCCCCTCGAACCTCACGGTGACGCCGGGGTACTCCTTGCGGAAGGCATCGGCGTAGCGCTTGAAGGTGCCGTCCTTGATCCGGTCGGTCCGGTTGGTCAGCACGGTGATCTCGCCGGAGACCGCGGCCGGGTCGGACGGCGCGATCGGGGAGGTCGGGCCGACGGCGCCCTGGCCGCCACAGGCCGTCAGCACCGCAGCGGTCGCAGCCCAGACGGCTGTCCATCGTCTTCGCATGTCGGGTGGTTCCTCTGCACGGGTCGTTCGGAGTACGGAGGGGACGGCGCCGCACGGCGGCCGGCGGACCGGGCGCGGCGCCGTCCCGTGAGGGGTGGACGGATCAGATCGCGGGGACCTGGACCCAGAAGCGGGTGTCGTTGCCGAGGTTGGCGGAGTCCGCGTCGAGCTGAGCCTTGATCCAGTACACGGCGGCCTTGTACGCGGCGATGTCGGCCGTGTTCGGGCTGGAGAGGCCGGAGGCGCCGTTGCGGTGGCCCGCGAACCAGGTGTCCAGGCCGTAGTGGCCCTGACTCTGGTGCAGGCAGGAGACGTCCTGGCCGAGGCTGCTGTTGAGCGCGGCGCCGTTGTTGTACTGCCCGGCCCCCTGCCCGCCGAACTGGGCACAGGCGGACCGCAGCATCAGCCAGTTCTGCTTGAACATGCCGAAGTTGGCGGCGTCACCGCTCTTGTTGTCGCCGTAGGGGTAGGCGGTGTCCATCCGTTCGGTCTCCAGCATGGCCACCGCGAGGTCGAGGCTGCTGCCGCCCGCGTTCCGGACCTGCTGCTTGCGGCTGCCGAGGCCGCCGACGTTGTACGAGCCGCAGGTCGCCCCGGACGGGCAGGCCGAACTGCCGGAGCCGGAACCGGAGCCGGTGCGGACCACGCAGGACTGGTTGTTCTCCCAGCCCCAGCCGTCCCCGTCCGGGTCGCTCGCGCTCCCGTTGACGCAGTACGGGTAGCCGTTCGGCGCCGTCTCGGCGGCGGCGGTCGGGGCGAGCGCGAGGGCGAGCGCGGCGAGGATGCCGACGGCACTGCCGAGCAGCGATGCGGTGCGCCTCATGGGGTGTCCTCTCTCCTGTGTGCACGGGTGGTGGGGCTCCGGCCCGCGGCCGCCGCACGCGGCGGACGGCGGCGGGCCGGAGCACGTCGGAGTCAGAAGGTGCTGCAGACCTGGCCGTTGAGCCGAAAGTCCGCCGGTGCGCCGTTGGTGCCCGGGACGGAGGAGGCGCTGAACCCGAAGTTGACGCTCGCGCCCGGTGCGACGACCGTGTTGTAGCCGGAGGGGTTGGTGGCGACGACCTGCTTGCCGCTCTGCGTCCAGCCGGCGTTCCACATCTGGGCGATCCGCTGGTCGCCGGGGAAGGCGAAGGCCAGCTGCCAGCCGTCGACGGCAGTCGTGCCGGTGTTCTTCACCGTCACGTCGCCGTTGAAGCTGGTGCCCCAGTCCGAGAGGCCGTAGTGGACCGAGCACGGGCCGACCGCCGGAGAGCCGGCGGGACTGGGACTCGCGGAACCGGAGGGCGGGACCGAGGCCGACGCGGACGGCGACGGCGACGAGGAGGGCGTTGCGGACGGCACGGTCAGTCCGCTCTTGGCCGCCATCCGATCGGAGTGGGCACGGAAGACCGCGAGCTCGGCCGCCCCGGCCATGACGCCGAACTTCCCGTCGACGTTGTGGTCCTCGTACCACCAGAAGGCACTGCCGTCACCGCCGGCCGCCTCGAAGTCCGCGTAGATCGCACTCCACCAGGCGGAACGGTCGACGTTGTGCACGTTGAACTCGCCCATGAAGAAGGGCTTTCCGACCAGATCGTGCGAGTCGGAGATCCACGACCGGATCAGCGCCTTGGTCTGGTCGATCGTCAGATTCGCCCAGGACTCCGTCGGGTACGGGTGCGCCGAGGTGTAGTCGATGTACGGCGACTGCTGCACCTGCACGAACGGGTTGCCCTCGTCTCCACCGAAGCCGTACGAGGTGCCGTGTCCCTCGATACCGACGCCGACCATGTGGTTGGTGTCGATCCCCTTCACGAAGGCGCCCATCTCGTCGACCCAGGCGCGCAGCGTGGTGCCGAGGACGTTCTCGGCGGCGCTCTGCCCCTCGTAGCGGGGTTCGTTCATCAGGTCCCAGGCGAAGATCGTGGGATCGTCCTTGTACTTCACGCCGCTGTAGTGGTTGGTGCGGTTCAGGGCGTAACCGACGTAGTTCTTGTACGAGGTGGAGCAGCCGGGGCAGCGGCTCCGGTCGAAGAAGGCCGCGCGGCCGGGCTGGCCGCCGGACAGGCCCTCCCAGCGGAGCCTGGTGTCGATGCCGCCGTACGCCTCCCAGTAGTTCTCGAACACCGGGACCAGCCTGAGGTTGTGCGCCTTGGCGGAGACGAGGATGTAGTCGAAGAGCGCGAACTGCTGCTCGTCGTAGACGCCCTTGCTCGTCTCGAAGCCGTGCCAGCTCTCGTGGTTGAACATCCACAGCCGGACGACGTCCACCTTGTCGGCCTGCAGGTTCGCGAAGTGGGCGTCGATCCGGGCCTTGTCCATGAACTGGCTCTCGGTGTCCCCGGACGCGGCGCCGTAGGCGAACATGTCGTAGGTGTTGGTGCCGGCGAAGTAGTACTCCTTGCCGTTCAGGCAGAAGTGGATGCCGCAGCGGGTGGCGAAGGCCTCGGCCGCGCCGGTGCCGCCGTCGGCGGCGGAGGCGGTCGCCCTGAGGCCGGCGAGGCCGGCCAGGGCGAGGACGCCGGCGAGCAGCAGCGCCAGGGGCCGCAGGCGGCCGGCGCCGGGGTGGGGGTGATGGTGCACGCGCTTCCCTTTCGTCCCGGGGTGGGATGGGTGATGGGGCGTGGACCCGGCGGCGCGGCGCGCCCGGAGGACGCGGGAGCTGCCGGGGCGGTGCGGGCCGCACCGTACGGCGCGGGGGCGCCGGGGTGCGGACGGGGCGGCGGTGCGGACGGGTGTTGGGGCGTCCGTCCGCACCGCGTCAGGGGCCGCGCCGGGCGTGCCGCGGCCGGCCGCGAGGTGCCGGAACGGCTCGGTTCGGCACGGCACGGCCGTTCGACGGCACGGAGTGGGTGCGACGGCGCAGGGGCGGGGCGAGACGGTGCGGAGGGACCCGGGCTAGAGGTGGCCGCCCGCGGTCGCACCGTGCTGCACTTAACCGCTTAACTGAGAGCCACCGTATGGTCCGCATCACAGCCGTGTCAACAGCCGGTTAACCGGTTTCTGAACTTGGCCGAACATTCGGCCCGGGGCGGCAGACACCGCCGGTGCCGGCCGTAGTAGCTTGAGGGAGGTACAGCGGCTTCATCGGTTCAGAAGGGTCTCGTGGATCAGGTGTCCCAGCAGCAGAGTCCTCCGGCACGGCGACCCACCATCAGCGACATCGCCCGGATCGTCGGGGTGTCCAAGGTGTCGGTCTCCAACGCGCTGAACGGGCAGCCCGGCGTCTCCGAGGCGACCCGGCAGCGGATCGTCGCCGTCGCCGAGGAGATCGGCTTCGTCCGCAACAGCGCCGCCCGGGCGCTCAGCGGGGCGAAGGCCGCCGCGGTGGGCCTGGCGCTGTGCCGGCCGGCGCGCATGCTCGGCACCGAGCCCTTCTTCATGGAGCTCATCGGCGGGATCGAGAACGTGCTGTCGGACGCGTCCTATTCGCTGGCGCTCCAGGTCGTGTCTGACCACGAGCGCGGCCTCGAGGCCTACCGCCGCTGGTGGGGCGAACGGCACATCGACGGCGCGATCCTGGTCGACCTGCGCGAGGACGACGACCGGGTCCCCGCCCTGGAGCAGATGGGCCTGCCCACGGTGGTGATCGGCCACCCCTCCGGCTCCGGCTCGCTAACCCCCGTCTGGTCCGACGACGCCGCCGCCGTCCGGGAGACGGTGGAGTACCTGGCTGCCCTCGGCCACCGCCGGATCGGCCGGGTGGCGGGCCTGCCGGGCCTGGTGCACACCTCGATCCGCGACCGGGCCTTCGCCGAGGTCTGCACCGAGCTGGGCGTGGAGGCCGTGCCCACCGTGCACACCGACTACACCGGAGAGGACGGCGCCCGCGCGACCCGGCGCCTGCTGCTCTCCCCCGTGCGCCCCACGGCGGTGCTGTACGACAACGACATCACCGCGGTCGCCGGGCTCTCAGTCGCCCAGGAGATGGGCCTTCAGGTCCCCCGTGACCTGTCGATCGTCGCCTGGGACGACTCGCCGCTGGTCCAGGTGGTACGTCCGGCCCTCACCGCGCTCACCCGCGACATCCACGCCTACGGCGCGCATGCGGCGCGCACCCTGCTCGCACTGATCGCCGGGCAGTCGGACGGCGGGTACGAGGACCTCGCCCCGCGGCTCACCCCGCGCGGCAGCACGGCGGCACCGCCGGCCTGACCGGGGCCGGGGGCCGGTGGCCGGTGTCCGCCCGGCTCGGGCCGGCTCAGACCGGGCGGGGCGGCGGCGCGGTGGTGCCGCGCGGCACCAGGACGGGGGCCCCGAAGACCCGGGACGGCGCGTGCCCGCTGTCCAGCAGTTCGAGCAGGCAGCGGGCGACCTCGGCGCCGAAGGCGAACGGGTCGTGGCTGAGCGCGGAGAGCGCGGGCCAGGTGATCCGGCACAGGTCGGAGTCGTCCCATGCGACCAGGGACACGTCCGCCGGCACGCGGAGTCCCATCTCGGCGGCCACCGCGACACCGGCCACCGCCATGATGTCGTTGTCGTAGAGGATCGCCGTCGGCCGGTCGCCGGCAGCGAGCAGTGCCCGCGTCGCCCGGGCCCCGCCGTGCGCGGACAGGTCGGTGTGCACAGCGGGCGCACCCGCCAGGTCCAGCTCCGCCGCGGTGGCCTCGAAGGCCTGCGCCCGCTGGATGCTGCGGCCGAGCGAGGCGGGTCCGCGGACGTGGGCGATCCGGCGGTGGCCGAGGGCGGCCAGGTAGCGGACGGCCTCGGCCGTCGCCGCGGCATCGTCACCGGAGACCGCCGGGAAGGGCCCGCTGAACTCGGGCGGGGCCACCGCCACCACCGGCATGCCCAGGTGGTGCACCGCCTCGATCCGCGGATCGTCCGCCGAAACCCCGATCAGGACCGAGCCGTTGACCCGCCCGGACTGCCACCACTGGCGGTACAGCGCGACCTCCGCCTCCCGGGAGGCGGCGATGTGCAGCAGCAGGGAGCAGGACCGCTCGGTCAGCACGCTCTCGATGCCGCCGATCAGCGCCATGTGCACGGAGTCCAGGCCGGTGCCGACCGTGTCGCGCGCGATCGCCATCCCGATGGTGTGCACCTGCGCACCGCGGGCGAGCGAGCGGGCCGCGAGATTGGGCGACCACCCGAGCTCCTTCGCCGCCTCGACGATCCGGCTGCGGGTCTCCGCCGAGACACCGGGCCGGTCGTTGAGTGCGAGCGAGACCGCCCCCGCCGACACCCCGGCGCGGGCGGCGACGTCCCGGATCGTCACCCGGCGTCCCATGGTGCATCCCTCTCCGCCGACCCGATGGGCGGCCGCGGGCGCGGCTCGCACCGCCCATCCTGTCAGGTCGGCGGCTCCGATCGGGACACGGCGTCCGCCGCCGGGCGCCGAACCGGGACGGGTCGGGGCGACGGGTCAGTCGGAACCGCTCATCGCCCGGGCGTGCGCGGCGAACAGCCGGGCGGTGGTGACGGTCGGGTTGGCGGGGTCGTTGTTCCACATCACGCGGTGGCCGTCGTAGTCGGGGTAGAAGGAGCCGTCGTCGACGCGGGAGGTGAGCAGCCAGAACTGGTCGCCGGCGCCGCCGCCGCTTCGGACGGCATCGGTCCAGGCGGCGTAGGCGCGGTCACGGGCCGCGGTGTCGGGGATGTCGCGTCCGGCGTCGATCTGCAGCCCGAACTCCTCGACGACGACGGGCTTGCCGATGGCGCGGCCGTCCCGGAGGTGGTCCTCGATCCAGCGGGTGCCCCAGGCCGTGGCGTCGGTGCCCGGCTTGGAGCCGCTGGTCTCGCCCCAGTTCTGCGGGTAGACGTGGACGGTGCCGTAGTCGACGGCGGGCAGTGCGGTGAGCTTCCGCCAGTTTGCGCCCTCGTAGTCGGAGTACGGGTAGTCGGCGTGGCCGGCCTCGCCGTAGAAGCCCTCGTCCCCGACGGCCAGCAGTTGGCGGGGCGCGAGCTTCTTGACGTGCTCGCTCATCTCCGCGGCCCAGGCGAGCAGGGTGCGGCCGCTCTTGTCGCTGCGGCAGCGCGGCTCGTTGGCGAGCTCGAAGGCCATGATCGTCGGGTCCTCGCAGTAGCGCAGCCCGGTGTAGGGGTTGCGGTGCCGGACGAGGTGCTCGGCCCACGCGCGGTAGCAGGCCCGGATGCCGGGGTCGGTGTAGAAGCGGTCGTGGTGGGTGCCGTCCCCGTACGAGTCGTCGGGCAGGCCGAGGAACCACTGGACGTACTGCTGCATGCCGCCGTAGTCGGGCCAGTTGTTGACCAGCGGCAGGACGAGGCGCAGGCCGAGCTGTCCGGCCTTGTGGACGGCGTAGTCGAGGGAGTCGAGCGCGGTGTCGTTGTAGGCGTAGGGCTTGGACTGCAGCGGCCGGTACGAGTGGCCGGCGCCGTCGGCGAAGGCCCAGGCGCGGATGACGCCGAGGCCCATGGCGGCTGCGTCGTTCAGCACCGCGTCGATCATGTAGTGGGACTGCTGGTGCAGGTAGTAGCAGTTGGTGCCGGCGAAGCGGAACGGCTTTCCACCGAGGCGGAGTTCGCCGCGCCGGGCGGTGACGAAACCCCGGTCGGCGCGGCGGGCGGCGGTGTCGGCGGCTGCGGCGGGGGCGGCGAGGGCCGCCGCGGAGGTGGCGGCGAGGCCGGCGGCGGCCGCGGCGCCCAGCAGGGTGCGGCGGCTGGGGCGGGTGGTGCCGGACAGGGTCATGGTGGTCCTCGATGGGCGGGGCGCGGGCTGCGCCGGTCGGATCGGGGGTGGTGCCGGCAGTACGCGGTGGAGCGGAGGGTCAGGCGGGCACGCGGGCGCGGTAGAGCGTGGCGTGCCCGTCGAGCCGGACGGCGGTGGCGGCCGGGAGGTAGGCACTGCTGCCCCGGTGGAGAGCGAGCGCGGGGCCGTCCGGCTGGCCGAGGCGGGCGGTGCCGCCGGTGCAGAGCAGGATCTGCGGGCCGTGGTCGCGGAGGTCGGCGGTACCGGCGAGGTCGAGCCGCGAGAGGGCGAACTCGGCGGCGGGGGCCGGGTAGTGGGTCTCGCCGCGGGTGTCGCTGCGGGGTGACAGCACGTCCGGCTCGGTGGGCCGGAAGTCGACGACGGCGGCGAGCGCGTCGGTGTCGACGTGCTTGGGGGTCAGTCCGCAGCGCAGCACGTTGTCGGAGTTGGCCATGATCTCGACGCCGGTGCCGTGCAGGTAGGCGTGCGGGACGCGGGCGTCCAGGTGGATCGCCTGACCCGGCCGCAGGTGGACGTGGTTGAGCAGCAGGGCGGCGACCAGACCGGGGTCGCCGGGGTAGTCGCGGGCGGCGGCCGCGTAGGCGGCGTAGGTGCGGGTGTGCGGGCCGGGCTGCTCGGCGGCACGGGCCAGCGCGGTGGTGAGTTCGGCGGCGGCACCGGTGGCACGGGCCCGGCCGGGGCCGAGTGCCTCGGTGAGGACGGTGCGCAGCGCGGTGGCCGGCTCACCGGCACGCAGCAGGTCCAGCCAGGGTCGGAGTGCGGGGACGTGCAGCGGGGCGAGCAGTTCGGCGGTGGCGGCGGGGTGCCGGAAGCCGCACAGGGCGTCGAAGTCGTCGAGGGCGCACAGCAGTTCGGGCTTGTGGTGGCGGTCCCGGTAGAGCCGGTGCGGGGCGTCGAGCGGGATTCCGGCGGCCTCCTCGGCGGCGTACCCGGCCTCCGCCTGGGCGGCGGTGGGGTGGACCTGGACGGAGAGGGCGTGCTCGGCGGCGAGGACCTTCAGCAGGAAGGGGAGGCGGGCGCCGAAGCGGCCGGCGGTGGCGGCGCCGAGTTCGCGCCCGGGGTCGCGGGCGATGACGTCGGTCAGGTCTTCGGCGCCGGTGCCGCGGTGCAGCCGCGAGGGGGCCTGGGGGTGGGCGCCGAGCCAGAGTTCGGCCTGCGGCTGCCCGGTGGGCGGGGTGCCGAGGAGTGCGGGAACGGCGGTGGTGGAGCCCCAGGCGTAGGGGCGGATCCGGTTGGTGAGCAGGCCGGCGGCAGGGCGGTGCTCGGTCATGGGTGCTCCGATTCGGGTGGTCCGGTCCGCCCCCGCCGTTCCTGACCCTCAACAGGGGGGCGGGGGCGGACCGGGGTCTGGTGGCGGCGGCTCAGGCGGCGCGGGGCGGCGCGCTGCTGCCGCGCGGGACGAGGACGGGGGTCGGTGCGGGGCCCGGGGTGACGGGCCTGCGGTCGATCAGGTCGTAGAGGCTGCGGACGACCTGGGCTCCGAAGCCGTGCACGTCGTGGCTCATGGCGGAGAGCGGCGGGTGGGTGAGGCGGCACAGCTGGGAGTCGTCCCAGGCGATGAGGCTGAGGTCGCCGGGGATGTGCAGGCCGAGTTCGCGGGCGACGGCGGCGCCGGCGACGGCCATGATGTCGTTGTCGTAGATGATCGCGGTGGGCCGGTGCGCGGCGGATGCGAGCAGGTCGCGGGTGGCGCGGGCACCGGCCCGGCCGGAGAAGTCGGTGGGCAGGCTGCGGGCCGGTTCGAGTCCGAGGTCGGCGGCGGTCCTCTCCAGGGCGCGGGTGCGGATGGCGGTGTGGCCGAGGGCGGGATCACCGCCGACCCGGGCGATCCGGCGGTGGCCGAGCAGGGCGAGGTAGCGGACGGCCTCCTCGACGGCGGCGGCGTCGTCCGTCCAGACGGCGGCGGCGCGTCCGTCGGTGAGGCCGGGGTTGCCGGCGGCGACGGCGGGCATGCCGAGGCGGGCGAGGGCGGGGATCCGAGGGTCGTCCTCGGTGAGGTCGACGAGGACGCAGCCGGCGACACGGCGGTCCTTCCACCAGGCGCGGTGGACGGCGGTCTCCTGGTCGCGGTCGTGGACGAGCCGCAGCAGCAGCGAGCCGGACCGCTCGGCGATGACGCCGGCGATGCCGGAGATGAACTCCGTGTAGAAGGGTTCGAGGCCGAGTTGGCGGGCGGGCCGGGCGAGGACCAGGCCGACGGTGCCGTCGGCCGGGGTGGCGCGGGCGAGGCGGTGCGCTGCGGTGTGCGGGGTCCAGCCGAGTTCGACGGCGGCGGCACGGATCCGCTCGCGGGTCGGTGCGGAGAGCCCGGGCCGGTCGTTGAAGGCCAGTGAGACGGCGCCGGCGGAGACGCCGGCCCGGGCGGCGACGTCGCGGATGGTGATGCGCGGGCTCATCGCTCGTCGCTCCTGAATCCGGGGCGCGGCACCGCGGCACAGGTGCGGTGCCGCGCCGGTCACTTGGTCGATCCGGCGGCGAAGCCGCTGTAGATGAACCGTTGGAGGGCGAGGAACACCACCAGGGTGGGGAGGATGACGAGGACGGTGCCGGCGGAGATCGTCTCCCAGTGCGCTCCGAACGGCCCCTTGAAGCGGAAGAGCGACGTGGAGACGGTGCCGAGTTCGGAGTCCGGCATGTAGAGGAAGGGGATGTAGAAGTCGTTGTAGACGGTGATGCCCTTGATGATGACGACCGTGGCGATGGCCGGCTTCAGCATCGGCAGGATGATCCGCCGGTAGACGGTGAAGCTGTTGGCGCCGTCGAGCCGGGCGGCCTCGTCGAGGGAGACCGGGATCGAGCGGATGAACTGCAGGAACACGTAGATGGAGACGATGTCGGTGCCGAGGTAGAGCAGGATCGGCGCCCAGCGGGTGTTGAACGCGCCGAGGTCGTTGACGATCTGGAAGGTGGCGACCTGGGTGGTGACGCCGGGCACGAGCGTGGCCACCAGGAAGAGCCCCATGACGAGCTTCTTCAGCCGGAACTCGAACCGGTCGACGGCGTACGCCGTCATCGAGCCGATGAGCACCGTGCCGGCGGTCGACACCACGAGGATGACCGTGGTGTTGAGGAAGGCCTGGAGCATCCGGCCCTCGTCGAACGCCGTCAGGTAGTTCCCGAGGTTGAGCCAGTTGTCGGGCGGTGTCAGGGGGCCGGTGGTCTGGGCCTCCGTGCTGTCCTTCAGCGAGGTGAAGAGGATGACCACCATCGGCACGAGGACGATCGCACTGGCGATCACCAGCGAGAGGTACTTGGCGGTGATCCGGGGCGTCCGGCGGATCCGGCCGGTCCGGGGCGCAGCGGCGGTGTCGGGAGTGGTCACGAGAGTTCAACCCTCTCCTCCGGCACCAGGCGGCGCTGGATCCAGGTGACGAGCAGGATGACGGCGAGCAGGACGACGGCGCTCGCGGAGGCGAGGCCGACCTTGTCGAACCTGAAGGCGAGCTTGACGGTCTGGATGACGAAGGTCTCGCTGCCGTTGGCGCCGCCGGTCATGATGTACGGGATCTCGAAGACGGCGAGCGAGCCGGAGATCGCGAGGATCGCGCTGAGGCTGATGATCGGTTTGATGCTCGGGGCGATGATGTGCCGGAACTGCTGCCAGCGGTTGGCGCCGTCGAGGGCGGCCGCCTCGTAGAGGTGGCCGGGGATCGACTGGATCGCGCCGAGGAACAGCACCATGTTGAGGCCCGTGTAGCGCCAGACGGAGACGCCGGCGAGCGACTTGTTGACGAGGTCGGGGTCGCCGAGCCACATCTGCCTGCCGTGGTAGCCGAGCAGCTGCAGCACGGAGTCGAGGGTGCCGCCGGGCTGGAAGAAGTACAGGAAGACGAAGCCGATCGCGACGCCGTTCACCAGGTAGGGGAAGAACAGGATCCCCTTGAACAGGTTGCGGAACTTCGTGTTGAAGCTGAGCACGGTGGCGAAGTAGAGCGCGGCCGCGATCTGCACGAAGGACGCCGCGAGGTAGACACCGCTGACCAGGAAGACCTTGAACAGCTCGGGCCGGGTGAAGAGCTGGACGTAGTTGTCCGCGCCGACGTTCTCCTTGGTGGGGCTGAGGCCGTCCCAGTCGGTGAGGCTGTAGCCGAGCATGTCGACGATCGGCAGGTAGGTGAACGTCACCAGGAGAGCAAGCGGGACGAGCAGGTAGAGCCAGGGGGTGAACCACCGGCGCCTGCGGGCGGTTCGCCGGTGCAGCGCCGGCTTCGTCGGTGCAGCGGGCCCGGCCGGGGCGGCCGCGGCCGGCCCCTGCTTCCTGTCCTTCTGCAGTGCAGTCATCATCGTTCCTTCGTTGAGCACGACGCCCGGAGTGCGGCGCGGCGGAGCCCGCCGGCTGGGGAGGTGACGGGCGCTCGCCGCGCCGCCGGTCCGGGGTGGGTCAGCCGGCGACCGTCTTCTGGGCCTCGGACCACTTCTTGTTCAGGTCCGCGAAGTAGCTGTTCTTGTCGCCCTGGGCCGCGCCGCGGGCGATGTCGATCAGCTTCTGCCGGTAGTCCGGGGTGGTCAGGCCGATCTCGGACGCCTTGTCGATCTTGCTGATGGCGGCGGCGTTGTCCTGCTTCTGACCGAGGAGCAGGGTGACGCCCTTGTCCTCGAAGGGCTTCAGCACGGTCGGCATGGCGCTGCCCTTGACGGAGGAGACGGCCTGCTCGGCCGCGGCGCTGCCGGACTTGTCGATGTACCAGTCGATCCAGGCGCGGGCGGCCTCCTTGTTCTTGGAGTGCACGTTGACCGCGTACTTGTAGTCGGGCTGCAGGATCGTGCAGAGCTTTCCGCCGGTCGCCTGCGGGAACGGCAGGAAGCCGATGTCGTCCGGGTTCTGACCGGCCTTCTTGGCGGCCTCCTGCATCTGCGGGATCGCCCAGGAGCCCAGCACCATGCTGCCGACCTTGCCGGTGGCGAGCAGGTTCTTGGAGTTCTCCCAGTTGGTGGTGGTCGGGTCGTCCTCGCTGAGCTTCTCGTGGACGACGTCGTAGAGCAGCCCGTCGATGGCGTTGAGGTCCTGGCCGGCGGCCCACGGCTGGGCGGTCGTGGCCAGCGCGTCCTTGCCCGCCCGGTCGCAGTTCGGCGCACCGATGCTGTCGGTCCACTTCTGGATCGGCCAGGCGTCCTTGTAGTTGGTGTAGTACGGGGTCGCCCCGGTCTTCTCCTTGATCGCCTTCAGGTCGGCGATGAACTCCGCGGAGGTCTTCGGCCAGTCGGCGATGCCGGCCTTCTGCCAGAGCGCCTTGTTGTAGACGAAGCCGGTGGCGGTGCCGTAGTTGGGCAGGCCGTACACCTTGCCCTTGACGGTGGTGTACTCGGTCCAGTTGTACTTCTGCGACAGCTCGGAGGCGTCGCCGAGCGGGGCGAAGAAGTTGACGTACTGGTTGATCGACACGTTGTCCGGGATGAGCAGCACGTCACCGTAGTTCTCGGTGTTCATGCGGATCTTGGTCTCACCCTCGTAGTCGGTGAGGCCCTCGAACTTGACCTTGACGTTCGGGTAGAGCTTGGCGAACTCGGCGGCGTACTTGTCCAGCGAGCCGTCCTTGATCTGGTCCGTGCGGTTGGTCAGGACCGTGATCGCGCCCGAGACCTTGGCCGGGTCCGAACCCGCGGTGGCCGCGGAGGAGGAACTCCCGCCGCCCTCACTGCTACAGGCCGTGAGCACAACCATGGCCGCGGCCGCGGCGGCCACCCATCCTCTTCGCATCTTCGTCCGTCCTTCGCGCTGATCGTCCTGGTGGTCGAGGAGCAGCCGCCGGAGTCGACGCGGCGACCTGTCTCGGCTGCTGGCTGCTTAACGTAGACGTCACTTTCCGGCCTGTCCATAGACCGGTCAAGATTGATATTCAGGGCTTCTATTAACAGGCAGCACCTAATTTACTAAACGATTGCCTAACCGAATGACGATTCAGTCTCGTCCGAGGACCGTCGGGCGGCCGGCCTGGACATCGTTGTCATCGGCGCTCCAGAATCGAGCGGACCGACCCGGCGCAGCCCTGCCCGAGCGCCGGACGCTCCCCCGTCACACCCGCGGAGACGTCACGATGAGTTACAACAAGGCCCTCGCGGTCGACGACCGGCGCACCGTCGCCAAGCCCCTGCTGGCGGCACTGGACATCGGCGGGACCAAGATCGCCGGCGGCCTGGTCGACGCGGACGGCACCCTGCTGCACCACGTCCAGCTGCCCACTCCCGCCAGGGGCAGCGCCCGGGAGATGCGGGAAGCGGTGGAGTCGGTCCTCGACGCCCTCGCGGACCACCCCCTGTGGGCCTGCGTCCGCGCGGTGGGCATCGGCAGCGCCGGCCCCGTCGACACCCGGGCGGGCACCGTCAGCCCCGTCAACATCCCCTCCTGGCGGGCCTTCCCGCTCCATGCGGAGGTCACCGCGCACCGTGCGGTCGACGGTCTGCCGGTCGTCCTCGGCGGTGACGCCATCGCGATGACCGCGGCCGAGCACTGGCGCGGCGCAGCCCGCCCGTACCGCAACGCCCTGTGCCTGGTGGTCTCCACCGGCGTCGGAGCCGGACTCGTCCTCGACGGCCGCCTGCACACCGGCCCGAGCGGCAACGCCGGCCACCTCGGCCACATCAGCGTCGACTTCGCCGGGCGTCCGTGTCCCTGCGGCTCACGCGGCTGCCTGGAAGGCCTCGCCAGCGGCACCGCCATCTCCCGCACCGCCGTCGACAGCGGCTGGCAAGCGCCGGCCGGCGACACCTCGGCCGCCGCCGTCGCGACCGCCGCCCGGCTCGGCGATCCGCTCGCCCTCCGCGCCTACGACCGCGCGGCCCGCGCCCTCGCCGCCGGCATCGCCGCCACCGCCACCCTGGTCGAGATCGACGCCGCCGTCGTCGGCGGCGGCGTCTCCCAGGCCGGCGACATCCTCTTCGAACCGCTCCGCCGCCACCTCGCCGCGTACGCCACCCTCCCCTTCGCCGCCCACGTCGTTCTCGCCCCCGCCGCCCTCGGCACCGACGCCGGCCTGATCGGCGCCGCCGCACTCGCCCTCCCCGCCCTCGCCGCCGCCGTGCACTGATCAGGGCAAACCTCGACACGGGCGCGGGAACTGCGCGGTCCGGGACGGGCCACGGTGACGCAATCGGGCCGAGCCCTGGTTCGCACAGCGAGCCGCATCCTGGGCCGCGCAGTTCCCCGCGCCCCTGGTCGGTTCGGCCGGACCCGTCGCTGAGCCGCAGCGGGCTGCACGGTGCCGGGGGGTGGCACAGACTGAGGATGGATCCCGTCGTAGTGGGGCGGGCGGTCGGGCCGTACGGCACGGCCCTGGCGGGATTGGAGCAACCGTGCTTCTGGGACTCGCCACCGCGCTCGCGGCAGCCGTGTGCTTCGGCTTCGCCTGCGTGTTCCAGGCCCGCGGCGCGCGGGCCGCGCCGACCGCGGACCGGGTGCGGCCGGGTCTGCTCGTCCGGCTCGCCCGTTCGGGCCCGTTCCTGCTGGGCACCGGGCTCGATGTCGCCGGTTTCGCGCTGAGCATCGTCGCCCTGCGCACCATGCCCCTCTTCTTCGTGCAGGCGGTGACCAACGCCGGGCTCGCCGTCACGGCGGGCGCCGCCGTCTGGCTGCTGGGCGCCCGGCTGCACCGGAGCGACCTGGCCGGGATCGCGGCGGTCGTCGCGGGGCTGACGCTGCTGGCCTTCGCGTCCGGCCCGGACGGCCGCAACCACGCCGGTCCGGTCTTCCACGCGGCGCTGCTCGCCGCGACGATCGCGATGCTGCTGCTCACCGTCCTGCTGGCGCGGCGCCGGGGCACCGCGGCGGCGGCCGCGCTGGGTGTGCTGAGCGGTGTCGGTTTCGGCATCACCAGTCTGGCGGTGCGCGTGCTCGACGTGTCGGGCCCGGCCGCGGTGCTCGCGGATCCGGCGACGTACGCGCTGGTCCTCGGCGGGCTCGGCGGTTACCTGGCGTTCGCGCTGGCGCTGCAGCGCGGCAGTGTGACGGCGGCGACCGCCGCTGGCACGGTCGCGGAGACCTTCGGCCCGGCGCTGGTCGGGGTGCTCGCGCTCGGCGACCAGGCCCGGCCGGGGGCCGGCTGGGCCGCGCTGCTCGGCTTCACCGCCGCCGTCGGCGGCACCGTCGTCCTCGCCCGGTTCGGCGACGTCGAGGCGCCGCCCGACGCCCCGGGCCCACCGGCCACCGACCCGCCGACGACGGACGCACCGCCGACGGACCTGCCGGCCACCACCACCCTCCCCCGCACCGCAGACAGGTGACCCAGGTGAGCATCGACGACAGCACCGAGACCTTCTCCGCCCCGGCGGCGTCCGTCGACGGGCGTGCCGCCCGGCCGGTCCGGCCGGTCGCCCTGATCACCGGCGCGTCCTCCGGGATCGGCGCGGCCACGGCCGACCGGCTGCACGCCATGGGGTGGTCGCTGCTGCTCTCCGGGACCGACGCCGGCCGGCTGCACGCGGTCGCGGCGCGGACCGGCGGCCGGGTCCTGGCCGAGGACCTCAACGCCGCCGAGGGGCCCGGCCGGCTCGCCGAACGGGCCCTGGCCACGGCCGGCCGGGTGGACGCCCTGGTGGCCAGCGCCGGGATCGGCTGGCGCGGGCCGTTCTCCGCGATGCCGCCGGAGGTCCTCGCCGAGATGGTGACGGTCGACCTCGCCGCGCCGCTGCAGCTGTCCCGTGCCCTGCTGCCCGGCATGCTGGAACGCGGCCGCGGCCGGATCGTCCTGCTCGGGTCGATGGCCGGGCAGGTCGGCGTGGGCGGCGAGGCCGCGTACGCCGCGGTGAAGGGCGGGCTGTCGCTGTTCGCCGAGAGCCTCTGGTACGAGCTGCGGGGCACCGGGGTCGGGGTACGGATCATCCTGCCCGGCGCGGTCGACACCCCGTTCTTCGCCCGCCGCGGCACCCCGTTCCACCGCGCCCGGCCCCGCCCGCTGCCGCCGGAGTCCATCGCGGACTCCATCGCCCGCACCATCACCGGCAACCGCAGCCGGGTGTTCGCCCCGCACTGGCTGGCACTGCCGGCCCGGCTGCACGGCGCCGCCCCGGGCGTGTTCCGGCGGCTGGCGGACCGGTTCGCGTGAGGGGCCCGGCGCGCATCGCGGCCGCGGCCGGTGCCACGGCCGCCGGTGTCGGGGTGCTGCACCTGGCTCCCGCGGTGACCCGGCTGCCGGCGGTCGGCCGCGTCGCCACCCGGCGCACCGCCGGCCACGGCGCCGCCGGGCACGTCGCGCTGACCTTCGACGACGGACCCGACCCGGCGAGCACGCCGGACTTCCTGGCGGCGCTGGACGCGCTCGGGGTACGGGCGACCTTCTTCGTCCTCGGCAGCATGCTGGAGCGCTCCCCCGACCTCGGCCGCGAGCTCGTCCGGCGCGGCCACGAGGTCGGCGTGCACGGCTGGCACCACCGGCGTCCCCTCTACCCGCGGCCCGGCCGTGACCTCGCCGAACTGCGGGCCGCCGCCGCGGCCGTCACCGAGGTCTGCGGGGTCCGGCCCCGCTGGTACCGGCCGCCGTACGGGGTGCTGAGTTCGGGGCTCGCCGCCGCCGCGCACCGGCTGGGCCTGCGCACCGTGCTGTGGACGGCCTGCGGCCGGGACTGGACCGCCCACGCCTCCCCCGACTCGGTGTACCGCTCGCTCCGGCCCGGTCTGCGCGGCGGGGCGACGGTGCTGCTGCACGACTCGGACTGCACCTCCGCGCCGGGCTCCTGGCGGTCCGCGCTCGGCGCGCTGCCGGCCCTCGCCGACCGCTGCGCCGCCCTGGGCCTGGCCCTCGGTCCGCTGCGCGACCACGGGCTCGCCGCCTGAGCCGGGGCGGCCGGCGGTCAGGCCGCGGTCGCCAGGCCCACCCGGACGAGGGCGGCCTCGAAGGCGGTGCGCCAGGCGTCCGGGGTGGCGCTGGCCGAGGGGGCGGGGGCGGGGCGGCGGAGCGCGGCGATCGCGTTGCGGGCGATCTCGTCGGGGCGGGCGGAGGTGACGTCGGCGTGGCCGAGCTCCAGTTCGTGCTGGAGGTTGTCGCGGCCGTGGCCCTGCACGGTGTCGAGCAGCAGCAGGCGGCGGCCGAGGGCGCGGGCCTCGCTGCAGGTGTCGCCGGAGCTGGTGACGACCAGGTCGGCGGCGGCCATCAGGGCGGGGATGCGGTCCGTCCAGCCGAAGGCGTGCACCCGGGGCTGCCGTTCCTCGGCGGCGCGCAGGCGGCGTTCCAGCGAGGGGTTGCGGCCGGCCACGGCGAGGACGTGCGGCCCGGCGTCGGCGATCGCCGCGGCGGTGCGGGCGAGCGGGCCGAGCCCCCAGGAGCCGGACATCAGCAGCACGCACGGCGCGCCGTCCGGGACGCCGAGCCCGGCGCGCGCCTCGGCGCGGCCGGGCGGCCGGTAGAACGGCTTGCGCAGCGGCGGCGGCACCACGGCGGTCGGTGCGTCGGGGCGGTAGCGGCGGACGGCGCAGGCCGCGACCTCGGAGGTGACGAGGAAGAGGTCGGTGCCGTCCTGGACCCAGAGGCGGTGCGGGGTGACGTCGGTGCAGAACACGAAGTGCCGCATCCCGGGCCGTCCGGCGCGCAGGTCGTTGACGGCGGAGGTGGCGGTGGCGAAGACGGAGACCACCAGGTCGGGCCGGTGCCGGTCGAGGAGCAGCCGGACCTGGCGGGTGAGCCGGGTGCGGGCGGCGGAGTCGGCGAGCAGGGCGAGCCGGCTGCCGGGGCGCAGGGCGGCGAAGTGGAAGGCGTCGTAGAGGCCGGGCAGGTCGTGCATGCGGCGGAAGACGGCTTCGCCGGCTCGGCCGGCGGTGCTGCCGAGGAGTGCCATGGCGTCGACGGTGGTGGTGGTCCAGCCGCGGGCGCGCAGGGTGTCGGCGCACGCCTCGGCCATGACGTCGTGGCCCTGGCCGATCGATCCGGAGATCAGCAGTGCGGTGGGCACGGGCGGCTCCGGCCGGTTCAGCGGGCGGGCCGCGGCGGCGCGGGCGGGGCGGGCGGGTCGTCCTGGGCGCGGTGCCAGTCGACGTACCGGCTGACGCCGTCGGTGAAGCTGGTCTGCGGGGACCAGCCGAGAAGCCGCTTGGCGCGGGCGGCGGAGATCCGGCGAGGGGTGTAGTCGGCGGGCCGGGCCTCGATGTGCTCGATGGCGACGGGGCCGAGCAGGCGGTCGACGGTGTCGGCGATCTGCCGGATCGAGACGGCGGTGGGGCCCTCCAGGGCGAAGGTCTCGTCCTGGGCGTCCGGGGAGAGGGCGTGCACGTGGGCGTCGGCGAGGTCCTCGACGTAGACGAAGTTGCGGGTCTGGCGGCCGTCGCCGGCGATGGTGATGGGGTCGTGCCGCAGGGCGGCCTTGACGAAGCGGGCGACGACGAGTTCGTCGCGCATCCGCGGCCCGTAGGGGATGCCGTAGCGGAGGATGGTGAAGTGCCGGCCGTACAGCTCGCGGTAGCTGTGGACGAGCATCTCGGCGGCGAGCTTGCTGGCGACGTAGAGGTGGCCGCTGCGTTCGAGGTCGACGGGGACGTGTTCGTCGAGTTCGCCGCCGTCGGGTCCGGGTTCGGTCTGGGCGGCGCCGTAGACCCAGACGGTGCTGGCGAGGACGGTGCGGCTGAGTCCGGCGAGGCGGGCGGCCTCCAGGACGGTCGCGGTGCCGTCGATGTTGACCCGGACGGCGCGGACGGGGTCGGCGGCGACCTTCTCGACGTCGGCCATGGCCGCGAGGTGGAAGACCACCTCGGCGCCGTTGAGGGCGGCGGTCAGGGCGGGCAGGTCGAGGACGTCGACCCGGGCGTGCTCGGCGGCGGGGTTGAGGTACTGGTCGGTGGTGTCCAGGACGAGCACGTCGTGGCCGGCGGTGACGAGCCGGTCGACGACGTGGGAGCCGATGAATCCACAGCCCCCGGTGACGGCTACGCGCATGGTGCCTCCTCCTTCATCGGGCCAGTCGGCGGTGGACGGCCGTGACGGCTTCGATCACCCGGGCGGTCTCGTCCTCGGTCATGTCGGAGTGGACGGGCAGGCAGATCTGGCGGGCGCAGACGTCCTCGGCGACCGGCAGCGGCGGGCCCTGGTAGGGGCCGAAGACGGGCTGGCGGTGCAGCGGCAGGTCGTAGACCTCGCCGGCGAGGCGGACGCCGAAGCCGTCGTGGACCTCGCGCTTGAAGCGGGCCCGGTCCGTGCCGGGCGGCAGCAGGGCGATGTACTTGTAGATGTTGCTGCGGCAGCCGGGGGGTTCGGGCAGGGCGTCGAGGCCGGGGACTCCGGCCAGCGCGGCGTCGTAGTGGCGGGCGACCTCGCGGCGGGCCTCGACGAACTCCTTGAGGCGGCGCAGGTGGATCGTGCCGACGGCGGCGTTCAGCTCGCTGAGGCGCCAGGCGTAGCCCTGCCGGACGTGGTGGTTGGTGGTGAAGGAGCCCTTGCCCTGGTCGCGGTAGATCCGGGCCTCGTCGCGGACCTCGGAGGAGCCGGTGAGGATCATGCCGCCCTCGCCGCTGGTGACGACCTTGGTCGGGTAGAAGGAGAAGGCTCCGCCGAGTCCGAAGCCGCCGGCGGCGCGGCCGTCGTAGCTGCTGCCGTGGGCGTGGGCGGCGTCCTCGACCAGGGCGATGCCGCGGGCGTCGCACAGGGCGCGCAGGGCGTCCGCCTCCGGGGTGATCAGGCCGCCGATGTGGACGAGGACGACGGCCGCGGTGTCCGGGGTGAGGGCGGCCTCCAGCGTGGCGGGGCTGAGGGCGAGGGTGGCGGGGTCGACGTCGGCCATCACGGGGTTGCCGCCCGCGTGCAGGACGGCGGCGCCGGTGGCGTAGAAGGTGACGGCGGGGACGACGACGTCGCGGCCGCGGACACCGACGGTGCGCAGCAGCACCTCGAGGGCGGCGGTGCCGCTGGAGACGGCGACCGCGTGGGCGGCGCCGTGCTCGGCCGCGAAGGCCTCCTCGAACCGCTCCGTCCAGGGGCCGAGCGTCAGCGCGCCGGTGGCGAGGATCTCCTCGACCGCCTCGGCGACCGCCGCCCGGTCGGCCTCGTCGAACACGATGCGAGCCGCGGGTACCCCCACGTGACACCTCCAGCAGCCTGACGGGCAGCAGCCTGCCCGTCTTGGTCAGGGCATCTCAGGCTAAATCCGGCACAGCGGACAGGGGCCACCGGAGCGGGCCGGCCGGGCCGCGGCGCACGGCCCGTGCCCGGGCGAACACCGGGACGGCGGACGGCCGGGCCGCCCGCGGCGGAGTGGTCGAGGTGCGGGCCGGCGGTTCGCCCACCCGGGTGGCCGGGGTACCGCAGGGGGGTACCCCGGCGCGCCCGCAAGGGGCTGCGGGGCCTGCGGCGGCCCGGACCGGCGCCCGGGCCGCCGCGTGGCCGCCGGTCAGGCGAGGCAGCGCAGCGGGGCTCCGCCGTTGCAGGTGATCATGTCGCGGAGTACGGGCGGGATCGCCAGGCGCTCGCCGCGGACGCCCCCGGCGAGGTCGTGGTAGGCGCGGTGCAGGTTGGCCACCAGCCGCTCCGACTCGGGCAGGTCGGCGAACTCGCCGAGGTCGGCGTCCTGGGCGACCTGCAGCGGGGTGAGCCCGGCGGCCCGGCCCTCCTGGGCGAGCCGCAGGACGAGGCGCAGGTAGCGGAGGTTGGCGGCGATGACGGAGGCGTCCTGGACGGGGCCGTGGCCGCTGACGACCACGGCGGGGTCGAGCGCGGCGAGTTGCTCCAGGGTCTCGATGCAGCCGGTCACCGAGCCCATCATCACGAAGGGGGTCGTCCCGCTGAAGGTGAGGTCGCCGGCGAACAGCACCCGCGTGTCGGGCAGCCAGACCACGAGGTCGCCGGTGGTGTGGGCGGGGCCGTAGTGGACGAGTTCCACCGGGCGGTCGTCGAGGTGGAGGGTGAGCCGGTCCCGGAAGGTCACGTCGGGCTCCATCGGCCGTACGGCACCCCACTGCACCTCGGGCCAGATCACCGGCAGGTTGAGGCCGTCGAGCAGGTTGGCGGAGCGCGCCTCCTCGTGGGCGATGACGGTGGCCTGCGGCGTGAACAGGCTGGCCCCGTAGTGGTGGTCGCCGTGGTGGTGGGTGATGACGACCCGGGTGACGGGGTGCGGGGTGAGCTCGGCCACCGCTGCCTTGAGGCCGAGGGCGCGGCGCTCGGTCGCGGTGCAGTCGACGAGGGTGGTGGAGCGGCGTCCGGCGAGTACGCCGGCGTTGCTGACGCACCATCCGCTGTGCGACTGGAGGTAGGCGTGGACGCCGTCCTCGATCTCCACGAGGCGTGCGGTGTCCTGGGACAGGTCGTGCGGTGCGTGCGGCATGGGCCCCCCGGCTGGCTGGCCGCCGCTGCCGGTCGGTCGCGGCGGCGATCAAACGTTGACCGGCCATTGTGTCCGCGCCCGCACCGCATCAAGCTATGACCTGCATCACAGCTTGTCGGATCATATGATTCATCGGTCGTCCTCGAAGGGGGCCCCTCCGGCGGCCGGTCCGGCTCAGCCGGAGCCCTCCGCCGCGGCGGCCTCCGCGACCCGGCCACCCACCCAGGCCAGGAAAGCCCGCACATCGGCCGCAGGCAGCGGGCGGGCCTCGGCGCGGGGCCGGTCGAAACTCTCCAGCGCCGCACCGACCAGCGCACGGAAGCCCTCCTCGGCCGCGGCGACCTCCCGCCCGGCCCGGCGCTTGGACAGCCAGTGCCCGGTCCGGCAGAACTCCGCGGCGCGGCAGCCGTTCAGCACCCGGTTGTCCGCCAAGTGACCCTCGCCCTCGGCGTGTTCACGCACCGAGGCGGCGAGCGCGGCGAGCACCTCGGCCCGCGCCGGAGCGGCGATCGCCTCCGCCGCCGGTCGGCCGAACAGCGCCAGGCCCGACCCGTGGGCGACGGCACGGTCGACGGTGTACCAGAACGCCGTCGCCCCGGCGGGGTCGAAGCTCGCCCGGTCGGGCAGCAGCGGGCCGGTGTTGAGGTCCAGCAGGTACCCGGCCCCGCCGGACGGCCGGCGCACGGAGTCCTCGCCGTAGACCACCAGTTCCAGCCCGGCCGCCGGACACGGCAGCCCCGGGTGCGCCAGCACGGCGGCCAGCTCCCGCAGCGCCGCGGCCGGCAGCGCGGGATCCACCACCACGGCGACGTCCACGTCGCTGCGCCCGTGCCGGTAGTCCCCGAGCGCGACCGACCCGACCGCGTACACGCCGATCAGCCGCGGCCCGCACACCGCCCGGGTGCGGCGCACCAGTTCGTCGAGGTAGGGCCGCAGCTCGGCCGGGACGCCCCGGCCGTCGGAAGGATCCGTCATCCGCCCAGTCTCCCCCGCCGGGTGTGCAATCCAGGGGCGCGTGGGGGCACCTGGCGTGACCACCCACGCGCCTTGAAGATGCCTCCTACCGCTCGGCCTCGGCGGCGAGGCGGTCGCCGAGGGCGGCGAGGACTCCGGCGGCCTCCGGCAGTCCGGCGCGTTCGCAGCGGCGGACGCCCTCGGCCAGCCGGGCGCGGGCGGCGTCGGTGCGGCCGAGGCTGCGGCCCTCGATCAGGGCCGCCATCCGCAGGGCCTCGGCGCGCGGCTCCTCGCCGTCCGCGCCGCCGGCCTCGTGGGCGGCGACGGCCGCCTCCGCGGCGGCCAGACCCTCCTCGGCCCGGTCGGTGAAGGCGTAGCAGCGGGCCCGCTCGTAGTGGCCGAGACCGCGCTGGTACCAGGAGGTGACGGGATGGCCGTCGGCCTCGGCGCCCGCGACGACCTCGTCGGCCTCGTCGAGCCGGGCCAGCGCCTCGTCCAGGCCGTCCTCGCCGCGGGCCTGCACGGTGAGCCGGGCCAGCTGTTGCAGCATGCCGCAGACCTGGTCGGCGCGGGGCGCGACCGCGTGCGCGGCGAGGGCGCGGGTGCGGGCGGTGTCGGCGGCCTCCCAGCGGCCGGCCTCGGCGAGGGCGACGGTGGCCTCGCAGGCGACCATGGTGTGGATGTCCTGGCCGTCCTCCCAGCCGGCCGCCTCGTCGGCGAGCAGCAGGTAGTGCTCGGCGGCCTCCCGGTACTCCTCCAGCCCGAGCAGGCCGCGGGCCAGGTCGAGCCGGACCTGCGCCCGGGCCCGCCCGTCGAAGCCGTCCGCGCCGGTCTCCAGCAGCAGCGACTCCAGGACGGCGACCGCGTCGCCGGGCCGGCCGCTGTCACGCAGCACCGAGGCGAGCTGCATCCGGGCGCCCGCCGCGTCCTCCGCCTCGCCGGCGCGGTCGAAGCGGTCGGCGGCCTCGGTGAGCGCGCGGACGGCACCGGCCGCGTCGCCGGTGTGCTCGCAGGCGTGGCCGAGCATCGCGTAGGTCGGGCCGTACGGGAAGGAGGTGTCGTGCCAACGGACGGCCTCGGCGACCGCCCGCTGCAGGACCTCGGCCGCGCGGGCGTGCTCGCCGGTCATCAGCTCGATCTGGCCGAGCAGTCCGAGCGGGCGGGGGGTGCGCCAGGGCAGCCCGTCCCGCTCCAACTGATCGATCGAGGTCTCCAGTCCCTCGCGCGCCTCGGCCATCCGGCCCTGCCGGGCGGCGATGTCGGCGGCGTACTGGCGGGCGGCGGCGATGCGCAGCGGCAGGCCGAGTTCGGTGGCCCCGGTGCGGTAGGCGTCGAGCAGCCGGTCGAAGCGGGCGGCCACCTCGGCGGGCGGTTCCGGCAGGGCGGCGACCAGTTCCTGGTAGGCGGCGAAGGTGAGGCTGTGCACCACGGCCAGCCGGTCCTCGGCGGCGTCCCCGCCCCGTCCCTCGCCGGTCCGCGGGGCCGCGGCGGCGAGTTCGTCGGCGCGGCGCAGCGCCTCGTCGAGCGCGGGCCAGTCGGGGGCGGCGCCGTCCTCCTCGCCGAGGTGGGCGACGGCGGCGCGGGTGCGCATCACCAGGGCGCGGATCGGCAGTCCGGCGCTCTCGTACAGCTCGGCGGCGGTGAGGAGTTCGGTGCGGGCGGTCTGCCAGTCGTCGGCCTCGAAGGCGTTCTGGGCGCGGTGGTCGGCGAGGTTGCCCTGCAGCCGTTCCGCGGGGCCGAGTTCCGGGTGGTCCGGGTGGACGTGGTCGTCGGTGGCGACGACGGTGGTGATCCGGGCCCACAGCGCGTCGGCGTCGGGGTGGTCGGTCCGGTCGAGTTCGCGGGCGCGCAGCACCAGGGCGACGAAGTCCTCGGGGACGGGCTCGGCCGTGGGCCGGACCACCGGGGCGGCGGCCGGCGCGGGCACCCGGCCGGCCGCCCGCACGCCGAGGGCGAGCGGCCGGTCGAGCAGCGGGGTGCGGGCGAGACGGGCCCGGCGGCGGTCGCCGACCGCGGTGGTGCCGTTTCGGGCGTCGAAGCGGGCGGCCGACTGTTCGGCCTCGGCCGCGACGTGGGCGTGCAGCGTGTCGACCGTCCAGTTCCGCCCGGCGGGGCCGGCGGCGGGCAGGTCGCCGTGGCCGAGGGCGGCGAGCCGGGCGGTGAGCACCTCGACGCCGACGAGGAAGCCAAGCCGGGCCAGCGGGTCGCCGTGCCCGTCGAAGAGGCCGCGGTTCTCCGCGAGGATCTCCAGACCGCGCGGTTCGTTGCCCGAGAGCGCGCAGAACTCCAGGTGCAGGCCGATCTGGCTCGCCGTGCTGGACTTGCCGCGGGCACCGCGGTAGCCGACCAGGTGGCTGGAGCGGGCCTCGTCGAGCCGGCCCTCGCGCAGCAGCGGCAGCAGGGCCCAGGCGTGGCTGGTCCACGGCTCCTCGGAGCAGGTGCTCTCGCCGCCGAGCACGGGCTGCCACTCCCGCAGGGCGCGGGCGTCGTCGCCGCGGGCGGCGTGGTGGCGGGCCCGGGCGCGGATCTCGCAGGCGGTGCAGTCGCTCATCTGCGAGCGGGGCCGGGTCGCCCACAGGTCGAAGGCGTCGTCGGCGGCGTCACCGGTGTGCGCGGCGAGGTGGTACCGCTGCGCGTAGTACGGCTGCAGGCCGTGGTCGGCGGCGGTGTAGCGGCTGCGCATCTCGTCGTGCCAGCGCCGGATCGCGTCCAGCGGCACGTCCGGGGTGGAGAGCAGCGCGGAGGCGACCCACTTGAAGCGCCAGAACACCTGGAGGCGGGCCCACTCGTTGAAGTCGTCGGGGTGGGTGTCCCAGAGCTTGAGGATCCGGGCGAAGACGACGGGGGCCTTGCGGGCCTCGCCGTCGTACTCGTAGGCCTCCATCAGGTCCATCAGGGCGAGCACCTGCAGCTCGCGGTGGTCGGGGAACTGCTCGGCGGCCTCGGCGAGTTCCTCGGCGGTGACGGTGCGCGAACGGCCGTAGGGGCGGGCGTCGTTGGCGCGCAGCGCCTCGGTGAGCGCCTCGGGGGTGTCCGTCATCAGGACTCCTTCTGCGGGTCGGCAGCCTCGCGGCCGAGCATGGCGTGGTCGAGCAGTCCGAGGAACGACCGGTTGAGCAGGGCGCTCTCGCCCGCGGTCAGCGGGCGGCGGGTGAGCAGCACGGCCTGCCCGTAGAGGGCCTCGGCGGCGATCACCGCGAGCTCCTTGCCGGTGATGGTGGCGGCGCGGCGCACCAGCGGGTTGAGGTGGTTGAGGACGAGCTGTGCGCGCGGCACCTCGGCGCGCAGCGAGCCGA
Organism: Kitasatospora sp. NPDC093679; assembly: GCF_040683455.1. Lineage (NCBI taxonomy): Bacteria > Bacillati > Actinomycetota > Actinomycetes > Kitasatosporales > Streptomycetaceae > Kitasatospora > Kitasatospora sp. NPDC093679. The sequence continues at coordinate 50,506 of NZ_JBFBDW010000031.1, forward strand.
GGATGTCCGCCCACAGGCCGTCGGCCTCGTCGGCGAGGCGGGCCCGGGTGCGCTCGTGCCGGGCCTCGCGGTTGTCGAGCAGCAGGGCGGGCGCGCTGGCGGGGTGGAAGCTGCGCAGCGCGACGTCGCAGTCGAAGCGGCCGACGACCTCGCGGGCGGTGGCGAGGAAGGCGGCGGCGGCGAGTTCGGCGGACGGGTCGACGGTGTCGAGGTGGGCGGTGACGGTGCCCGGGTCGAGGTCGGCGACGGAGGTGCCGGGCCGGATCTCGGGCAGCCGGTGCACGAGGTCGCTGTCGTAGGTGTAGCCGCCGTTGACGACGCCGAGGCCGGCGGCGCCGGCGATCGGCGCGACCTGGCGGAACTCCTCGACGGTGCGGGCGACCAGGATCACCGGGTGGGCGCGGGCGAACTCGTCGAGGGTGACGTTGCCGTCGGTGGTCTCGAAGGGCAGCCAGGGCAGCAGCATCCGCAGCAGCTCGTCGTCGTAGCGGGCGAGCGCCTTGACGGCCAGGTGGTGGACGCCGATGAACCGGTGCAGCAGCGCCGGGTCGCTGGCGGACAGGCCGGTGAGCCAGTCGCGGATCCGGGCGCCGCAGGCCTCGCGGACGGCGGCGAGCGTCTCGTCGGCGTACAGGCCCTCGCGGGAGGCGGTGGGGCGCAGGCCGTCGGCGTCGACGACGCAGCGGACGAAGAACGCCCAGTCCGGCAGCAGGTCGTCGGCCTGGTCGGAGACCAGCATGCCCTTGAGGTGGACGCGGTGGCCGGCCCGGCGCGAGGGCGGCGCGGCGTCGGGCAGCACGTAGGCGGCGCCGCGCAGGCCGACCAGCGGCAGGTCGAGCTCGATGGTGTCGAGCGGGGTGAAGTCGAAGGTGTCCCGGCAGTAGGCGGTCAGCGCCTCGCGGCGGGCGAGCGGGGAGCCGTGCCGGACGTCCCAGGGTGCGGGGGCGTCGATCCGGGTGGCGGTGCCGCGGGCGTCGGTGACGGTGACCTCGTGGCGCAGCAGGCTGCCGTAGTGGCGGGCGAGTTCGACGACCTGGTCGTGGCGGGTCCACCGGGCGGCGTCGGGGCGCGGGGTGAGGTGCACGGTGGTGCCGGGCTCGGGCTTCGCCGACGCGGGCAGGGTGGTGATGGTGTAGCGGCCGTCGGAGTGGCCGCGCCACTCGACGACGGGGGCGTCGGGGCTCTTGGCGGAGCGGCTGACGACGGTGATCTCGTCGGCGACGACGAAGCAGGCGAGCAGGCCGATGCCGAACTGGCCGATGAAGTCGCTGCGGGCCGCCGCCAGGCCGGAGTTGTCGAGGCCGCCGTCGGCGGTGCGCTTGGAGCTGCGGCCGATGGTGGCGAGGAAGGTGTGCACGTCGGCCTCGGTGAGGCCGATGCCGGTGTCGGTGACGGTCAGGTCGCCGTCGGCCCGGACGGTGATCCGGGCGGGGGCGGACGGGTCGGCGGCGCGGCGGGCGGAGATGGCGTCGACCGCGTTCTGCAGCAGCTCGCGCAGGTACACCCGGGGGCTGGAGTAGAGGTGGTGGGAGAGCAGGTCCACCAGGCCGCGCAGGTCGACCTGAAAGGTGTGCGCGGTCGGCGTGGCGGCGCCGGGGCCGGCGCCGCCGGCGGCGGCGGTCTTCGGGTCGCGGGGGGTGCTGTCGGTTGACACCGGGTCGGGGCTCTTTCGGTTCGGCGGCGGTGGGATCGGGGGCCTGCGGCGGGTGCCGGCGGCGCGGGTCGGCGGCCGGGTCGGCGGCGCGGGTCAGCGGCCGGCGCGGGCGGCGGCCGTCCGGCAGGTCCGGAAGGCCTGGGCGGGGTCGGCGTCGAGGTAGGCCCAGGGGAACTCGGTCACCGTGTCGCCGAGCTCGCCGAACAGCAGGTTCGCCGTCGCCGGCTGCCCCGCCATCGAGAAGGCCATCGCGAAGGTGTTGTGCGCGCTGCGCCAACCGCGCCCGCGGACGTACGCCGGGTGCAGCACGGACCGCTCGGCGGCCTCGTGCAGCTGGTCCCTGACGGCCTGCCGGGTGATGTACGCACGGTCGTCACCGCTGTCGAGGTCGAGCCAGTGCTCGACGTGGGCGAGCGCGACCAGTTCGCCGAGCGGGCTGCCCTCCGGCGCGGCGAGCATCGCCGTCCGGGCGAAGTCGTGCATCTCCTCGTGCGAGCCGCCCCACTTGCGGCAGAGCTGCTGCAGCCGCTGGCGGTGCGAGCCGAGGTGGTCGGGGCGGCGGCGCAGCGCGGCCTCGAAGCGGTGCCGGGCGACGTCCGGGCCGAGGGAGGCGCCGCGGGCGCTGATCTGCAGGAAGTACCAGGGTGCGAGCCAGGTGGGCTCGCGCTCGGCGACGGCGTACAGCAGTTCCTCGGCCTGCTCCAGCCGCTCCCCGAACAGCTGCCACTGCTCGCGGCTGACGTGCTGGGCGCGGGCTGCCGTCCGTGCCTCCCACGCCCAGGAGACCTGGCGGGCGCCGGCGAGCAGCAGCGGCAGGGCCGAGTCCGGCTCGGCGGCGACCGCCTCGGCCAGCCGGCTCTCGCTGCCGGTGGTCTCGGCGAGCTGGGCGATCAGCCACGTCAGGTCCGCCTCGTCCTCGACGGTGCCGAGGCCGGCGCGGACCGCCTGCCAGTCGCCGGCGGCGGCCAGGGCCTGCAAGCCGCGGAGCTCCTCCTCGCCGTAGGCCGGGTCGACCGCGGGCCCGGCTCCCCCGCCGCCGGACCGGCGTCCCAGCAGCCGTCCGAGAATCGACATGGCGGCAGCCCCCTCCGTGCCGCCGGCCCCGTCCGGCCGCGGCACACGTTCGTGTCCACAGGTGCTTCTGCACAGGTGAGTGGGCCGTGTACGACGATCACTCGAACGGAGTACATATCACGTGGGGGCGACAGCACGGCAGTCCATTACCGGCGGCGATCGGACCATGGCCGTCCGCTCGGGTCGGACGGGCCGCTCGGGCCGGGGCCGCCGAGGTCGGACGGCCCGGGCACCGCGGCGCGTGGCCGGACGGCGGCCGACCGGCCCGTGGGACGGCTCGGTGGCGGCCCGTCAGCGGCCGGAGGGGCGGCGGCCCGGGCGGGTGCGGCGCAGCAGGGCCGCGAGCCGACCGGGCCTGCGCCGGGGGCGGCCGGGCTGCGGGCGGAGGGGCCCGGTGCCCGTCCCGGCGTCTCCCCGGGGCGCGCCCGGGAGGGCCACGGGTGCCCGGCGCTCGGCCTGCGCGAGGATCTCGACATGGGTGTCGCGCCCGCTCGGGTGGTACGCCTCCTCGTAGGCCGCGACGGCGGCCCGGACGGCCGCGCCGGCGAGTCCACGGCGGCGGACGAGGACGGCGAGCCCGCCGAAACACCCCATCAGCACGGCCAGCACCACGGCGGTCAGCAGGTACGGAACGAGGGCGGCCACGGGCCCGAGGCTATCGGGGCGGCTGTGCTCCCCGCCGGGCCTCCGAGGGCGACCGCAGCGCCGCCATGGGCTCCCGCAGCGCCTCCGCGCGACGGACGACCTCCTGGAGCCGGTCCGCCGTGAGGTGCCGCACCGCCCACAGCAGCTCGGCCACCCCGGCCGCCGCCGGGTCGGGGGCGGGCCCGTGCCTGGTCCTCGCAGGGCCAGGCTGCGACCGCCGCCGCCCGGCCATAATCGGCGGCATGAGCACTGCGACCGGCCTCAACGAGTTCCTGCGCAGCCGGCGGGCCCGGCTGCGGCCTCAGGACGTCGCCCTGCCCGAGTACGGGGGCGCCCGCCGGGTCGCCGGGCTGCGCCGCGAGGAGATCGCCCTGCTCGCGGGCGTCAGCGTGGACTACTACACGCGGATGGAACAGGGACGGGTGCCCAACCCGTCGGCCTCGGTGCTCGACTCCCTCGCCCGCGCGCTACGGCTGGACGAGGACGAGACCCGGCACCTGCACCAGCTCGCCCGGCCGCGGCGCGGCGGCGCTGCGGCCGGCCACCCGCCGCGGCCGCAGCTCGTCCGGCCGATGCTGCGCCGGATGCTCGACCGGCTCGACGACTTCCCGGCCTTGGTGATGGGCCGGCGGATGGACGTGCTGGCCTGGAACCCGGCCGCAGGCGCCCTGCTCGGGGACTACGGCGCGCTCGACCCGGCCGAGCGGAACATCGCCCGGATCACCTTCCTCGCCCCGTCGTCCCGCGAGCTGTTCGCGGACTGGGCCGACTGCGCCCGCGAGAACGTCGCCTACCTCCACCTGGAGGCGGGACGGCACCCCGACGACCCGGTGCTCGCCCGGCTGATCGGTGAACTGTCCATGCGCAGCCAGGACTTCCGCCGGATGTGGGCCGAACACCCCGTCCGGGACAAGACCGCGGGCACGAAGCGGTTCCGCCATCCGCTGGTGGGCGAGCTCGAACTCGCCTACGAGACGCTGCGCGCGGCCGACGACCCCGACCAGGCGCTCATCACCTACGCCGCCGAACCGGGCTCCGCGTCGGAGGACGCCCTGCGGATGCTGCTCGCCTGGTCCGCCCCGGCACCCCGCGAGGAAGACCCCGGCCCGGCGCGGGCCGCCGGAGCGGACGGACGGGGCGTCAGTGGGGCCCACTAGCCTCTCGATCATGGAGAACCGGACGGAACGGCACGGCAACGGCGGGAACGCGGCGGCGGAGGCCGCGCCGGGCTCGCGGCCCGCGACCGGGCCGCGCTGGAGCGGCTGGTTCGCGCTGACGGCCCCCGGCGTCGGGCACGGGGTGTTCCCCGGGGTCCTGTCGATCTGACGGCCGGCGGAGTCGGCGGACCTGCCGGGCCGCCGCTGCCGGGACGGCGTCGACCGCCGTCCCGAACTCCCGCTCCGGTGGCAGCGGTCCGCGACCGCAGGTCCCGATGACGAGCCGGCCCGGAACGGCGGAGCAGGGCGCTGCTCAGAGGCCGCGGGCGACGGCGGCGAGGACGGTCTCGACCGCGAATCCGGCCTCCTCGGCCGGGAGGTCGCGCAGCGGCCCGTCGACCAGCAGGGCGGAGAGGCCGTGCACGGCGGACCAGGCCGCGTACTCCGCGCCGGGCCGCCGGTCCGGCGGGAGCTCCCCGACCTGGACGAGCTCGTCGAGGCGGGCGGCGAGCAGGGTGTAGGGGTCGGTGCGGCCGGCCTCCGGGTCCGTCAGGGCGTGCTTGGCTCCGTGCGCGGTGGCGCCGGAGAAGGCGGTGCGGAACCAGCCGTGCTCGGTGCGGGCGAAGTCGACGTAGGCCCGGCCGATGGCCGCCAGTCTGGCCCAGGCGCGCGGAACGGGATCGTCGTCGGCGACCTCGGCCGTGCGCCGCACCATCAGCAGGCCCAGCTGCTCCATGCAGCGGACGGCGACGGCGGCCAGCAGGTCCTGGTGGTCGGCGAAGTGCCGGTAGGCGGCGTTGTGGGAGACGCCGGCCTCCCGGCTGACGGCGCGCAGCACCACGGCCGAGGGGCCGCCGGTGCGGGCGAGGGCCACTCCGGCGTCGATCAGCGCCTCGCGCAGATTTCCGTGGTGATATGTCCGATTCTCCAAGGTTTCACCGCTTTCCCAGCTAGATGTTGACATTGTCCACTTCGGGTGGAAACGTGTCAATCACCGCATGTTGTCACTGTCAACATGCATGGCGGATGGAGCCACCGATGCCCGCCCTCACCCCTCGCCGTCGTCTCCTCGTGCTGGCCACGGTCTGTCTCGCGGCGTTCGCGATCAACCTCGACACGACGATCGTGAACGTCGCCCTGCCCGACCTCAGCCGGCAGCTCGACGCCACCACCCGCGACCTGCAGTGGGTGGTGGACGGCTACAACCTCGCCTTCGCCGCGCTGGTGCTCAGCGCCGGCTCGCTCGGCGACCGGTTCGGTCGCCGGCCCGCCCTGTTGCTCGGACTCGCCGGGTTCGCCGCGACCAGCACCGTCGGCAGTGCCGTCGGATCGCCCGGCGCGCTGGTGGCGGTCCGGTTCGCGATGGGCGCCTGTGCCGCGCTCATCTTCCCGACCACCCTGTCGATCATCACCAACACCTTCCCCGACCGCCGCTCCCGGGCCAAGGCGGTCGGCGTGTGGGGTGCCGTCACCGGTCTCGGCGTCGCGGTCGGCCCGGTGGTCGGCGGCGTGCTGCTGGCGCACTTCGGCTGGCCCTCGGTGTTCCTCGCGCTGGTGCCGGTCGCCCTCCTCGCGCTGGTCGCCGCCTGGCTCTGGGTACCGGAGTCCAGCGACCCCGGCTCGGCCCGCCTCGACCTGCCCGGGCTCGCCGCCTCCTCGGCCGCCATCGGCGTCCTGGTCTACACGATCATCGAGGCGCCGGAGCGCGGCTGGGGCGCACCCGCCACCCTGGCCGGGTTCGCCGCCACGGCCGTGCTCACCGCGGCCTTCGTCCGGATCGAACGCGGCCGCGCCCACCCGATGATCGACCTGTCGCTCTTCCGCACCCCGGCCTTCTCGGCCGCCAGCGGCTCGGTCACCCTCGCGTTCTTCGCCCTCTTCGGCTTCATCTTCCTGGTGACCCAGTACTTCCAGTTCATCCGCGGGTACGGCACGCTCTCCACCGGCGTCCGCATCCTGCCGGTGGCCCTGACCATCGCGGTCGGCTCGCTCGGCGGTGTCGCCCTGGTCGCCCGGCTCGGCACCCGCGCCGTGGTCACCACGGGCCTCGTCCTGCTGGGCGTCTCCTTCGCCTGGATCGCCGCCTCGCCGGCCTTCGTGTCGTACGAGCGGATCGTGGGCCAGATGGTGCTGATCGGCCTCGGCCTCGGGCTCACCACCGCACCGGCCACCGAGTCGATCCTGAGCGTGCTGCCGCCGGCCAAGGCCGGTGTCGGCTCCGCCGTCAACGACGCCACCCGCGAGGCGGGCGGCACCCTCGGCGTGGCCGTCCTCGGCTCCGTCTTCACCTCGCTCTACGCGAGCCGGCTCGCCGACACCGCCTTCTCCGGACTTCCGTCCCGGACGGCCGCGGCGGCCGAGGACTCCGTCGCCTCCGCACTCGGCACGGCCTCGGGCCTCGGCCGGGCCGACCTGCTGACCGCCGTGCAGACCTCCTTCATGGACGCCTTCCACCTCGCCTGCCTGGTGGCCGCGGCGATCTGCCTCGTCGGCGCGGTCGGCGCCGGACTGGCGCTGCCCGGTCGGCTCCCCGTCCGGCCCGGCGGGCCGGCCGGCGGGCACGGGACGGCGGACGGCGACCGCACCGGCCCCACGGACCGCGGTGCCACCGCCCCGGCACGGACGGCCCCGGCCGCCCCGGCCGCCCCGCCGCGCCGCACCGCCGCCTGGGCCCGCGGGCGGACCGCCTGAGTACGGCACGCCCGGACCCTCAGCGCGCCGCCCGTGCGCGGAAGGACGGAACCACCCGGAAGCCGTGGTGCCCCTTCCCGCCGGGCGGCCTCAGTGGCAAGATCATGTGGCGTGACCCGAGTTCGCGCGGCCGACCCCGCGGCCTGCCCGGCGTGCTCGTCCCCGGTGGCCGACGACCCGCGCTTCACCTCCTGGTGCCCCTCCTGCGAGTGGAACCTCGACCCCTCCCCCGCGCCCGCCCCGGCCGCCTCCGCCCGCGAACGGCGGCGCACCGACCGCCGCCGGCGCAAGGAGGAGGCAGCCCGCCGCACCGTGCGGGGCCGGGTCGAGCGGGTCTACACGGCGGTCGCCGCCGACCGCCCGGCCGTCCGCGACCCGGCCTGGCTCGGCGCCAACGCCCTCGCCGGCGCCGTCCACCTCACCACCCTCGCCCTGGCCGTCTGTGCCGCCGGCCTGCTGATCGCGGCCCCCACCTGGCCCCTGCGGGTGCTCGGACTGTTCGCCGCCGCGCTCGTCCTCTCGCTCCGCCCGCGACTCGGACGGCTGCCGCGCGACACCGCCCGGCTGTACCGCGGTGACGCCCCCGGGCTGTTCGCCCTGACCGACCGGGTGGCACGGGCCCTCGGCGGCAGACCGGTGGACGTCATACTGGTCACCGAGGACTTCAACGCGGGATTCGGACGGATCGGCCTGCGGCGGCGCCACGTGCTGCGGCTCGGCCTCCCGCTGTGGGCGGTGCTGGACCCCGGGCAGCGGCTGGCCCTGCTCGGCCACGAGCTCGGGCACCAGGTCAACGCCGACAGCCGCCGCGGACTGTGGCTGCGGTCCGCGCTCGCCGCCCTCGACGAGTGGGAGGAGCTGACCCGGCCCGCCCTGTACCGGCAGTCCTTCGGCACCTTCGTGGAGCTGGCGGCCTCGGCGCTCCTGCAACTGCTGCTGCGCCCGGTCAACCTCGTGGCCCGGGCGCTGCTGGACCTGCTCGACCGGCTCACGCTGCGCACCGGCCAGGCCGCCGAGTACCGCGCCGACCGGCTCGCCGCCGACCTCGCCGGCACCGGGGCGAGCCTCGGGCTGCTGCGGACCCTGATGCTCCGGCGGACGGTCGACACCACCCTGCTGCGGATGCGGGCCGACCGGGCCCGACGGGCCCGCCGCGCCGGCACCGACCCGACACCCGCCGCCGGACCGTGGGAGGAGCTCTCGGCCCAGCTCGCCGACGTACCGGCGCTGGAACGCGAACGGCTGCTGAGGCTCTCCGCCCGCGAATTCGGCACCGTCGACCGCTCGCACCCGCCGACCCACCTGAGGCTCGCCATGCTCGAAGCCCGGCCGCCCGCCGCCGGTCGGCTCCGGGCCGATGCGGCGGACTGGCCCGCGATCGACGCCGAACTCGCGCCCGCCGCCCGCAAGGTCGCGGCCGACCTCGAGATCGGCCGCTGACCACCGACCGCGCCGCTGCCGACCCGCCGTCCCTGACCCGCCCACGACCACGCCACCCGGGCCCGGGGCCGCCGACACCTCGGCCGGGAAGGTCCGTCCGTCAGCGGCTCACCGTGCGGGACGCGGGTAGCGGCGGCCGGCGCGCATCGCCGCGCGGACCTCGGCCGCTCGGCGGGCCTGCTCCTCGGGTTCGAGGCGGCGGCCGGCGGGTTCCTCGTCCGGGGCCACGTCGATGACGGTGTTGTTGGGCCGGCACCACGGGCACACCCGGGACTCGTCCGGCAGCCAGCCGTCCTCGCAGCCGAGCGGGCAGGTCGGCGCGGCCACCAGGTCGAGGGCGATGTCGTCGGCCCGCTGCAGCAGTTCCGGCGCGGTCAGCTGCGCGTACCGCTCCCACCAGCGGCGCTCCATGCGGTCCCGCAACCGGGTGGCCGGCGTGCCCTCGGCGAGTTGCCGGGCGATGTCCTGGCGCACGGTGTGCGGCAGGCCGCCCCGCTGGTCGAGGGCTCGCATCAGCGGGCCCGGCACGGCGGCCGCGGCCCACACGGCCGGATCCTGGCCGCGGGCCGGGAAGGCGCTGCTCATGGCTGTCCTCCGGCGTCGGTCGGTTCGGTCCCAGTGAATCCCGCCGGGGCTGCGCAGCGCAACGTCGCCCTCACAGGTGCACCCGGACCGCGCGGAAGCCGCTCCAGGGGGGTGCCGCCGCTGCCGACCACCCCCGAACCGCCACGTCGGCCCACGGAGCACACCGGACGACGGTGCACCGGGGCCGCGGGGTGACGGGGACGCGGCTCCGCCCGGTGTGTGGACGCCGCGCCGCGCCCACCCCGGCGGGAAGGAGCATGCAGGAGTGGACGGGCGGACGAACGGCGCACGACGCCCCGGCCCGCGCCCTCGCCGTGCACCGCGCGCCGCGGCGAGGGCGGTCGAACGGGGACGGGGCACGAACGGAGCCGGGCAGGGGCGGGGACCTGCCGGTCCACCGGGCCGGACGGCGTGCTTGTGCGTAGCGGACGGCGCCCGGTGGGCAGGCTCCGGGCGACAACCGCCGCCGGACCCGCTGGAGAACCCGCCCGTGACCCCGCTCCTCCCCGACCCCGCGCCCGCCGTCCACGCAGAAGCCCTGATCCGCAACGACCGGGGGCAGGTCCTGCTCGTCCGCGCGGGCGACGGCGGCACCTGGGCGCTGCCCGGCGGCCCGGTCGCGGACGAGGAACCCGCGCTCGCGCTCCTGCGCGTCCTCGCGGAGCGGTTCGGCGGATCCGCCGAGACCGGCCGGCTGCTGGCCGTGGACACCGAGTCACCGGCGGCGGGTCGGCGCACCCGTCTGGTGTTCCTCCACGCCGTGCATGCCGTCGACGGCGACGGGTGGGTGCTGCCGAGCACCGCCGCGTTCCGCCCCGAGCACGAGGCCGTGGCCCTGCTCGCGCCACCGGCGGCACGGCGGCTCGCGGCCGCGGTCGACGCCCAGCGCGGGGCGCACACCGCGGTGCTGCGCGACGGCCACCGGACGCCGATAGGGCCGCGCGACCACTACGCCCAGCTGCCGGCGCCGATGGCGGCGGCCACCGCGCTGGTCACCGACACCTCCGGGCGGGTGCTCGTCCTGCACCCCGGCTACAAGGACCACCTGGAGCTCCCGGGCGGGATGGTCGAGGCGCACGAGGACCCGGGGCAGGCCGCCGCACGGGAGCTGATGGAGGAGCTGTCCCTGGACGTGCCCGTCGGACGGCTGCTGGTGGTGGACACCACGCCGGCCTCCGCGACCAGGCACGGCCGGGCACTGGCCTGCTTCGTCTTCGACACCGCGCCGCTGACACCGGAGCAGGCCGAGGGGCTGGTCTTCGCCGACGGGGAGATCAGGGCGGCGAACTGGCTGCCTCCGGAGGAAGCCGTCCGACGGCTGCCGCCGTTCCTCGGGGCCCGGGTGTCCGCCGCCCTGCAGGCGCGCGAGGCCGGCACCGTCGTCCATCTGGAGGCCGGGCGTCCGGCCCGCCGGGCCTGAGCCCGTCCGGCCGGGCCCGGCGGGCCGCAGGTGGTGTGCCGGGTCGGGTCAGCTGCGGGCGGGGGCGAGCGGGAGGCGGGTGCGGAAGACGGTGGTGCCCGGGGCGGGGGCGAGGGTGAGGTCGCCGCCGTGGTGGCGGGCGATGTCGCGGGCTATCGGCAGGCCGAGTCCGGCGCCGCCGTGGTCGCGGCTGCGGGCGTCGTCGAGCCGGGTGAACCGTTCGAAGATCCGCTCGCGGTCCTCGGGTGCGACCTCGGGGCCGTCGTTGGCGACCTCCAGAACGGCGTACCCGGCGCCGTCCTCGCGGTGGACGCGGACGGTGACGTCCCGGTCGGCGTGCCGCTGCGCGTTGTCGAGCAGGTTGGTCAGCAGCCGGCCGAGCCACAGCCTGCTGCCGACCACCGCGACGCCGTCCGGCAGGTCGAGGCCGACGGGGTGCCGGTCACCGGCCCGGGCCCGCACGGTGCCCGCCACCAGTTCGGCGAGGTCGACCGGATCGAGGGGGTCGAAGGAGTCGGCGGCGCGCTCGGGCCCGGCGGAGTCGAGCCGGGCCAGCAGCAGCAGGTCGGTGGCGAGGGCCTGCAGCCGGTCGGTGTCCTCCAGGGCGCCTTCGAGCAGGGTGGTGCGCACCTCGGGATCGGGGTGGGCCAGCGCGACCTCCAGCTGGGTGCGCAGCACGGCCAGCGGGCTGCGCAGCTCGTGCGAGGCGTCCGCGATGAAGCGGCGCTGGCGTGCGCCGGCGGCCTCCAGCCGCGCCAGCATGGCGTTCATGGTGCCCGCCAGCCGGGCGATCTCGTCGTCGGCGGCCGGCACGGGGACCCGGAGGTCCAGGTGCCGGTCGCCGATGGCGGCGACGCCCGCGCGGATCGCCTCCACCGGGGCGAGCGCGCGGCCGGTGGTGCGCCAGGTGAGGACCCCGACGGTGAGCAGCAGCAGCGGGCAGAGGACGAGGAGTGCGCCGGCGGCGACGTGCTGGGCGGTGTCGACGGTGCGCAGCGAGGAGCCGACGTGCACGATGACCGGGCCGGACGGGGTGGTGGCGGTGATGGTGGCGACCCGCTGCCGGTGCTCCTCGCCGAACGGCCGCAGGTCGAAGGTGGTGTGGCCGTCGGGACCGCCGACGGGGGTGACGGCCGGGCGGCCCGCCAGGTTCTGGCTGGCGGCCAGCACCCGGCCGTTCTCGTCGACGACCTGGACGAAGTCGGTGCCGTGGTCGAGCGGGAGCAGCGGGGTGAGCCGGGCGTCCGCGGCCAGCCGGGCGACGGCGACGGCCTGTTCGCGGGCGCCGCTCTCGACGCTGCGTTCGAGGTTGGCGTGCAGCAGGCCGAGGAGTGCGGTGGAGGCCACGAGCAGGGCGGCGCCGACGGTGGTGCAGGCGGCGAGGGTGGTCCGGGCGCGCACCGAACGCGGGGCGAGGCGCGCCACCAGGCGGCCGGCCCGGCCGCGGAGGCGCTTGCGGGGGCGGGGGCGGGTGGGGCAGGCCACCGGTCCGGCGGACTGCGGCACTTGCGTGGGCGGCACCGGGGTGTGCGGCACACGGGACTGCGGCACCGGGGTGTGCGGCACCGGGGGCGTCGGCTCAGCCACCGTCGGCCGCCAGTCGGTAGCCGGCGCCCCGCACGGTCTGCAGGGCGGCCCGCCCGAACGGGGTGTCGATCTTGCGGCGCAGGGCGCTGATGTGGACCTCGACGATGTTCGGGTCGCCGTCCGGTCCGGACTCCCAGACCTCGTCGAGGATCTCCCGTTTGGTCACCACCTCGCCGGCCCGCCGGGCGAGGTGGTCGAGGACGGCGAACTCGCGGGCGGTGAGCCGGACGGGGGTGCCGGCCCGGGTGCAGGTGCGTCCGGCGGCGTCGACCACCAGGTCGCCGAGGACGGTCGCGCGGGGTGCCCGGCTGCCGATGCGCCGGGCGAGGGCCCGCAGCCGGGCGACCAGGACGACGTAGGAGAACGGCTTGGACAGGAAGTCGTCGGCGCCGGTGTCCAGCGCTTCGGCCTCGTCCCACTCGCCGTCCTTGGCGGTCAGCATGAGGATGCCCGCGTCGTGGCCGGCGGCGCGCAGCAGCGAGCAGACCCGGTAGCCGTTGAGGCCGGGCAGCATGATGTCCAGCACGATCACGTCGTAGGGCTGCTCGGCGGCGCGGGCGAGGCCGGTGACGCCGTCGTGGGCGACGTCCACCGTGAAGCCCTCGGCCGTCAGGCCGTGCCGCAGCGCCGCGGCCAGCCGCCGTTCGTCCTCCACCACCAGTACCCGCATGCGCTACAGGGTGACAGGTGGTCCCGGCGGCTCCCTGAAGGGGTCTTCAGGTTCTTCAGCGGCGCTTCAGGAACGGTGCCGCATGCTGGCCGCCGCCGTACCGGCCGGGCGAGGGCCCGCGGGGTGCGGCGACACCGTGCGGAGACGAGCGATGAGGAGAGCGGCCGATGAGCGAGCCTGTGGGCCCGGCGGAGCCGGGTGCGGAGACCGGCAAGGTGCCGGGGGCGGTCGGTCCGGGCGGTCGGCGGACGACCGTCGGGCGGTGGGTGCGCGGGCGGACGGCCCGCTGGGTCGGGGTCGGTGCGGCCGTGGTCGTGCTGGGTGGTGCCGCGGCGGCCGCCGTCCACCATGCGGAGGAGCACCACGGCTCCCGGGTCGCCTTCCGGGACGGCGAGCCCGTCGGGCCCGTCGGTGGCAAGCAGCGGGTCGTCCGTGGTGAGGACGGGCGGCGGATCGTGATCGAGCAGCGGACGGCGGGCCGCCCGGCGGTGGGCGACCCGGCGGAGGCCGGCCCGTCGGACGGCAGGGCGATACCGCACCTCGCCCCCGCACCGCTGCCCGAGCTCGCCGCGGGCGACGCGGTGGCGAAGGCCGCCGCGGCCGTGCCCGGCGGCAAGGTCGAGTCGCTGCGCCCGGCCGACCGGCAGGGCGGCGGCCGCAGCTGGCAGGCGGTGGTGGTCGGCACGGACGGTGTCCGGCACCTGGTCACCGTGGACGGCACAAGCGGCGCCGTGACCGGCAACTCCGTGGTGGACGGGCCGACCGGCTGACCTGCGGTCGCACCGCCCGTCCGGGCCCGGTGCGGCAGCCCCCTCCGGGCGGGCCGCCGTACCGGGCCCGTCGTGTCCGGCCCGTCGTGTCCGGCCCGTCGTTGTACCGGGCCGTCGCCTCGCCGTGCGGTCAGCCGCGGAAGGCCGCCGACCGCTCGGGCGAGGCCTCGGACAGGGCCTTCTCCACCTGCGCCACGCCGCCGCGGAGCCCGTACACCGGGGTGCCGGGCTGCTGGCGCCAGGACTCGTCGATGGTGCCGGCGTCCACGGTGTCGAAGCCGAGCTCGTCGATGAGGGCGCGGACCAGCTCCTTGGCCGCCGGGTCGTCGCCGGCCACCGGCAGGGCGATGCGCTCCGGGTCGCCCTGGGGGCGCGGCGCGTCCAGCAGGTCCTGGGCGTAGGTGCCGTTGAACGCCTTGACGACGGGGTGGCCGAGCTGTCGGCTCGTCCAGCGGCTCTCCGTCAGCCCGTCCTCGATCCCGGCGATCCGGCCGTCCCGCTGCTGCGGGTAGTAGTTGCCGGTGTCGATCACCACGAAGCCGTCGGCGGCGCCGTCGAACAACCCGGCCGGCAGGTCCGGCACGCGCTTCAGCGGGACGGTCACCACGACCACCTGCGCGCCGAGCGCGGCCTCCGTCGCCGCGACGGGAGTCGCCCCCGTCTCCTCGGCGAGCGCCGTCAACGACTGCGGGCCGCGCGAGTTGGCCACCCGCACCTCGTGGCCGAGGGCCGTGAGCCGACGGGTGAGGTTGCCGCCGATGTTCCCGGCCCCGATGATGCCGATCTTCATAACACCCTCCTCGGTACGCCGGCGGCCCTGCGGCCGCCCGTGGTACCCGAACCGGCCGAATCCCCGTGCTATTTCCGGGAACCGCCGCCGGGCCGGGAATTCACCCGGTGGAGTGATGTTCTGATGACCGCTCAGCCATGAGGCCGACCGCCGTCAGCAGGGCAGCGGGGCGAAGCCGCCGGTTTCCCGGTCGTACGCCTCGACCGTGCCGGAGGCGATGTCGTAGACCCAGCCGTGCAGGGTCAGCGCCCGCCGGTCCAGCGCCTCGGCGACGACCGGGTGGGTGCGCAGCCGGTCGAGCTGGGCGACGACGTTGGCCCGCACCACGGCGGCCACCCGGTCCTCGACCGGGGCGTCCGCGGCGCCGGGGTCCGCCTCGGCGGCGACGCCCGCACCGTGCCGCAGCCAGGCGGCGACCGACGGCAGGCGGTCGAGGCCCTCTCCGGTGACGAGCGCGGTCATCGCCCCGCAGCCAAAGTGCCCGCAGACCACGACGTCGCCCACGCCCAGCACGCCGACCGCGTACTCGATGCTGGCGGCGATCCCGTCCGCGCCGGCCGGGTGCGGGGGCACCAGGTTGCCGGCCGTCCGGACGACGAAGAGCTCCCCGGGCTCGCTCTGGGTGATCAGCTCGGGCACCACCCGGCTGTCCGAGCATCCGACGAAGAGCGTGCCGGGCCGGTGCCGGACGGCCAGGTCCGCGAAGAGCGCGGCCCGCGGGGGAAAGGCCTCGCGGCGGAAGCGCCGCAGCCCGTCGGTGATCTGCTGCATGGCGTCGACTCTGCCCGACCAGCGGGTATAGCGTCCAAGACGGAGATTCCATGACTCCCATCGACCACATCTATGATCAGGCCATGGAACTGCGCCACCTGCGCTACCTGCTCGCCGTGGCGGAGCACGGGAGCTTCACCCGGGCCGCCGAGGCCCTGCACCTCTCCCAGCCGACGCTCTCGCACCAGGTCCGGCAGCTCGAACGGTCGCTCGGCGTGGAGCTGCTCGACCGCACCGGCCGGCGGGTGCGGCCCACCGACGCCGGCGAGGCGTACCTGCGGCACGCCCGGCTGGCCTTGCGCGAACTCGCGACCGCCGAGCGCGCGGTGCAGGACGTGCAGGACCTGTCGCGCGGCACGCTGCGGCTGGCCACCACGCCGACCTTCAGCGCCTACCTGACCGGACCGCTGGTCGCGGCCTTCCACGCCGCGCACCCGGGGATCGTCCTGGACGTCCGGGAGGTCCCGCAGGACCGGATCGAGGCCGAGCTCGCCGAGGACGCGCTCGACCTGGGCATCGCCTTCGGCGGCACCCACCGTCCGGGGATCGCCGCGCAGCCGCTCTTCCCGGAGGGCCTGGTGCTGGCCGTCGGCCCGGCCCATCCGCTCGCCGGGCGGCGGGAGCCGCTGCCCGCGGCCGAGCTGGCCGGGCACCCGCTCGCCCTGCTCAGCGGCGGTTTCGCCACCCGGCGCCACCTGGACGCCTACGCCGCCGAGAACGGCCTCGCGCTGGCGGCCGCGGTGGAGGCGGCCTCGATCGCGGTGATCGCCGACCTGGTCGCCGCGGGCGCCCTGGCCAGCGTGCTGCCGGACCGGGCCGTCCGGCAGTACCCGGACCTCTCCGAGGTGCCCACCGATCCGCCGCTGCCCACCCGTACGGTCGTGCTGCTCCACCGCGAGAGCGCCTACCGCAGCGCCGCGCTCCGCGCCTTCACCGCGGCCGCGCTCGCCCACGTCCCGGGCGGCGGCGACCCGGCCGACTGACGCGGCGGGTCCGCGGCACGCATGATCGGGCCGGGCCGGGGCAGCCGGAGCGGTGCACAGTCCGTCACCGTGAGAGGAGAACGCGCATGCTCGCCGTCGTCCTGGTCCTGCTGCTCGCGCTGCTGCTGTTCGGCCTGGGGTTCGCGCTCAAGGCACTGTGGTGGATCGCCGTGATCGTCCTGGCGGTGTGGCTGGTCGGCTTCGTCGCCCGCGGCACCACGACAGGCGGTTCGCGGGCCCGCTGGTACCGCTGGTAGTCCCGGCCGCCCGTGACCCGGGCCGGTCGCCGAGGAGTCGGCGACCGGCCCGGTGCCGTGCGTGCGGCCGGTCACGTGTGCGGGCCGGGACGGCGTCAGCAGACCTGGATGCCGATCAGACAGGTGTCGTCGTCGGTGTCGGCGCTGCTGTGGGTGAGCAGGTGGTCGAGGCGGCGCTCCAGCGACGCCGGGTCCCGGGCGTCCCGGGCCGCGCCGAAGGCCCGCTCGGTGAGCGCGACCAGGCCGTCGAGCGACTCCTGCAGGGTGCGGTCCTTCCGCTCGATCAGACCGTCGGTGTACATCATCAGGGTGTCGCCGGCCTCCAGTTGGAGGGTGCCCTCCTCGTAGTCCGCGTCGGCGAGCGCACCGAGCAGGATGCCGCCGAGCGGCGGGACCGTCTCGGCGCGGCCGCGCCGCAGCAGCACCGGCGGCAGGTGCCCGGCGCGGGCCCAGCTCAGGGTGCGGTCGGCGGGGTCGTAGAGCGCACAGACGGCGGTGGCCGTGACGTGGTCGGTCAGGTGGTGCGTCACGTTGTTCAGCCAGCCCAGCAGTTGGGCCGGACCGGAGCCGGTCGCGGCCAGGCCCCGCAGCGCGTTGCGCAGGGCGACCATGCCGGTGGCGGCCTCGATGCCGTGTCCGGCGACGTCGCCGACGCAGAGCAGGATCCGCTTGCTGGGCAGCGTGACGGCGTCGTACCAGTCGCCGCCGACCATGTGGTCCTTCTCGGCGGGGCGGTAGCGGACGGCGATCCGCAGCCCGGTGAGGTCGAGCGGGCCGCGGCCCACCGGCATGATGGCGTGCTGGAGTTGCAGCGCCAGCCGGTTGCGGGCGGCTGCCTGCTCCTCGGTGTGGGCCAGCTGCTCGCGGGTGGCGGCGAGCGCGACCTCCGTCCAGTGCTGGGCGGAGACGTCCTGGTAGGCGCCGCGGACGGCGGCGAGCCGGGACCACTGGTCCAGCACCGGCTCGGCGACGATCCGGATGTGCCGGACGACGCCGTCGGGCCGGTTGAGCCGGAAGGCGGTGTCGGCCGGCCGGCGGTGGTGCAACAGGGTGCGCACGAAGCGCCCGATAGCGTGCCGGTCGTCGGGGTGGCAGTGGGCGGCGAGTTGGTCGAGGGTCACCGGCGGCGCCGTCGGCGGCAGCCCGTACAGGTCGAAGACGGTCTCGTTCCAGGTGGCCGCGCCCGTCCGCAGGTCCTCCTCGAACCCGCCGATCCGGCCGAGGCGCTGGGCGTGCTGGAGCAGGCTGGCGACACGGCTGGACTCGTCCCGGGTGCGCCACACGCAGACCACGTGGTCGCCGTGGCGGCTGAGCGCGGCCTCGGCGGTGACGGTGAGCGGGACGTCGTCGATCAGCGCGGCCAGGCCGAGGTTCGCCGAGCGGTACGGCTCGCCGGTGGCGTGGACGTGCTCGACGAGCTGGAAGAGGCCGCCGGGCTCCGCGCTCAGCGGGTACGCCTCCAGCAGGGTGGCGCCGGCAACCGCGGCGGCCGGGCGGCCCGCGAAGTCGACGAAGCGGGTGTTCACGTGGCTGATCAGGAAGTCGGCGACGGCGCCGCGGTCGTCGAGCAGCGGCTTGAGCAGCAGACCGGGATCGTGCAGGCCGTCGACCAGGTCGAGCAGTTCCCGCAGGCGGGCGTCGGCGGCCGGGATCAGTGCGCCGGGCGGGATCTCCGGTGCCGACTCCAGGGCGCGGGCGCAGAGCTCCGCCAGCGCCTCGAACTGGCGCAGCACGGCCGGGGGTTGCTCGGCGGTGCGGGCGGCCCAGCAGATCTCCAGGACGCAGGTGAGCCGGCCGCCGATGCCGGCCGGCACGGCGATCCGGGTACCGGTGAGCTGGCGGCGGCCGATGCCGGGCGGGCCGGAGGCGACCGAGTCGAACCGGACGAGGTCGCGGGCGGTGAGCGCGGAGCGCGCCGGGGTGGGGACGCCGGGCGGGACGTAGTGCCAGCGGGCGGCCTCCTCGGCGGTGAACCCGGCCGAGCCGGCGAGCCGGAGCGAACCGTCCGGCTGGGCCTCCCAGATGACCGCGGCACCGGCGTCCAGCGGGGCGAGGGCGTGGTCGAGCACGGAGCGCGCGACCGTGTGGATGTCGTCGGCGGCCATGGCGGCGGCTTCGGCGGTGCGCAGCCGCAGCGCCGGGGAGACCGGCTCGGCGGGCGCGGACCGGTCGCCGCCACGCGGGGCGGGTCCGCCGGCGGCGACGAACTCCCGTGCGGTGTCGGCGATGCCGTCCTGCGCGGCCTGGTTGATGATGTCGGCGGCCAGCTCCAGCACGGTGACGTTCGCCCGCTCGGCGAGCGCGGCGAGCTGGGCCTCGGCCTCGGCCGGACCGCAGGTGAGCCGCCCGATCAGGATGCCCTTGGCCAGCTCGATCAGCGCGCGTCCGTCGGCGGCGGCCTGGGCCTCGCGGACCTCCCGGCGCAGCCGTTCGACGGTGGAGGCGAGCCTGCCGAGGACGCCCGGCACCGGGCCGTCCGTCCGGCGCGGCCCGGGCAGGGGCAACTCGGCGGCCTCGGCGGTCTCGGCGGTCTCCGGTGACACCTCGGCGGTCTCCGCAGGGGCCTCGGCCGGAAGTTCGCCGGACGCGGGGAGGTCGGTGCTCATGCCCGGACCTCCGCGACGCCGCTGCCGAGGCTGCGCCGGATGCAGGCGACCAGGTCGCGGGCGTCGACCGGCTTGGTGACGTAGTCGGTGGCGCCGGAGGCGATGCTCTTCTCCCGGTCGCCCGGCATGGCCTTGGCGGTGACCGCGATGATCGGCAGGTCGGCGTGGGCGGGCATGGCGCGGATCGCCGTGGTGGCGGTGTAGCCGTCCATCTCCGGCATCATCACGTCCATCAGGATGAGGTCGACGCCGGGGTGCCGGGTGAGCGTCTCGATGCCCGCGCGCCCGTTCTCGGCCTGCAGCACCGTCATGCCGTGCAGTTCGAGGATGCCGGTGATGGCGTACAGGTTGCGGTCGTCGTCGTCGACGACGAGCACCGTCCGCCCGGCGAGCGTGCCGTCCACGTCCTGGGCGACGGGGCCGGCGGTCTCCTCGCCGCGGACCAGCGGCAGGACGTCGCCGGGGCGGTCGGCGCTCAGGTGCAGGGCGATGCGTTCGCGGAGTTCGTCCAGGCTGGAGAGCATGTCGACCGGCGGCTGGGCGGACCGGACGGCGAGCGTCTCCTCGTGGCCCCCGGTGCGGCGGCCGCTGTGCGCGAGGACGGGCACGCCGTGCAGGGCGGGGTCGCGGCCCATCGAGTCGAGGAAGGCCGCGGCGGCGCCGTCCGGGAGGTCGAGGTCCAGCACGACGCAGTGGAAGGCCTGGTCGGCGAGCAGGGCTGCGGCCTCCTGGGCGCCGGCGGCCGCGACGATCTCGACCGGCCCGCGCGGGTCGCCGGGGTCGGCGTGCGCGGCCAGGTCGGCGGCGGCGCTCTCGGCGACCATCGAGAGCAGACCGCGCGGCCGCTCCTCGATGACCAGCAGCCGCTTGCGCAGCACGGGCGCCGGGGCGACGGGGGCGGTCCGTTCCTGCGGGCCGGCGGGCTGTGCCTGGTCCGCCGGGCGCGGCTCGGCGGCGTCGGGGTGCTCGGTGGGGAGGTACAGGGTGAAGGTGCTGCCGCGGCCCTGGGTGCTCTCGGCGGTGATGGCGCCGCCGAGCAGGTAGGCGATCTCGCGGCTGATGGAGAGTCCGAGGCCGGTGCCGCCGTACTTGCGGCTGGTGGTGCCGTCGGCCTGCTGGAAGGCGCCGAAGACGCTGTCGAGGTGCTGCGGGGCGATGCCGATGCCGGTGTCGATGACGTGGAAGGCCACCACCGGGCCGCCGTGCCGGGCCAGGCCGGGGACGGCCTCCGCGGCGGCGGGTTCGATCCGCAGCTCGATGCCGCCGCGCTCGGTGAACTTGACGGCGTTGGAGAGCAGGTTGCGCAGCACCTGGCGCAGCCGGTAGTCGTCGGTGAGCAGGGCGGCGGGCACGCCGGCCGCGGTGGTGATCCGGAAGTCCAGGCTCTTCTGGCCGGTGAGCGGCCGGAAGGTGGCCTCCACGTACTCCAGCAGCTTGGCGAGCGGGATCCGCTCGGGGCTGATGTCCATCTTGCCGGCCTCGACCTTGGAGAGGTCGAGGATGTCGTTGATGAGCTGGAGCAGGTCGGAGCCGGCCGAGTGGATGATGCCCGCGTACTCGACCTGCTTGGCCGTCAGGTTCCGGGTGGGGTTCTGGGCGAGCAACTGGGCGAGGATGAGCAGGCTGTTGAGCGGGGTGCGCAGCTCGTGGCTCATGTTGGCGAGGAACTCGGACTTGTACTTGGAGGCCAGCGAGAGCTGGTGGGCGCGGTCCTCCAGCTCCTGGCGGGCCTGCTCGATCTCCAGGTTCTTGGTCTCGATGTCGCGGTTCTGCGCGGCCAGCAGGGCGGCCTTCTCCTCGAGTTCGGCGTTGGAGGACTGCAACTCCTCCTGCCGGGACTGGAGTTCGCGGGAGCGGGTCTGGAGTTCGGCGGTCAGCCGCTGGGACTCGCCGAGCAGTTCGTCGGTGCGGGCGTTGGCGAGGATGGTGTTGACGTTGACGCCGATGGTCTCCATCAGCTGGTCGAGCAGGCCGCGGTGGACGGCGGTGAAGCCGTGCACGGTGGCGAGCTCGATGGCACCGAGCACCTGGTCCTCGGCCAGGATCGGGAAGACCACGAGCTCCAGCGGGGTGGTGCTGCCGAGGCCCGAGGAGACGGTGACGTAGTCGCCGGGCAGCCGGTCGACCACGATCATGCGCTTGCTGCGGGCGGCCTGGCCGACGAAGGACTCGCCGAGGCGGAAGCGGGCGGGGGCCTGTCCGGGCCGGTGCGCGTAGGAGCCGACCAGGGCCAGTTCGGTGCCCTCGGGGGTGTCCTCGGCGAGGTAGAACGCGCCGTACTGGGCGCCGACCAGCGGGGTGAGCTCGTCCATCACGACCTCGGCGACCACCTCGAGGTCGCGGCGGCCCTGCATCAGGCCGGAGATGCGGGCCAGGTTGGTCTTCAGCCAGTCCTGTTCCTCGTTGGCCCGGGTGGTCTCGCGCAGCGACTCCACCATGAAGTTGATGTTGTCCTTGAGGTCGGCGACCTCGCCGGAGGCGTCGACGGTGATCGAGCGGGTCAGGTCGCCGGCCGCCACCGCGCTGGCCACCTCGGCGATCGCCCGGACCTGCCGGGTGAGGTTCCCGGCGAGGCCGTTGACGTTCTCGGTGAGGCGCTTCCAGGTGCCGGAGACGCCCTCGACCTCGGCCTGGCCGCCGAGGGTGCCCTCGGTGCCCACCTCCCGGGCCACCCGGGTGACTTCGGCGGCGAACGCGGAGAGCTGGTCGACCATGGTGTTGATGGTGGTCTTGAGCTCCAGGATCTCGCCGCGGGCGTCGACGTCGATCTTGCGCGTCAGGTCGCCCTTCGCCACCGCGGTGGTGACCTGGGCGATGTTGCGGACCTGGCTGGTCAGGTTGTGCGCCATGAAGTTGACGTTGTCGGTGAGGTCCTTCCAGGTGCCGGCGACGTTCGGCACCCGGGCCTGCCCGCCGAGGGTGCCCTCGGTGCCGACCTCGCGCGCCACCCGGGTCACCTCGTCCGCGAACGCCGAGAGCGTGTCCACCATGGTGTTGATCACGCCGGCCAGGGCGGCGACCTCACCCTTCGCCTCGACGGTGATCTTCTGGCTGAGGTCGCCGCGGGCGACGGCGGTCGCGACCTGGGCGATCGAACGGACCTGCCCGGTCAGGTTGGACGCCATCACGTTGACGTTGTCCGTGAGGTCCTTCCAGGTGCCGGAGGCACCGCGGACGGTGGCCTGGCCGCCGAGGTTGCCCTCGGTACCGACCTCGCGCGCCACCCGGGTCACCTCGTCCGCGAACGCCGAGAGCTGGTCGACCATCGTGTTGATGGTCTCCTTCAGCTCCAGGATCTCGCCGCGCGCGTCGACCCGGATCTTCTGGCTCAGGTCGCCGCGCGCGACCGCCGTCGTCACCTCGGCGATCGACCGCACCTGCGCGGTCAGGTTGTCCGCCATGACGTTGACCGACTCGGTGAGGTCCCGCCAGGTGCCCGACACGTCCCGGACGTCCGCCTGACCGCCGAGCCGGCCCTCCGTCCCGACCTCGCGGGCCACCCGGGTCACCTCCCCGGCGAAGGAGGAGAGCTGGTCGACCATCGTGTTGATGGTCTCCTTCAACTCCAGGATCTCGCCGCGGGCCGTCACGTTGATCTTCTGCGAGAGGTCGCCCTTCGCCACCGCCGTCGCCACCTGCGCGATGGAGCGGACCTGGTCGGTCAGGTTGCCCGCCATGGAGTTCACCGAGACGGTCAGGTCGCGCCAGGTGCCGGCGACGCCGGGCACCTGCGCCTGGCCGCCGAGGATGCCCTCGGTACCGACCTCGCGCGCCACCCGGGTCACCTCGTCCGCGAACGCCGAGAGCTGGTCGACCATCGTGTTGACGGTGTTCTTGAGCTCCAGGATCTCGCCGCGCGCATCGACGGTGATCTTCTGCGAGAGGTCGCCCTTCGCCACGGCCGTGGTCACCTGGGCGATGTTGCGGACCTGGTCGGTCAGGTTGCCGGCCATGAAGTTGACCGAATCCGTCAGGTCGCGCCAGGTGCCGGCGACGCCCGGCACCTGCGCCTGCCCGCCGAGCCGTCCCTCGCTGCCGACCTCTCGCGCCACCCGGGTCACCTCGTCGGCGAAGGAGGAGAGCTGGTCGACCATCGTGTTGACGGTGTTCTTGAGCTCCAGGATCTCGCCGCGGGCGGCGACGTCGATCTTCTGCGAGAGGTCGCCCTTCGCCACCGCCGTCGCCACCTGCGCGATGTCGCGGACCTGGGTGGTCAGGTTGCCGGCCATGGCGTTGACCGAGTCCGTCAGGTCCTTCCACGTCCCCGACACCCCGGGCACCTCGGCCTGGCCGCCGAGCCGCCCGTCGGTGCCGACCTCGCGCGCCACCCGGGTCACTTCCGAGGTGAACAGCGACAGTTGGTCGACCATGCCGTTGAACACGCCGGCGATCTCGCCGAGCAGTCCGTCGGCGTCGTCGGGCAGCCGGGTGCCGAAGTCGCCGTCGCGGACGGCCGTCAGACCGGCCAGCAGATTGCGCAGGTCCGGCTCACCCACCGTACCCGGCGGGTTGGGCCCCGCGGGAAGGACGCCGTTCGCGATCCGGCCCGGCTGCGTCTCCGTCACGGCCACGTTCCCCTCGTCACGGCCGAGTTGCCCCGGTGGTGATGGAGCCGCGCACGGTCCCGGGCGCGACCGCCGGCCGCGCGGGCGGCCTGGCCGCAGGCGACACTACCCTACGCCGCGTACACACAAGCCCTGCTCGGCGGCCCGATCGACGGGCGGACGGACGGAAGTCGCCGGTGCGCGCGGAAGACCGGAAGGGGAATCGGCGGGCGGACGTGTGGTACGAATCCATGCGGGTGATACGCATCCCCACGGAAGGTGATGGACGGCACGGCGGCCCCGCGCAGGGCCGCGGCGGGAGGGCAGCGCAATGGGCACCGGCGACACCGACCAGGCGACCGGAACGGCGACGGACGCCGGCGTCCGCACCGTCGTGGCAGCGGCATTCGACGGTGCGGTCGTCTGCGCCGTCGAGGGCGACCTGGACCTGGACGGCGCGAACGCCGCCCGCCCGGACCTGGAGGCGGCCCTCGCCGCGGCGGCCACCACGCTGTGCCTGGACCTCGCCGGTGTCGGCTTCTGCGACTCCTCGGGACTCAACCTGCTGCTCCGGCTGCGCACCCGGGCCCAGGAGCGGGACGTCCGGCTGGTGCTCTGCGCACTGCCGCCGCAGATGCGGCGCCTGCTCGCGATGACCGGCGCCGACACCGTCTTCGCCGTGCTCGGCTCCACCGCGGAGTTCCGGGGCAGCGGACGGCAGCCGTGACAGCCGCCGCCGACAGCAGTCGCCGCGAGGGGACGGGGGACGTCCCTGCGGCGGTCGCCGCCCGCGCTACGATCGCCTTCGACGGCGGCGGACGGGCCCGCGCCGGACGGCGGTTCGCCGAGGCGGTGCTCGCCTCCTGGGGCGTGGACCCGGCCGGCCCGGCCGCCGACTGCATCCGCCTGGTCGTGGCGGAGCTGCTCACCAACGCCGCCCAGCACGCCGACGGGCCGCTCGAACTGGCGCTCTCCCCGGCCCACGCGGCCGTCCGGATCGAGGTGGTCGACGCCGGACCGGCCCGCCCCCTGCCGCGGCGCCCGCACGACGCCGCCCGGCCGAGCGGCCACGGCCTCTTCATCGTCGAGCGGCTGAGCTCGTCCTGGGGCGTGGCCGAGCACCCCGCGGGCAAGACCGTCTGGGCCGTCCTCCCCCTTGCGGGGACCGGCCCGGGCATCCGGTAGGGCCGGTCGTCCGAGGCGCACGGGGTGAACCACCAGGGGTGCGTGGGGGCACCCCCAGCCTTCGGCCCGGGGTGCCCCCACGCACCCCTACGGGATGGCCCGATCAGGCGGTCGCCGTCAGGTCGCCCGGGTGTGGGGCTCGGCGTTCGAGGCCGTGGGCGGTGTCGGGTGCCTCGTCGGTGTCCGGGTCGTCCGGGCGGGCGTGTCCGTGGCCGAGGGCGGCGAGGTCGTCGAGCAGTGCCCCGAGGGCGCCGAGCACGGCGCGGTCGCGCCGCGGCGTCTCGGGCCCGTCCTCGGGCGCACGGTGGGGGTGGTGCGGGAACGCCATCGCTCCTCCTCGGGCAGGGCTCGGCCGGAGGTCGGCCGGGGCTCGGCCGCGGCCCGGACGGGGTGTCCGCCGATCCGCGGGCCGTCAGTGTGAGGGATGCGGCCGCCCGCCGCCCTCCGGTCCCTCCGTCCGGGTGACGTCGGCCGAGGCGTCGTGGGCGGCCGGCTCGTCGCCGGCCAGGCCGAGCACCTCCAGCAGCAGCCGCCGGTCCTCCCCGTCGCGGGCGTGTTCGGCCACCACCGCGCGGACCCGGTCGAGGGTCTCGGGTCTCAGTGCACCGGCGGGTTCGACGTTCTCGCCGAGCATGGCGAGGTCGCGATCGGCATGGGCCACGGCAGGCTCCCTTCGCCGTGCGGGACGCAGAACCCTCCAGGCTACTGCGCCCCGGACCGGGACGGGCCGTACGGTCCGCCTCCTGCTCCGTCCGCGGAACAGGAGTGTCCGCCTGCCCGGCCCGACCGCACGCAAACCCCGCGGCGGACGGCCCGCTCACGCGCCCGGTGCGCCTGCCCGGCGGGTGTGTCACCGCCTGCCGCCGGTGCTCAGTGGGCCAATGCTCGGTGAGCCGGTGCTCAGTAGGGCAGCGGCCGACCCGACGGGGTCCGCAGATCGAGCGGAGGCCTCGGCTTGCCCCGGACGGGGCGTGACACCACCTTGATCCTGATCATCACCGTCACCTCCTCGGTCACCGGCACGGGCGGACCTCTGCCCACCTGCGCCGTTCCCCACGCGTACCGGATCTCTGCCCCGTCCGGGGCCCGGTCAACCACGGTCCGCGGGGCAGGTCGTCCGGTTCCGGTCAAGAGGCCGGAAAGCCCACCGCGGCGCTCCTCGGGCACACCTGACGGGGCGCCACGAACACCCGACGCCGGCGGGGCGCGCCACGGGCGGCGCCGCCGGCGTCCGGACGGAGGGTCAGTGCGACGGTGTCGGCAGCGGGGGCTTGGCCGCGGTGTGGAGCCAGGCCTCGAAGAGCGGGCCGAGGTCGCGGTGCGAGATCTTCTCGGCGAGCCGCAGCAGGTCACCGGTGTCCACCGTGCCGTAGCGGTGGGTACTCGCCCAGGTGCGGAGCAGGTCGAAGAAGTCGCGGTCGCCGATGGTGGTGCGCAGGGCGTGCAGGGTCATCGCGCCGCGGATGTAGACCGCGTCGTAGTTGAACATCTCGTCGCGGCCGGGATCGCCGGTCTCCAGGGTCCAGAACCGGTCGCCGGCGGGCGTCTCGTAGTAGGTGTCGAAGACCTGCTGCACGGTGGGGCCGCCGTGGTCCTCCTGCCACAGCCATTCGGTGTAGGTGGCGAAGCCCTCGTTCAGCCAGATGTCGCGCCAGGTGGAGGGGGTGACGCTGTCGCCGTACCACTGGTGGGCGATCTCGTGGACGACGGTGAGCTCGTCGGTGCCCCCGTCGTAGACCGGGCGGCTCTGGGTCTCCAGGGCGTAGCCGACGCCGATCCGGTCGATGATGCCGCCGGTCGAGTCGAAGGGGTACGCGCCGAAGCGCTCCCGCTCCCAGGCGACCGCCTGGGCGGTGGCCGGATGCAGCAGGCCGTCGCCCCTGCCGGTCGGGTCGTAGGCGGTGATGTTGGGCAGGCCGCCGTCGGTGCTGCGGGTGACCCGGAAGTCGCCGATCGCGACCATCGACAGGTAGCCGGCCATCGGCTTGCGCATCTGCCAGGTGACGGTGGTGCGGCCGTCGCGGGTCTGCGGCGGGCCGGCCGGTTCACCGTTGGCGAGGGCGGTGACCCCGGTCGGGGTGGTGATCCGGAAGGTGTAGGTGGCCTTGTCCCGCAGGTCGTCGTTGAGGGGGTACCAGGTGCGGGCTCCGTCGGGCTCGTTGAGGGCGACGGCACCGTCCGGGGTGTTGATCCAGCCGTAGTCGCCGAGGGCCGGGTCGGAGATCCGCTCGGGGGTGCCCCGGTAGCGGACCACGACGCCGAACACCGCTCCGGGGCGGATCGGGCGGGCGGGGGTGACGGTCAGCTTCTGGCCGTCCCGCCGGTACGCGGCGGTCCTGCCGTCGACCATGACCTCCTGGACGGCCGGGCCCGAGTAGTCCAGGCGGAAGGAGGCGAGCGGGCGGTCGGCGGTCGCGGTAATGGTCGCCCGGGCGTCCAGCAGGTGGCTCGCCGGGGTGAAGTCGAGGTCGAGGTCGTAGTGGCGGACGTCGTAGCCCTGGTTGCCGCTGAGCGGGAAGTACGGGTCCGGCGGGGTGAGCGCCGCGCCGGCGGGTGCGGCGGCACCTGCGGGCGCACCGGCGAGGAGCAGCAGAACGGCTGCGGCGGAGACCGCCGCCGTCGCCCGGGTTCGTCTCATCATTCGCCACATGCTCCGACAGCCTCCCCGGCGGGCGCCGCCGCCGCGCCGGGGCGGCCGGCCGGGTCCTCCGGACGGCGGGCGCGGGGTGCTGCGCACCGGGGCGGCGCGCTCACGGGAGTCCGGGCTCAGCCTGCCCGCTGACGCAGGTGCTGCTCGGCCTCGTCGAGCCAGTCGAGGTACCAGCGGGCGAAGGTGACGGGCCGGCCGTCGGGGTCGAGCAGCGGGGCGAGGTCGAGGTCGTCGATGCGGTTGTCGGACCAGATCCGGCCGCGCTCGGGGCCGCTGACGATCAGCCACTCGCGCTGGCCGCAGCCCAGGTGGCACAGGACGATCGCGCCGACGGTGCGGTCCGCGGCCCACAGCAGGTCGCCCATGCGGTCGTCCCACTCCTCCATGGCGGTGTCGTACTCGTCCTCGTCCTCGAAGGACTCCTCGTCGGGGCGCTGCGCGACCAGCACTGCGAGCGCCTCGGGGCCCGTGGCGGGGAAGGGCTCGGCGATCCGGTCCAGGTCGGCCAGGTCGGCGCCGTCGCCGGACCAGGCCCAGCCGCTCCCGGTGCGGTGGACCGGGTACACCCCGTGGCAGGGGCCGGCGCCACCGGCGCCGACCTGCAGCAGGAAGCTGCGGTACTCGTCGGGGAGCGTCGTGCCGAGCCGGGTCTCCAGGGCCTCGACCTCGGCCGGTGCGAGGACCGGGTCGAGCCGGAAGCCGTGCGTCGCAGCGCCGAAGAAGCCGACCGTGCCGCCCAGTGCCCCGACCCGCTCCCGGACGCCCGCCCACATCTCATCGACCATGCCCGGCAGGTTAGCGCCTCACGGTGACGGGTGTGCGCCCGCCGGTTCGGTGATCCAGCCGCAGGCCAGGGCCAGGCCGGTCGGCCGGTGCACGGCGAGGAAGGCGAACGGCCGGTCGATGCGGACCCGGGCGACGGTGACCCGGTGCAGCACGGACGGGCGTGCGGCCGTGCCTCGGGTCATGCCGACGGCGGTGACGGCGGCGGCTTCGAAGCCGCGGGCGCCGAAGACGGCGGTGGCCTGCTGCCTGGCCTGGGAGACCTGCAGCGGCGGGGTGCGGCAGATCCCCGGGAAGGAGTCCCGTTCGCTCGCCGTGCGCAGGCCGAACAGCTCCGCCCGTTCGAGCAGGTCGTGCGTGGTGTCGACGGTGAAGGCCGCGGTGGTCAGGTCCAGCCGGTCCCCGGGGGTGGCGCTGTCCAGGGTTTCGGTCGTCAGGCCCGGCCACGGCCCGCCGGTCGGCAGCTCGGCCGCCGGGATGCGCCGGGCGCGGCCGTCCAGCAGTGCGAGGCCCGCCGCGAGGACCGGGCCGAGCGGGGCGTCCTCGGTGCCGAGCAGCAGGTGGACGTCGGTCTCGGCGGTGCCGGGCAGGCGCACTTCGGTGACCGGGCCGGCGGCGGTCTCGGCGACCGCGAGGTGGTCGAACAGCTCGGTGCCGTCGAGCCGCAGTGCGGCGATCGGCCGGCCGACCCACGGACCGGAGTCGGCGTGCTGCCAGCTCTCCTGGAAGGCGTACCGCCAGCGGGTGCGGACGGCCACGGCGCTGGCCAGCACCAGCAGCAGGTCGCGGTCGACCTCCAGGGGCATGGACCGGACGAGGCCGCCGGTGTGCTTCCGGGCCCACCGGTCGAGGACGAGCCGGTCGAGCGCGGGCACGCCCTTGAGGGTGCCGCGGGTGTGCCGTCCGACCTCGGCCAGCCAGCCCGGATCCGGTCGGACGCCGCCCGCGGTCCACAGGCCGACGGCGGCACCGGCACCGGGCACGTCGCGCAGCAGGACGAGGAGCTCCCGTCCGCGCCGGGCCGCCTCCTCGGCGGGCAGGCCGAGCGCCTCCTCCAGTTCCTTGCGGGCGGCGCCGTCCGCCCCGGCGGCCAGGAGACCGAGCAGCGGCCAGACGCCGACGGCCGTGAGGACCGTGCCGCCGCTCCCGGTGCCGCCGAGTTCGGCCGCCCAGCGCTCCGCGAGCGCGTTGACGATCCGTGCCGTGTCCGCCGCAGTCTCCAAGGCCGCCCCCTGCCCGCCGAACCGATCGGTCAGCCGATGCTAGGGGCACACGGCGCCGGGCGGTGACTTTTCCTTCCGTCCGGTCCGACATGTGACGTTCGGTCAGCCCCAGACGGTGCCGAGGATGCCGCGGCCCTCGGCGCCGGCCGGGTCGAGGAAGTGCGGCACGCCGCCCGTACCGATCCGCACCGGCACGGCCCGGACGCTCTTCAGGATCCGCCCCCAGTGGACGAGTTCGACGACCACGGCCTGCTGGACCTGTTCGGAGAAGGTCATGTCGAAGACGAAGTTGCCCAGGCCGTGCACGATCGGGCGGCCGCGGTAGATCTCGATGGGCTGCACCCAGTGCTGGTGCATGCCGACCACCGCGTCGGCCCCGGCGTCGATCAGCCGGTGGCCGACGGTGTACTGCTCGGCGACCGGGCGGTGCGAGTACTCGCGGCCCCAGTGCGGGACGACCACCAGCACGTCGGCGGTCGGGCGGGCGGCGCGCACGGACGCTTCCAGCGCCGCGAGGTCGCCCTCGGCGAGCGGGCCGGTGATCGGCGGCATCCGCTGCCACACCACACCCGGCGCGGCCGGGCCCGCCTCCGGGGACTCGCCGACGGCGCAGAACGCGAGCACGGCGAAGCGCAGCCCGCCGGCCGTCGCCAGGGCCGGCTCGCGGGCGGCGGCGATGTCCGCACCGGCGCCGGTGGTGGCGAAGCCCTCCCCGCGGGCGATCGCCACCGTCCGCACCAGGGCGTCGGGCCCGTAGTCGCCCAGGTGGTTGTTGCCGAGGGTGAGGATGTCGTAGCCGGCCCGGCGAGGGCCCGCGAGCGCCCTCGGGTCCGCGCCGAAGGAGTCGCCGCCGTGGGTGGCCCGGCCCTCCTTGGAGAGGGTGCACTCCAGGTTCCCCACGGTCAGTCCGGCGGCGGCCAGCCGGCCCGCGGTCTGCGAGAACGGGAGTTCCCAGTCGCCGACGGCCGCCATCCCGGCGCCGACCCGGCGGCCGAGCATCACGTCGCCGGTCCACATGCTGGTGACCACCGGATCGGGGGCGGTCACGGCGTCGACCGCGGCGGTGACGGGGTAGTCGGCCGGTGCGGTCAGCGGGTCCCGGCCGTCCACCGGCACGACGGCGGTGCCGGGTACCACGGCGTCCGCCGTCACCACGGCGACGGCGTCCCCGGCGGCGGCCACCTCCGCCACCGCGCCCGGCCCGCGCACCACCCGGAGTCCCTGCCAGGTGTCCGCCCCGCCGGAGTGCACGGCCTCCAGTTCGGCCCGGGTCGCGGTGCGGCCGATCGCCGTCACCGGGTGGACGGCCAGCACCACGGGCAGTCGGACGCCGCCGTCCGACCGCAGGGCCTCGGCGGCGGTCGCGGCGCCCCGGTGGGGCCGGCGCTCCGGCGTGCCGCTGCTGCACGCGGCGAGCAGTCCGCCGGCGGCACCCAGCAGCACCGCGCGGCGGGAGACGAGCGGCGTCACCGGGCACCCCGGAGTGCGCCGCTGCGCTGACGGACCACCCTCACCACGCTACGCCCCACCGCGCGCCCCGCACGGCGGCCGGTTCGCCCGGCACGGCCCGAAAGCACGGGCCTCGGCGCGGCTGACGACGCCGGCGGCCGTTCCGGAGTTGGCCGAACATGCCGGGGCGGGCACCGCGCCGCGGTATGCCGCCGAAATCCGTCCTGACCAGCGGACATCCTCTGATGGTCCGTCATGACGGTGGTCCGGCTGGCCTGGTGGTACGTTTGCGGAGCGACCTGCTCTTCCCTCGAACACCCCGTGCTGTTCGCCCGTTGGCCGCCTGAACGTGCGCTGCGCTCGCTTGGCTTGCCCCCGACATCGGGCGGACCACGGGAGGGGCGCGGGTATGGCAGGGCGGATCGGCCGGCGGAGCACGGCGGGCACACGGGCGGGGCGGGCCGGGCGGTTGGCGGCGGCCGCGGCACTGCTCCCGGCGCTGCTCGACCTCACCGGGTGCGCGGGCGGCGCGGGTGCCGCCGAGAACGCCGCGGTGACCGTGCTGACCATGGCCCCGTCCGGCTCCGGCTCCGCGGACCGGTCGGGGAGCACCGCGCTGGCCGAGGCGATCGGACGGTCCGTCAGCGCCAAGGGCGGGTTCGGCGGGCACCGGCTGCACGTGCTGACCTGCAACGAGCAGGACACCGCGGAGGGGGCGGCGGCCTGCGCCCGGCAGGCGGTGGACGCCCACGCGGTGGCGGTGATCGGCTCGTACAGCCGGCACGCCGAGGACTTCATGCCGGCCCTGGAGGCGGCGGGCATCCCCTACCTGGGCGGTTACGGGCTGTCCGGGCCGGAGTTCTCCAGTCCGCTGTCCTACCCGGTGGCGGGCGGCACGCCGGCGCTGATCGCCGGCAGCGGGCGCCAACTGGTCGCGGCGGGCTGCAAGTCGATCGCGCTGGTGCGGCCCGACAACCGCACCGGCGACACCCTCACCCGCTACCTGTCCGGCGCGCTGCGGCCGGCCGGGGTGCCGCTCACCGACGTGAAGGCCGCGGAGAAGGGCCCGGACTTCACCGCGCTCGCCCGGGCGGCGGTCGGCGGGGACCGCAAGGACGGTTGCGTGACGACGGCGCTCGGCGTCGAGCAGACCCGGGCCCTGCTGGACGCCTACCGGAAGCTCGCCCCGGCCCGGACCCGGCTCGGCGCGGTGCTCGGCGGCGTCCAGCAGTCGGTGGTCGACGCCACCGGCGGCAAGGCGGGTCCGCTGGAGGGCGCCCTGGTGACCGGCTGGTACCCGCCCGAGTCCTCCGCGGTCTGGGACGAGCTGCGCCACACCCTGGAGGGCCGGCCCGCGGACTCCCCGGTGGACGTCTCCGACCTGGGCGTGCAGACCACCTGGGTCGCCTACCAGGTCTTCTTCCAGGCGGCCGACCGACTGGCCTCGGCCGGCCTGCCGCTGACCGCGAAGACGCTGCGCAACCAGCTGGACAGCGGGGACTCGCTGGACACCGGCGGTGTCACCCCGCCGCTGGACTGGGGCATGGCGAGCATGCTGCCGAGCGCCGAGTCGCCGCGGCTGACCAACACCTGGGTGACGTTCCAGCAGGTGGAGAACGGCCGGCTGGCCCAGCAGCAGAGCGGGTTCGTGGACGTCCGCTGGGTGCTCACCGGCAAGCGCGCCCCGCAGTAGCGGCCGGGACTGCGTTCCGTCACGCCTGCGACGGCCTGTCGCAACATGGCTGTGGTGCCGCAACCGTGCCAGCCCTTCACATCTGCGATGGCCTGTCACCGAGACGAACGGCCGCGCGCCCGGTGTCCTCTCACCACAGGGCGCGCGGCGGCTCGGGTGCCGGGACGGCGCGGCCGACGCCGCGCCGTCCCGGCCCGCCGTCACCGGCGGTGCGGCAGCCGGAAGGAGTTGAAGAAGTCCTTGCCGGGGGTGCCCACGCCGGTGGCGGTGTCGTAGCCCTTGGCCGCGGACAGGCCGTAGTCGGCCGCGATCTTGTAGAGCCGGACCTTCAGCGCGCCGCCGACCAGGCCGAGGTCGACCACGTTGCCGAACTTGTTGTGCACGGCGGAGTCGTTGACGTCGTGGAAGGCGCCGCCGCCGGCCCGGTCGTAGATCGCCGGGTTGGCGAAGCCGACCGCCCGGCCGCCGCGGGCCTGCACGGCGTCGGCGAGCATGGCCGCGTACTCCGGGGCGGAGACCGAGGTGCCGCCGTAGCCGCCCTCGCTGTAGGTGCCGCCGTCGGTGTAGCCGACCAGGGTGGCGGCGACCAGGTCGCCGCTCATCGCGACGTCCGGGGTGGCGCGCAGCGGGGTCGCGGACTTGGTGCCGTCGGCCGCGGTCTTGGCGATCCGGTCCGGCACGACGCCCTGCTGGTACCACGGCTGGGCGAAGTCCTTGGAGACGCCGCCACCACCGCCGAAGTAGAACTTGCCGGGGAAGGGCGTCCAGGACTTCTGGTCGTCGGAGAGGACGGACCGCTGGTCGCCCATCGACACCTCGCGGCCGTAGTGGCCGGCCTTGTCGGCGAGTTCGAGCGCCGTGCCGCCGACCGAGGTGACCCACGGCGAGGAGGACGGCCAGTCGGTCTGCGCCTGGGTGGTGTCGGTCTGGCAGTTGACGCCGGTGGCCGCGGCGCCCGGCGAGCTGTCGCCGCAGTCGCCGGAGGAGAAGGTGAAGCCGATGCCGGTGACCGCGGCGCGCTGGAACAGCTGGTTGTCGGCGGCGACCACCGCGGGGTCGAGGTCCCCGCCGGTGCCGTGCATGATCTCGCCCCAGGAGTTGGAGACCACGTCGGCCAGGTGCTCGTCGACGACCTTCGCCATGGCGTCGTAGAGGTCCTGGTCGTAGCAGGAGTTGCCGCCGACGTAGACCACCTGGGCGTCCGGCGCGAGGCCGTGCGCCATCTCGACGTCCAGCGCCTCCTCGCCGGCCCATCCGGCCGCGCCGCCGCACTCGTCCTGGTGGGTCCACTTGTCCGGGGTGACGTA
This sequence comes from Kitasatospora sp. NPDC093679, assembly GCF_040683455.1. NCBI lineage: Bacteria > Bacillati > Actinomycetota > Actinomycetes > Kitasatosporales > Streptomycetaceae > Kitasatospora > Kitasatospora sp. NPDC093679. The sequence goes on from NZ_JBFBDW010000031.1 coordinate 84,440, forward strand.
CTCGCGGTACTGCCCGGCCGCGAACGGCTTGTCGCCGTGCAGCGTGGAGAAGTGGTTGGCGTCCTGCTCCATGCTGGCGAGGCCGTACGCGTCGATGATCGCGATCCGGGCGCCCTTGCCGGACACCTTGGCGTCGGTCACGCCGTACGCCTTGCGCAGCTGGCTCGGGACGTAGGAGCAGGGGGCGAACGGCTCGTTCTTCTCGTAGCCGTCCGGCGCGCCCTTGGCTGTCTTCGAGCCGTAGCCGTCCTCGGAGCAGGTCGGCACGGTCGGCAGGGTCGCCGGCGCCTTCCCGGCCGGGGCGGCCAGCCGGGCGGACTCGGCGCCGGCCTGCGCACGGGCCTCGGCCTCGCGGACGGAGACGGCGTGCGAGGTGTTCTTGTGCAGGGTGTCGCTCAGGCCGCTGACGGCGAGCACCGCGCCGGCCGCCGAGGCCGGGACGACGGCGTCCTTCGCGGCGGCCCGGTGCAGGCCGTCCTCGGTGCGGTAGGTGCGGAAGCCGGTGCCGAACGCCTTGGCGAGGGCACCGGTGCTGCCGGAGACCTGCACGTAGTGCGCCGTGGTGGCGTCGACCTTGAGGCCGGCGCCGGTCACCCAGTCGGTGACCGCCTTAACCTGCGCGGCGGAGGCGCCGAACCGGGCCTCGGCCTGGCCGTCAGGGAGGAACGCCCCGTAGGCCGGCGAGTTCGGGTCGGAGACCGCCTTGGCGAGGGCGGCGAGACCGGCCTGGTCCTGGCCCGCCAGGTAGATCCGGGCGGAGGCCGGGGCGGAGTCGGGCACGGCGCCGGCGTCGGCCTGCGCGGTGGCCCACTCCGGGTGGGTGCCGGGGAGCGGCTTGGCGGTCTGCTCGCCGGTCGGCGTGGCAGCGCCGGCCGGGGCGGCCGCCCCGAGGGTTCCCAGGATCAGTGCGGCGGTGGCCGGTACGGCGATCCTGGAGATCCGGTTGCGTGCTATGGGCACGTCTGTCCCCCACTTCGGGAAAGAATGGTGGAGCGTCGGTGTCGCTCAACGAGGGCGCGGCAGGGCGGGCCGGCGGAGGAAGTCCCCGGCCTGCGTCGATGGTTGACTGCCGTGAGCCATCTATTCCGATGATCACGTGGATCTCAAGGGACGGCGGAAAAGATTTACCGGTGCATGACCAGTCCCGGGGGAACCCATAGCCTGATCACCCACGACCGTACGGGCCGTCAGCTCTCGCCCACCGATCGACGCATGACGTCCGCTCACGTCGGAGCGGATACCGGGGGTACCGCGCCCGGCGGTCCGCCGGCACGTCTGACCAGGCGGCTCCCTCCCGGCGAGCGGCCGCACCTGCCGGGTCCGGCGCCGATTCGCGTGTATTGTCCGGGCCGACCCGTAGTCCCATCCGTGAGGACGCCGAAGCCGTGCCAGCCGACACCCACCGCGCCGGGCAGCCGGCAGCCGCCGCCGGGCGGCGGCAGGGGTGCGCCCGGTGACCGGCGCGGCGCTGGCGGCACTGACCGCGGACTCGGGCACCGCCGAGTCGGTGGGCTTCCCGGCCCTGTTCCTGCTGGTGGCGCTCGGATCCGTCGTCCCGGTCTTCCCCACCAGCATCCTGGTCAGCGCGACGGCCGCGGCGGCCGTGCACTCCTCGGCGGTACCCCGCGACGTGGCGCTGGTGGTCGCCTGCGCGGGCCTCGGCGCATGGTGCGGGGACGTCATCCTCTACCGCCTCGCCGGGCAGGCGGGCGGACGGTTGGAGACGCGGATCCGGCCGAAGTTCGACCATCCGCGGGTCCAGGAGGCCGAACGCAGGCTCGACGAGCACGGCCGGGCCGTCCTGGTGCCGTCCCGGCTCGTCCCCGGCGGGCGGATCTTCATGATCGCGGCCTGTCTGCTCTCCGGCTGGCCCGTCCGCCGCTTCGCCGTCGGCGAGGCTCCGGCCGCCCTGCTGTGGGCCGCCGCCTACACCCTGATCGGCGCCCTCGGCGGCGCCCTCTTCGACCAGACCTGGATGAGCGTCCTCGCCGCCGTCGGCCTCGTCCTGCTGGTGGGCGGCGCGGCCGTGCTCTGGCGCCGACGGCGCCGGGCCCGCACCGGATCCCCGACCGCGCCGAGCCCCGGCGGGACGGGCCCCGCGAGCGGGACGGGCGGCACGGACGCGGCGGACGGCACGAGCGGTACGGACGCAACGGACGGCGCGGACGGCGACCGGTGACGTTCCGGCGACCGGAGGGCCGGGACCACCGGACGCCCGGACGCCCTGACGGCCGCTCAACCGGCAACGGTTGCCAGGCGGTGCGTGTGCGTGGCAAGGTGTGAGCCGCGCTCCGCACGGGAGCGCGCACTCACCCCCAAGGGAATGAAGTCCATGGTCCCGGCGTCCCTCAGCGGCCGCCGTCGGTACTGAGCGCCTGCCTGCTGCGCAGCCTCACGTACCACGCCCGTCTCACGGCGGCCCCACGCGCGGTGCCCCGCACCGCCTGCCATCGCCCTCCGCTGCGGTGGCGCCGGCTCGTACCGGCCCGACATCCAGTGCTGCCCGCCACCGGTGCGGGTGTGCACCCACCCTTGTCTTGACGTGAGGTCATCATCACCGTGGACACCCCTGTCCAGAGCTTCGCCGTTGCCAACCTTCGCCGCCGTCCCCTGGTCGTCGAGACCGGCGGGTTCGTGGCGGGCTTCGACCCCGACACCACCAGCCCCTACATCAACTACGCGACCCCGCTGGCCGGCGCCGAGCCGACCGCGGCGGACGTCGCCGGCCTGGTCGCGGCCTTCCGCGACCGCGGCCTCAAGCCGCGGCTGGAGTTCGCGCCCGACTCCGCTCCCCTCGTGGAGCGGGCGCTGCTCGCGGCCGGCTTCACCGTGGAGGCCGTGCACGCGTACCTGGTCTGCACCCCCGCCACCCTGACCCCGCCCCGGTACGGCGACGCGCCCGTGCCGACGGTCGAGGCACCCGGCGGGGACACGGACTACGCGGCGATCGACGCGGCCCTGTCCGAGGCGTTCGCCGGCGAGTTCACCTCCTCCCCGGAGGGGGCGGCCCGCCTGCGCCGGACCGAGGACGGCGGCGGCGCCGTCCGCTTCGTCCGCTCCCCCGACGGCGGCTGCGCCGGCGGGGCGATCTGCTCGGCCCCGGCCGTCGGCACCTCGGAACTGGCCGGCGTCGGCACCCGGCCCGACTACCGCGGTCGCGGCATCGCGGCGGCGGTCACCGCCGAGCTGGCCGCGACGATGTTCGGCCGCGGCGCCTCGTCCGTCTGGCTGGAGTACTCCGGCGAGGGCTCCCGCCGCGTGTACGAACGGGTCGGCTTCCGCCCCCAGGGCCGCCGCCTCTACATCGCCCTGGAGGACTGACCCGGCGACGCCGCGGTGGGGGGGGGCCCGCGCGGCGGGGGGCGCCGCCCGCCCCCCCCCC
>NZ_JBFBDW010000032.1:0-87402 GCF_040683455.1 Kitasatospora sp. NPDC093679
ACGATTCGCCGGTGCGTCCAGGTTGGGGGTACCTCCCGGCCCCCTCGGGGCTGGGGGAGATGCCCGGCGTCGCGCGCCCGGCAAGATCCGAAAGAGAGCGCCTAGGTGCTGGAGTGCGCTCCAGGTCAACCGACCGGCCGTCGAGGGGCCGGCTGCTGCGCGCCCGCCCGGCGAAGATGAGTACGCGTGCTCAGCCGCGGGCCGGCGCGGCACGGCAGGCTCGGCCCATGCGCCGACCGTTGCCGGGACTCGTTCCCCCTCTCCTCCTCCTGATCTCCGCGGTTGCGGCCTGGGCCGTCTGGCTGGGCTGGGACCAGCACCACGACGTGCACCCCGACGGTTCGGTCTCCGGCCCGTACGAGGCCTGGCAGGTGATCGGGCTGGCCGTGACCCTGCTGGTGCCGGTGGGCTGGGCAGCGGCGCGCCACCGGGTGGCGGGTGCCGTGGTCGGCACCACGGCCGGGCTGACCGCCGCGGCCTTCGTGGACTGGTCCGACGATGCGAGCGGTCTCTTCCTGGTCGGGGTGGGGACGGTCATGGTGGGGAGCCTCGTGGCGACCTCGGTCGTCGCCGCGCTGGTCGCCTCGCTGACGCGGTCGGGCCGGCCGTACGGCGGTCGGCGTCGTGGGCCGGCCCCTTTCGGGTGAGGGAGCCGGTGTCATGACGGGTCCATGACGGAGCGTCATTAGTGTCGGGGCGACCGCTTCGTCGTGGAGGAGGACACCACCGTGGGCACCGACGCACCGCGCAGGATCGTGCTGACCCGGCACGCCAAGGCCGAGCCGAACGGCCCGGACGACCACGAGCGGCCGCTGTCCGCTGCCGGTCGCCTGGAGGCACCCGGGACGGGCAGGTGGCTCGCCACGGCCGGGATCGCACCCGGGCGCGCACTCGTGTCGACCGCCCGGCGGGCCAGGGAGACCTGGGAGTTGATCGTCCCCGAGCTCCCCGCCCCGCCGCCGACCGTGTTCGAGGACCGCGTCTACGAGGCGGAGGTCGCCGATCTCCTCGCCCTGGCCGGCGAGACCCCCGACGAGGTGTCCGGGCTGCTCGTGCTCGGTCACAACCCCGGTGTCCACGAGCTGGCGGACGCGCTCGCCGGCGAGTCCGACGGCGACCTCCTGGACCGGATGGACGCGTCCGGGTTCCCCAACAGCGCCGTCGCCGTCCTCGCGTTCACCGGCTCCTGGAAGGACCTCGACGCGGGCCTCGCCCGCCTGGTCGCGTTCCGGACCCCCGAGGGCTGAACCACCGGCCTCCGGCAGGGCGGCTCAGCGCGGCCTGGCGTGCCGGGCGGCCCCGTCGTGGCGGTGCCGCACGGCGGGCCGCTCGCCGCGGTGGCGGGCCTGCTGTCCGGGAGCGGTGGCCGTCAGCACGGCCGCCAGGACGAGCGGGGCCAGCAGCAGGACCATCACGGTGTTCACGGCCACCTCCGGAGTCGCTCTCGCCGGTCGGACGCCGCACACCTGCCCGCATTCCGGCCCGCCATGCCCGCCGTGCCCGCCGTGCCCGGCCTGCACCGGCAGGGGCCGCTGCGCGGCCCGGACGTGCAGGGGCCGGACGCACAGGAGCCGGGCGGGCAAGGGCCGGTCGTGGAAGCGGCGCGGCCCGTGTGGGCCCTGGACCCGTTGGAGGGCGTCGGGCCGCTGCGGTTCGGCATGCGGGCCGAGGACGTCGCCTCGGCGCTGGCGGACACCCACGAGCCGGGCCGCTTCGAGGCCGAACCCACTGGCCGGAGATCCTCGGCATCCGGTTCGGCATCCGGCCCGCGCTGCCGGCGGTGTACGCCTACTTCGACGGGACCGGCCGGCTCTTCTGCGCGGCGGCCGACGCGGCCCAGGGACCGCAGGTGACCCTGGACGGGCCGGAGTCGACCGGCCTTCCGCCCGCTCTGCTGCAGGACGCGGTGCACGATCTGCCCCGGCACCGGTTCGAGGGGCCGTTGCCGAGCGGCTCGGCTTCACCGTCGAGGGGACGCCGGGCGGTTGCGGCATCGCCGACGACGGCCGGCCGCACGGCTGGTGGGTGGGCGGGCTGCTGGGGCCGTGAGGTCCCGGCCGCGCCGACGGCCGTACCCCCACGGGTCGGCGACCCGTGGGGGTACGGTGCACGGCCGGTCAGTCGGTGTTGTGCCGGCCGGGGCGCCGGTCGGGCGGGCTGTCGTAGGAGGTCAGGTAGTCGGCGGTCGGGCTGCCGACGCCGGTGACGGCGTCGTAGCCGCGGTCGGCGACCAGCGAGGTGTCGTGGCCCATGGTGCGCAGCGAGGTGGTGGTGCCCTCGCTCGCGTCGACGCTGTTGTTGAAGTCGACGCGGACCTGGGCGAGTTCGGTGCCGGGGCCGAAGGGGTGGTCGACCACGTCGTGGTAGGCGGCGCTGCCGTAGCGGGCGTAGATCGAGGGGTTGGCGAAGCCGATCGGTGAGCCCTGGACCTGCTGGGCGAGGGCCTGGAGGGCGGCGACGACCGGGCAGGCGAGGCTGGTGCCGCCGATCCGGTACTCGCTGTAGCGGGCGCTGCCGTCGGGGAAGGTCTGGGTCTGGCCGACCAGGAAGCCGGTGTTGGGGTCGGCGACGGCGGCGATGTCGGGGACGACCCGGTTGCGACCGCCGTTGGCGCCGGACAGCGACTGCGGGACGACGCCGCGCTGGTAGCGGGGCTGCGCGAAGCGGGCGCTGGTGCCGCCGCCCGCGCCGCCGTTGAAGGTGCCGGGGAAGCCGGTCCAGCTGGTGCCGTCCGCGGAGAGGACGGACTTCAGCGTGCCCCAGCCGGTCTCGAAGCGGTACGCGTCGGAGGCGTCCAGGGCGAGCGAGGTGCCGCCGACGGCGGTGACCCAGGGCAGCGAGGCCGGCATGTCGGTCTGCTTGGTGCCGGTGTTCTCGAGTTCGTCGCCGGAGTCGCCGCTGGAGAAGTAGAAGCCGATGCCGGTGGCGGCGCCGCGCTTGAACAGGTGCTGGTACACCCGGTCGAAGGCGGGGTCGCTGGCGTTCTCGGGCTCGCCCCAGGAGTTGGAGACGATGTCGCCGAGGTGCTGGTCGACGACGCGGTCCAGGGCGTCGACGAGGTCCTGGTCGTAGCAGGAGGAGGCGCCGACGTAGGAGATGTCCGCGTCGGGGGCGACGGCGTGCACGGCCTCGATGTCGAGGGTCTGCTCGCCGTACCAGCCGGCCGCGTCGCAGCCGTCCGGGTCGACCTCCGGCGGGGCGGTGTGCGTCCACACCGCCGGGTCGTAGCGCAGCAGTTGGTCCTTGGTGTAGGGGGCGTCGCCGTGCTCGGCGGCGTAGCGGGTGACGTCGTCGCCGATGGTCGGGGAGTCGTAGGCGTCGACGACGGCGACGGTGACGCCGCGGCCGGTGAGGCCGGTGGCGGCCGCGCCGTACGCGCTGCGCAACTGGGTGCCGTTGAGGCCCTGGATCACGTAGGGCCGGACGGCGCCGTAGGCCGCGGGCGTGCCGGTGGCCGGGTTCGCGCCGAAGTAGGCGGAGAACGGGCCGGAGTTGACGAAGGCGCTGCCGGGGCCGGGCAGGGTGTCCCGGGGCTCGGGCCGGCCGGGCCGGACCTTGCTGGGGGCGGTGTTGAGTCCGGTGACGCTGAGCACGTCGTCGGCGAGGTCGGCGGGCACGGTGACGTCGCCGGCCGGTGCCCGGTAGCTGCGGGTGCCCTTGCGGTAGGTGTGCAGTTCGGTGCCGAAGGCCCGCTCGGCGTCGGCGGCGTCGCCCTCGGCGGTGAGGTAGTGCCGGTTGGTCGAGGTGACGCGCAGACCGGAGGAGTGCAGCCAGCGGCCGACCTTGTCGCTCTGCGCGTCGCTGCTGCCGAACCGCTCGGCCAGCTGCTGCGGCGTCAGGAAGTGCCCGTACTCGTCGGAGGCGGGGTCGGAGACCTGGCGGGCGAAGGCGTCGAGGCCCTTCTGGTCGCGGCCTGCAAGGTAGACCCGTACGGTGACGGGCGCGTCGGCGCGTTCCCTGCCCTGGTCGGCGGCGGAGCGGGTCCAGTTCGGTGCCGTGCCGGGGACGGCCGCGCGTCCGTGCGGTGCCGGGGTGTCCGCCCGCGCGGGCGTGCCCGCCGCGGTGGCGGCCAGGAGCGGCAGCACGGCCATGACGGCCAGTCCGGTTCTGGAGCACGACAGGCGGATGCGCATGCGGGTCGGCCTTCCGGTCGGGGATGCGGGAACGCGTGCCCGGGCGGTCCGTCGGCCCGGCCACGCTGGACGGCCTCGACGCTAGGGTGGCGCGCCACGCGGATCGTGCAGTCCTGGTGCGACGCACCGTCGGCTTCACCCGCCCGGTGGCCGGAGTGCGGCCGAACCGCCGACGGCTCCTCCTCGCCGTCGGGACAGCGTCCTCGGCGTACGTCCGGAGCATCGCCGACGGCGCGCAGGACTTCATCGAGCTCCTGACGTTCGCCGAGCCGGAGGCCGTCCTCGCCGCCCTGAGGGGGGCACTGGCCGACGACTGGACGGGCCTGCCGGTGTGGGCGCGCAACCTCGCCGACCGGCTCGCGTGCCTGCAGCGGCCGGGAGATCCGGTCCTCCTCCGCGAGGCGGGGGCCGACCTCCTCTGCTTCGGCCCCGGACCGGGACGCGTTCGCTCCCGCCCTGCAGGACCGGGCGGATCGGATCGGGACTCCGGCCGACACCCGGCAGGAGCGGTCCGGCCGATGACGCGCGGAGCCGGCGGTGTGCGGCAGCCCGAAATCCGCTTGCCCCGCTGTCCGTACCCGATCAGGATCGGCGCATGGACCACGTCATACGAGCGGTTACCGCTGAGGACTGGCAGCGCGTCAAGGAACTGCGCCTGGATGCGCTGCGGGATCCCGTCGCGGGGATCGCCTTCCTGGAGACGTACGACAACGCCGTCACCAAGCCGGACGAGTTCTGGCAGGAGCGCGCGGCCGGCTCCCGCGGCGACATGATCGTCCAGCAGTTCGTCGCCGCGCGGACGGACGGCGGCTTCGACGGATCGGTGACGGTCCTGATCGAGCCGGCCGGCGGCGAGGACGTCCTCGGCGCGCAGGTCGACGTGGACCAGGCCCATCTGGTGGGTGTGTTCGTCCGCCCGGAGCAGCGCGGCACCGGACTGGCCCGGGCGCTGTTCGATGCGGCGATCGACTTCGCCCACCGGCTCGACGCGGTGAAGGTCTCCCGCGTCCGGCTCTACGTCCACCAGGACAACCAGCGGGCCGAGGCCTTCTACCGGAAGATCGGCTTCACGCGCAGCGGCCGCTCCGTCCCCGTCCCGGGCGACGAGTCGTCCGTCGAGCACGAACTCGTCCTCGGCTGAGCCCGTCCGGCGGTTCCGCCCGGGGGGCGCTCCGCCGACGGCTACGCGGCGGGACGTCCGGGCAGGTAGCGCCGGACTCTGGCGCTCGGGTCGCCGGCCAGCTGGGCAGCCCTGCGTTCCACCTCCCGGGGGGCCAGGATGCTCAGGGTGCGCCATGCTTCGGCACGTACCCGTGTCCTCGGGTGGGTGGTGAAGTCCAGCACGCGTGGCACGTCGCGGGTGCCTCCGAGGTCGGCCAGCCCTCCCAGCGCTCCGACGGCGGTGGCGTCCGGCACGTCCCCGGGCGCGAGGGCGTCGCGGTACACCTGCGGGGCCAGGTCCGTGTACCCGCGCGCGTACAGGGTGGCACGGGCGTGGTAGCGGACCCGGGCGTCCGGATCGAGCATGGCCTCACGCAGGCGTCCCTCACCGTACGGCCCGCGGGCCCGGACCCGCAGGGCACGCAGTCGGATCCGGGGGCTCGCGCAGGTGTCCAGGAGCGGGAGAACGGCGTCCTGCTCGGCCGGTGCCAGCTTCGACGAGGTGACGAGCCGGGCGGCCCACTGCCAGAGGCCGGGGTCCTTCGTGGCGAAGGCGGCCTCGACGGCAGCGGTCGGATCGATCCGTGCGAGCCACCGCAGACAGCACGCCCGCGCCACGGGATCGCCGGATCGGGCGCCCTGCCGCAGCTCCTCCGCCCCCGAACGGCGGAGCAGGTCCTCCACCCCGGCCAGCATGGGGCGTGCCCTGCTGCGCCTGCGTATTCCGTCCAGCAGGGGCAGCAGCCGGACGAGGATCCCGACGTGCTCGGCGCCGGTCAGCCGTGCGGTGACCGCGCGCTGCGCGAGGTCCCTGACCGGTTCGACGGGATCGTTGAGCCGCAGCAGGAGGAAGGGCAGCGCGAAGGGGTCGGCGGACGCTCCGAGCAGCTCGACCCCGGTCTGCCTGAGGTACCCGGAGCGGTCGAACGACATCAGGGCCGCCACGGCAAGGGCGTGCGGATCGGTCCGCCCGCCGCCCGGCGCCTCGGATCCCATCAGGATGCCGGTGGAACCGAGAGTCCCGCGCCGGCGGCGGTAGTCCGCTTCGATCCGCATCAACTCGACGGGCGTCGCCGTTCGGAGCAGGGTGTCCAGCCGGCTCGCCGCCGGCCCCGGGTCGTCGTCCCATGAAACCGTCACACGGGGGACGGTATCCAAAGTGCGGGGTCCCCCTCGTCACCCGGGGGCCAGGCCCTCTCTTTCGGATCTTGTCGGATCGGCGTGCGGCGGTGGGCGCCCGGCTGGGCGTGCCGCACCACCGCCGCAAGGGCGGGGAACCGCCCGACTGGAACAGGCCCACGACAAGTCCCACAAGCAGGTGCGCGCCCGCGTCGAGCACACCTTCGCCCGCATGAAGACCTACGAGATCCTGCGTGACTGCCGCCTGCGCGGCGACGGCGTCCACCACGCCGTGCTCGGCATCGCCCGCCCGCACAACCTCGACCTCGCGGATAGGCGAGCAGACCGAACCTCAGCCGACCACATCCTCACCAGCTCCAAGATCATCTACGGGACGGCCCCTGGAAGCGAAAGCTCCTTCTCCGGCAGGCGCCCGCGCGTTGAGCGGGCCATCGTGACGGCACCCCGGTACGGGACCCGGGTATCCCCGCCGCGCCACCCGGCGGAACCCCGGATCAGCTGCGCGTCCCCTCGCGGTATCCGACAACGGCTGCATCCGGCACGACGAGCAGCTTGCCGGTGGTACGCCGAGCCTCCAGATCGCTGTGGGCCCGGGCGGCCTCGGACAATGCGTAGCGGCCCGTTACGGTGACCTCAAGCGCCTTGGAGCGCACCCGCTCGAACAGATCGGCGGCCCGTCGGAGCAGTTCGGACCGATCGGTGATGAAGTCCCCGAGGCCGGGCCGGATCAGGGTCAGCGAACGGCCCCGGGCGAGCCGAATCGGATCAAACGGCGGCACGGCACCACTTGCCGCGCCGAAGAGCACGAGATGGCCGCGGGTTCGCAGGCTGGCGAGGCTCGCATCGAAGGTGTGCGCGCCGACGCCGTCGAAGACGACCGGCAGTCCCTATCAATTACGGGAGGCCCTCAAGGCTGTCCCGTAAGTGACCGTTGGGATGGCCGGGACAAGGTGGGCTGATCGCCGGCGGGTCGGGCTATGCGGCCTGGAGAAGGCTGTGGAGGCGGGCGATGCCGAGCATGGCGTGTGGTGGACGCCCTCGCCCTTGAGCCGGCCAGAGCGCAGCGTCCGCTCCCGCCTCGTCCGCGACGGTCCGTCGAGCCGGTGCGGCTCTTCTCGATAGCGACCCGCCGCAGGCCTTGACGGACGAGATCTGACGTCGTGCCATGAGAGGACACACCGCGACGGGGGGATGACACGATGGCGGCAGAGGGACACGACGGACCCGGTGGCGAGCCCGAGAGCCACGATGAGGTCCCGCAGAGCAGCGCTCCAAGAAAAATCCCATCTGGCAATGACTTCGCCCATGTGGCTTGGATCGTCCTGGCTCTCTTCCTCTTCGGGCTGATCTTGACCGCGGCATCCGGCACCGGCGATTGCTCTCCTCACTGCGACGGCAACACGGGACCCTTGTGGCACTGATCACCGAGCTGCCCACGAACCTGGCCGCCACCGCGCTGGTCGCCACCACCGGTTCGCTGCTGCGGCGCCGTCGCCGGGGCGTTGCGGTCGACGATGCGCCCGGCAGCCGACTTCGACACTCCGTACAGCGGCGCCAACTGCCGCAGCGGAGGTTGGCCCGCCGGTATCCGGCGACCAGCAGGCCCCGGTGCTCCAGCGGCAGGCCCCAGGGCCGACCCTTGCGGATCGAACCTGCACCTTCCCACCGCGGCGTGGGTGGACAGCTTGCCGAACTGCCTCGGACGCAACCCGGTGAACGGGGGTGGCAGGACGGCTGCGACGCCGTGAGCACACCAACCACAGCAAAACCATCTCACCTGGGACCAGCAGTACGGGACAACCCTTGGCCGTGCTCGGTGACCAGTAGGCGCGCTGCGGTCAGTGCGCCGTCGGTGCGGATCCGGCCCGCCCGGGTGCGGGCGGTCCGGACCGTCCGGGGGGCGAGGGCATGGCGCAGCGCCGTGGTGAGGGAGTCGACCGTCGGGTTGCTGCCCGGGTGGGCGCTGCCGATCCCGAGCCGGTCGACGCGGTCGGCGAAGTAGAACTGGTCGAACATCTGCGGAACGACCACCTGGGGCGTCCCGGCGCAGGCGGCCGCGGTGGTGGTGCCGGCCCCGCCGTGGTGCACGACCGCGGCGGCGCGCGGGAACAGTGCCTGCTGGTTCACCTCTCCGATCACCAGGAAGTCTGGCGCGGCCTCGTCGACGGAGAGGTCGGCCCAGCCTCGGGCGAGGACGGCGCGGCGGCCGAGTGCGCGGGCGGCTGCGACCATCGTCCGGGCGAGGCCTTCGGGAGCTCGCATGCTGCCGAATCCGAAGACGATCGGCGGCTCGTCGGCGTCGAGGAAGTCCTCCAGCTCGGGCGGGAGCGGGCGGTGGTCCGTCAGCGTCCACGCCCCGGTCTGCAGGACGTCGAGTTCCGACGGCCCGGGCCACGGCGCCAGGAGGGGATCGGCGGCGAGCCAGGGCATGTCGGTGAAGATGTGGCGCCTGACGTCGCCGGCCGGGGCGAGGCCGACGGCGGCGCGCTGCGCGTCGAGCGCGGCGCCCCACAGGGCGTTCCAGCGCTGTGCGTCCCGGGCCCACAGGGCCGGGTTGTCGATCGTGCCGTCCGCGGACTCGTCCCCCAGCAGTCCGAAGACGGGCGGCGCGTGGTGCGGGGACGGCAGTGTCATGGGCGCGAACGCGGCGTACACGTAGCCGGCACCGCGCTGTTCGGCCACCGAGCGGGCCGCGACGGCCAACGCACCGCCTGCCACGATCACGTCGCATCCCTCGGCTGCCGAACCCACCGCCGCGAACTGCTCCGCGACCGTGCCCTCGATCATGCGCCGTCGCTGTTCGGGTGTGGGCACCGTCCCTGCCGGCTGCTTCGCCGTGCCGTGCAGTTCCGGGCCGACCGGCAGGTAGGCGATCCCCAGTGACTCCGCCCACGGACGGAAATCGGGCGGTGCGACGACCACGGTCTCCTGTCCCAGTTCCCGCAGCCGCAGGGCCAGGGCGATCACCGGCTGGACCTCTCCCCGCGAGCCGATCGTTGACAGCAGCACCCGCATGTTCGCTCCCGATTCCTCTGCCGTGTCCCGTCGCACGGCCGGCCATGTTCGCCGACGGAGGGGGCCTTGCGGCAAGATCCCCCCTGCGATATACGGTTGAACGGGAGAGGGAATCGGGTGGGGTCGTGGGGACGGCGCAAAGACGCTGACGGTGGCGTCGCTGAACGTCTGTTGCGGGGTCAGGAACACGCTTCCTCCGTTGAAGGAGCGGGCGGCCGGGATCTGCGCGCTCATCGAGCGCACGGACGTGGACGTGGTGAACCTTCAGGAGGTCTGGACGCCCGGCCTGCTCGCCCTCCTCCGTGCCCAGCTGCCCTCCTTCCCCCACCTCGCCCGCGGGACGGGTCTGCTGGGCCAGCCGGCGGGTGGCCTGGTCGCCTTCTCCCGGATGCCGCTGCGGTCGGCCGTCTACCGGTCGTTCCGCCGTACCCGGGCGCGGCGCGGGGGCGTGCTCTTCCGTGCCGGCGCGGCGGCGAGCGCGGGCCTGCAGGGCGTGCTGACCTACGAACTCACCGGACGCCGGACGGTCGTGGGCAACGCCCATCTGACGGCGAACCACGACGGGGACTGGTCGCCGGGCAACCGGTACGAGGCCCTGCAGCTGGCGCAGCTGGAGGCGGTGCACGAAGCCGTGCAAAGGGCCCGCCGCCCCGACACCCGGCTGTCGTTCCTGGTGGGCGACTTCAACGTCCCGAGCAGCAGCGGCCTCTACCGGGCGGCAGTGGACGGCGGCACCTGGCGGGATCCGTTCGCGGCGGCCGACCTGCCGACCTTCCAGGCCGCGCTGCTGCCGGACGGGGCACGGGCGCACCGGGTCGACTACGTCCTGGTCCACGGCGATCCGCGGTGCCACCCCGTCACCGGCGCGGACGTCTTCCTGACGGAGCCGGTGCCGCTGCCGTCCGGGCCGGCGGCCCACCTCTCGGACCACGTGGGGCAGTTGGTCCGCGTCGGGCTGCCCGGCGCGGTGGCCGACTGACTCGACACCCGAAGCTCGGCCGTTCCCCGGAGGAGGAGCCGTTGGAACCCCGACCCGTCGGCGCGCTCGGCCCGTTGCAGGACGACCTGCACCGTCTGCCGACCCATCTGTATCCCGATCGGCTGTACGGCGGCCCGGCCCTGCCCGACCGTCCGGTCAGGGGTGTGCGGACGACGAGGCGCCGCGGCCGGCTCCACGGACCGCTGGGGCTGCACAGGCCGGGCCTGCCCCTGCGACGGGTCCCGGTCCACGCCTTCGTCGGGCCGGGAGGACGCGGCCGGACGGTTGCCCCGTTCCCTCTCGGACCGGCACCGCGGTCGGCCGGAACTGCCCTGGGCGAGCGCCTCCTTCGGCGGCCGGTCGCCCGACGTGCGGGGACGGCTGGTCACGGACGGACGGTGCGCGTGGTGCCGACAGCGCCCGTCCGGGCCGTAGGCCGGGAGGCCGGGACAGGCCCGGGCGGCGGGTGTGACACGACGTCGGCTCTCCGGAGCCCGTCGGGGTCGGGCGGAAACCCGTTGGTGGGGCTGTGACGGCGGACCGTAGACTCCCGTGATCATGACCGACATACCCGCCGCGGCCTCGCCGAACCCCGCGGCCCCGCGTCCCTCCGCGTCCCCTGCGTCCCCGGCGATCCCGTCAGCCGCGGCGACCGCGGCGACCGCGGCGTCACCGGTGCCCGGCAGGGGCGGTGCGTCTGCGCCCGGTGGCGCGGGCACGGCCGACGCCGACCTCGTGGCGGCCGCCGTCGCCGCCGCGGGCCGGGGCATGGTCGACCGCGAGGTCGTCGCCGAGGTCGTGGCGCTGTGCGCGGTCGCCGGTGAGCACCTGCTGGTCGTCGGTGCGCCGGGCACGGCGAAGTCCGAGGCCGTGCGACGGGTCGCCGGGCAGCTCGGCGGGCGCTACTTCGAGTACCTGCTCGGCCGGTTCACCGAGCCCAACGAGCTGTTCGGGCCGGTCGACCTGCGACGGCTGCGCGAGGGCCGCGTCGAGTTCGAGACCCGGGGCATGCTGCCCGAGGCCGACATCGCCTTCCTGGACGAGGTGTTCCTCGGCTCCACCGCCGTCCTCAACACCCTCCTCGGGCTGCTCAACGAGCGGGTCTTCCGCCGCGGCGGCACGGTGCTGGCCAGCCCGCTGAGGGTCTGCGTCGGCGCTGCCAACCACCTGCCCGAGGACCCCGGGCTCGCCGCCTTCGCCGACCGGTTCCTCGCCCGGCTGTTCGTCGAGCCGGTCGCCGACGCCCGGCTGGAGGAGCTCCTGGAGGCCGGACGCCGCCCGGCCCCGGCCCTGCTGCCGCCGGCCGACGGTGCGGCGGCGCACGGCGCACCCGGCCGGCCCACCGACCTGCTCGGTGCCCTCGACCGGCTCGCCGCCGCGGCCGGGACATGCGACCTCACCGAGGTCACCCCGGCGGTCGCCACCGCCCTGCGGCGGCTGCGCGCCGCCGGAGTCCCCGTCAGCGACCGCCGGGCCGTACGCTCCCAGCGGCTGGTGGCTGCCGCCGCCGTACTCGACGGCCGGGACCGCGCCACCACCCGCGACCTGTGGGTGCTGCCGCTCATCGCCCCCACCGCGGACGCCCAGGCGCTCGCCCGTGACACCCTCGCCGACCTGATCGAGAAGTCCGCCAACCACAGCCTGGTGCACGCCGCCGAGGAGATGTCGCGCAGTGCCGACGCCCGGGCCGAGCGGCTCGCGCGCTCCGCCGCGGCGCTGCTCGCCGAGCACGGCGCGCTCCCGGGCGGCGCGGACTCGCGGCTGCGGCTGGAGGGCGCGCTGCGCGAGATCGACGCGGGTTTCGATCCGGACGACCTGCCCGCCGTGCTCGCGGGCGTGCGGGCGGACCTGGTCGCGGCGGTCTCCCCGACGTGACCACCGCCCGGCCGTCCGTGCCCGCCCGACTGCCCGGCCCCGGCGGTGCGGTCACGCCCGGGGCGCCTCCGAGGCCCGGCTCGGCCGCCGAGCCCGTCTTCGCGCTGCGCTGGGAGCGGCGCGAACCGCCCCTGCCGCCCGCCGCGGTGCTCGCCCTCGGTGACGCCGTACCGGCCCTGGCCGCGGCGACCCGGGCCCGGCTGCTCGCCGGCGTGCGGCTCGGCACGCTCGTGGACGCGGGCGCCCTGCTCGTTCTGGGTGCGGCCGACGACCTGCCCTGGGCCGACGGTGCCCGCTACCTCGGGCGCGACGGCGAACTGCTCGTCCCCACCACGGCGCGCCCGCTGCCCGCGCCCGCCCTGTGGCCGGCCGCCCTCGGCGCCCGGCGCGGCCAGGTGTGCGTCCTGCTGCCCGGGCACGCGCTGGTCGCCGACCCGCCGCCGCCCACCACCGACCCCGCGGCGCTGGACCGCTTCCTCCCGACCGAGCCCGACACCGAGCCGGGATCCGCCGCAGAGCCGGGATCCGCCGCAGAGCCGGGGCCCCACACCGCCCCCGACGCCGCCCCCGCCCCTGGACCCGGTTCCGCCCCCGCCCCCGGATCAGCCGAGCAGCCCACCGGGAGCCGTCCCGCATGACCAGCGCCCTGCCCTCCGCCCTCGCCCCCTGGTCGGCCTCGCTCACCGCCCTCACCCCCGAACTCGCCACCGCCCTGGGCCCGTTGCTGCGCCGGCTGGACGCCCTGGTCGCCGAGCACGAGCCGGCCGCCCGGGCCGAGGGCACCCCGGACGGCCACGGCGGCCTCGCCCGCACGGGCCACCCGGACCGGCTGCTGCCCTCCGAGTGGCTGCTCGCCGACGATTTCCCCGATGAGTTCCTCCGCCGCCTCGTCGACGGTGAACTCCTGCACCTCGCGCCCGAGTTCACCTCCCCCACGCCGACCGGCCGGACGGTCGTGCTGGCTGACACCGGCCCGGAGCAGGCCGGCGCCGCCCGCCTCGTCCAGCTCGCCGCCCTGCTCGTCCTGCACCGCAGGGCCGCCGCCCGCGGCACCGGTCTGCGGGTCGGCGTCCTCGGCGACCTCTCCGGCACCTGGCTCGGCGGCGACCTGGAGGACCTGCTCCCGGCCTGGCTGGAGGCGCGCCGCCGGAGCGACCCGACCCCCGAGGACGTCCGGCACGCCCGCGAGCTCCTGGAGGACGGCGACCGCGCCTGGGTGCTCACCTCGGAACGCCTCGCCGCCCTCCTCCCGGCCGGCACCCGGGCGCTGACCGCCCGGCCGGTGCGGTGGGACGCGAACGGCGCCACCGGCGTCGAGGTCCGCATCTCCACCGGCGCGGCCGCCCCCACCACCGCGCTGCTGCCGCTGCCCGCCCCCGACATCGCCGTCCGGGCGCTGCGCGGCGCCGGGTTCCGTCGCGCCGCCCCGGCGCAGGCGGTGCTGCCGACCGGCGTCCGGGGTGGCGCCCTGCCGGTCTTCACCACCGACTCCCGCACCCTGCTGGCCCGCGGCCGCGACGCGGACGTCCTGCTCGCCGTACATCTGCCCGGCTCCGACCATCACGCCGCCGCGGTCCGCGCCCGCCGTCACGACCTGCCCGGTCCCGCCGTGGCCGCCGGCCGCAACGGGCGGCGGCTGATCGTGCTGTGCGCCTGGGGCCGCCGGCTCGTCCCGTACGTGAGCGGGCGCCGGTTCTGCGAGCGCGGCGAGTACGTGGTCCGCGACAGCGCCGCCCTCGGGCTCGACCGCGCCGGCCTGGACGCGCTGCTGGCCGAGCCGGTGCTGCCGCTGCTGATCGACGGCCGGTTCCTGCGGCTGCCGGTCGCGGGCCGCTGGTGGCGGATCGGCGCGGACGGCGAGGCCGAGGACGACGGGCCGGTCGGCGGGCAGGCCGCGGGCGTGCCGTACGACCGGGCCCGTGACACCCGCCTGTTCGAGGGCGACCTGCCGCCCGAGGCCGCACGGGCCCGCCATCTGCTGCACGGCGCCGGCGCCGTCGCCTGGAGCAAGGACCGCCGCGCCTGGGACCTCGTCGACCGCGACGGCGTGCGTCAGCGCGTCGTCCTCCGGGAGCAGGCGGACGTGATCGGGCTGGTCCACGGCGCCGAGGGCGCCGCCCTGGTCACCGTCGGCCGCAAGGACGCCGTACTGCGCCACGCCCGTGCGAGCGGTCGGCGCACCCTCGCCCGGCTGTCCGGCGGCAGTGGCCGCCCCGCCCTCCACCCCTCCCTGCCCCTGATCGCCGTGCCCAAGGGACCCGACCGGATCCTGGTCGGCGACGCGGACACCGGGCGGATCCACCACGTCATCGGGAGCGACCATTGAGCACCGCAGAGGCGCCCCGCACGGCCCGTCCGACCCCCGACCGGCCGGGCCGGCGCACCTCCGCCACCCGCCCGCCCGCGCCCGGGGACTTCCGCGGCGCCGTCGAGGCCGACGGCTTCGTCCTCGACACCCCCGTCACCGGACCGGCCGAGGCCGCCGCCCGGGTCCTCGCCCACTGGCAGGACGGCGCCGAACTCCACCGGCTGCCCGACGGACGCTGGCTGTTCACCCTGGCCGCACCGGTCACCGTCCGCGCGGACCTGGCCCCCGGCCTGCCCGTGCGCCGCACCGTCGGGGCGCTGGTCGCCGTCGGCACCGACGGGACCGGCGCCCCCGCCGGGCACCTGCTGCTCACCACCGGCGGCCGCGTCACCGCGTACCCGACCGCCGACCTGCCCGCCGTCGACCCGGCGGGCTGGCTCGACCCCGGCGGCCTCACCGTCCACCGCCTCGGCCCCGTCGGCACCCCACCCGACCCCGCACCCGTCGTCGACGCCGTGCCGGCCCCGACCGCCCCCGACCTGCGCGCCGCCGCCGGGCTCGGCGCCCGCTCGGCGACCGCCGGCCGACTGCTCGGCGAGTCCGGGCGGCCCCGGTTGCTGGACCGCCTGCCGGTGATCGCCCTGCCCCGGCTGCGTCTGCGGCGGACGCCCGGCGGGCCGCGCTTCGCCCGCCTCGGGCCGTCGCCGAAGGCTCGGCGCCGCGGTGCCGCTCCGGCCGGGCTGCTGTCGCCGCGCGGTCTCGGCCGCCTCCTGCGGTCCGTGCTGCACGGCGCCCGGACCGTCCTGCGGTTCCTCATGAACCTCGCCGGTGCCGCCGTGGTGCTGACCGGCCTCGTGCTGATCCTGGTCCGGGCGGTGAACGGGCTCGCCTCGGGCGACACCAGCTCGCCGTACACGCTGCTCGGTCCCGTCCTCCTGGTCCTCCTCGCTCTGGCGATCCGTCTCCGGCGGCAGCAGGCCGGGGGCGCGGCCGGCGGCTCCGCAGGCACCCGCACCCGCGGGGCGGCCGCCGGCGGCGCCGCGGGCGGCGGGCCACGCCGCCCCCTGCTGCGCGGCCTGCTCGCCCGGCTCACCCTGCGCAGCCCTGCCGCCGACCTGGTCCGCGGACGCCACGCCCGCTACCTGCAGCGCCTCGACCGGGCGTTCCGGGAGAACCGCTGGGAGGACGCGCTGCGCGACGCCATCCAGCTCGGCGCCCCCGGCGGCGGCGACCGGCAGGGCTGGCTGACCCTCGGCCTGCCGGCGCGCTACACCGGCGCACTGCGCGCCACCCCGGGCGTCGCCGTCGCGGGAGGTACGTCGGCGCTCTCCGGCCTCGACGTGCAGCAGTACCTCACCGACCTCTACCGCGCGGCCGCCGAGGCCCTGGAACGCGAAGGCCGCGTCGACGAGGCCGCGTTCGTCCTCGCCGACCTGCTGCACCGTCCCGGCGAGGCGGTCGCCCTGCTCGACCGGCACGGCCGCACGGCCCAGGCCGCCGAACTGGCCGAGGGCCGCGAACTCGACCCCGACCTGGTGGTCCGTCTGTGGTGGCGGGCCGGCGAGCGCGACCGCGCCGTCCGGGCCGCCCACCGGCACGGCGCCTTCGCACTCGCCGTCGAACGGCTCACCGCCACCGACCCGGCGGCGGCCCGCGGCCTGCGGCTCGCCTGGGCGGAGCACCGCCGCAGCGCCGGGGACCGGATCGGGGCCGTCGAGGCGGTCTGGCCCGAGGCGGAGCTGCGCACCTCCGTGGTCGCCGACCTGCGCGACGCGGTGGCCCTCGGCGGCCCCGCCCAGGGCAGGGCACTCGCCCACCTGCTCGCCCTCGGCGCGCCCGCCGCGACCGTGCGGCTCGCCCGCGCCGTGATCGACGGCGAGGAGCGGGCCGGTACCGGCAGGCGGGCCGCCCTGCTCACCGCCCTGTCCGAACTCCCGGCCGCCGACCCGGTGGTGGACCGCGAACTGAGCACCGCCGCCGCCCGCGCCGCCGTGCGCGACGGCGGCTTCGGCGCACCCTCCGAACAGGGCACCGACCGCGCGCGCTTCGACCGCCTGCTCGCCCGCGCAGACCCGCTCGCCGCCGCGGACCTGCCCCGTCCCGTCCGGCCCGGCCGGACCGGTGGACGGCCGCTGGAGCTCACCGCCGCCGATCGCCCCGGCACCCTCCCGGTGCTCGACGCGGCCTACCTGGACTCCGGTGCCCTGCTGGTCGCCTGCGGCCAGGCGGGCGTGCGGCTGCTCACGCCCGACGGGCGGACCAAGGCGCGCTGGGACACCCCCGCCGACCGCCTGGTCCTCGCCGACCACGGCGGCAACGCCCTGGTGGTCGCCGACCACGGCCCGGTCACCGAGGTCTCCCGGCTCGACCTCGCCACCCGGCGGCTACGGCCCTGGACCACCCTGCGCTCCACCGCCACGCTCGGCAGCTACGACGGCCGGCAGCTGATCGGCGTCGACGGCCGGGGCCTCGTCGTGCTCGACACCGTGGCGGACCGGCCCACCGTCGTCTGGCGCGAACTCGGCGGCGGCAACGCCCAGGGCGACCAGCGCCCGGCCGGCCCGCCGTCCCGCACCGCGGACCGCTGCTCGGCCGTCGTGCTGACCCGGCCCCGCTTCGGCGCCGGCCTCACCGAGTGCTGGACCTGGGAGCTGCCCGGCTGGCGGCTGACCGCCCGGGTCGCCCTCACCGACGACGAACTCCGGTCGGCCGACGCCTTCGTGGGCCTCGCCGCGCTCGCCGGCGGTGGCCGGCTGCTCACCACCGCCGACCCCGGGGCGGGCCGGACCACCCTGCGCTGGTTCGGTGTCCCCACCCCGGGCCCGCTGACCGTCGACGGCCTCGCAGTCGCGCCCCCGCACACCGACGGCGACGACTGGGCGCTCACCGTTCCCGCACCCGGCCCGGGCAGCGCCGGCCTCACCGTCCACGCCGCCCGCCGCCCCACCGACAGCCCGCTCCTGACCCTCCACGTCCCCGCCGCACCCCCCGGCCCCGACGGCCGCCCCACCCCGGTCGGCGTCCGCCGCCACGGCGCCTCCGCCACCTACTGGCACCGCAGCGGCCGCGTCGTCGCCCTCGCCGACGACGCCACCGTCCTCGCCAACGTCCGCGTCACCGCGGACTGACCGGGCCCGGTTCCGCGCCGCGCGCCCGCGGGCCGCGCGACTCGGCGGCCACCGGGCCCTCCGGGGCCCACCGGCCTTCCATCGCCGCCACCAGCTGCGGCAGGTGCCCGCCGGCCGCGGCGAGGGCGAGGTGGTCGTGGAAGTCCCGGCTGTGGACGATCAGGCCGTCACGGACCCGCAGCACCTGGATGTTGGACACCTCGAAGTCCTTCCCCGCGGTGCGGTGGTGGACCCGGTAGTCGAACTCGGCGACCACCACCTCCGGGTCGTCGGTCCCGCGGACGACCACGTTCTCCGCCGTCAGCTCCAGCGGCGAGTGCGCGGCGACCTCGGCGAACCGTGCCCCGAGGACGGCCCGCCCCTCGAACCGGCGCGGTCCGACCGGCTCGAAGACGGTCTCCACCACCGCGTCCTCGGCGTAGAGCTCGGCGAGTTCGGAGAACCGTCCGGCGGTGATGCCGTCGAGCAGCGCGTGGAAGACCTCGCGCGGCGTCCTGGTTTCGGACATGATCAACCCCCATGGGAAGCGTCGGTACAATCGGACTGGCGACTCCGCTTCGAACGATACGGACTGGACACTCCGGTTGTCCAGGGGGTGGATCCGCCGTGCGCGGAAGGGAGACGAGCGGGATGAGTGGCAGTCAGGAACGGCCGCTGCGGGCCGATGCGGCCCGCAACCGGGCGAGGCTGCTGGACGCGGCCACCGAGGTGTTCACCACCCGGGGCGTCGACGTGCCGACCGAGGAGATCGCCCGCGCCGCAGGGGTGGGGGTGGGCACCCTGTTCCGGCACTTCCCGACCAAGGAGGCCCTGCTCGCGGCGGTGATGGTGCGCCGACTGGAGGCGATCGCGGCAGACACCGCCGAGCTGGCGGCGGGCGCCGATCCGGCCGGGGCCTTCTTCGACTGCTTCCGGCTGGTGGTCGACCGGTCCGCGGGCAAGAACGAGTTCACGCAGGCGCTCGCCGCGGCCGGAGTGGACGTGCACGCCTCGCTGCAGGAGTCGACCACGGCGATCCGGGACCGACTGGCCGGACTGCTGGCCGGGGCGCAGCGGGCCGGGGCCGTCCGCGCCGACCTGGGCCTGCCGGAGCTGCTGGCCCTGCTGGTGGGCACCGGCACGACCATGGAGCAGTTGCGGGACGACCGGGCCGCCCGGGAGCGGATCTACGAGGTGGTCTTCGACGGGCTCCGGCCGCACTGAGCGCAGGCCCGCGGCCGGCCGCGGGATTCGCCGCACGACGGCTGGAAGAAGGGGCGGGGGGAATGTCGACGGCAGCGTTTACAACGTTATACAGGTGGTGCGATCCGCCGGGCAAGGGCATTCCCGTCGAACATTCCGGCCACCCCGCCATTGCCCCTCGCCGACCCGGTCGCCCGCCCCTGCGCGCCGCCCGACACCCGTCCGACGCGCCATCCGACGGCCCCGGCCGACTCCCCTGACCGACCGCCGCGCGAGGCCGTCGCCGGTCACCCGCGACCGACGCTCCCGCACCTCGACGCTTCGTCACCTCCGCACGATGCCGCCCGACATCGGACGAAGTGAGCACGCGGAGGAGTTTCCGCAACGCATCGCTCCGCAGGGGTGGACACGGCCCCGGGGCCGTGCTGTCATTCTGGCTGCCCCGATTTCCAACGTTGGAACGGAACTCCACCCACCCCCTCTGCACACCGTGCTGCCCCTCGCGGTCGCGGGTGCTGCGGCCTGCCGCCGCATCACGGCAGGCGGCCCCGGCCGCGCCGGCGGCAACGCCGACACCGGTCTCCGTCCCCTCCCGTCCCCGAGCCCGTTCCGTCCGATCTCCGCCCGCGCCGACCCGGCCGATCCCGGCCCGGGGCGGTGCCGGCCGCACGCCGTCACTCCCACCCGCCCCCCGCCGGGACGGCAGCCCGGCGGGGTGGCGGCCCACCCCCTGTGAGGAGCATCCGCATGAGACGACGACACCCAGCCCGCCGACCGTGGCGCGGGATGTGGTCGCTGCTGTTGGCAGCGACGCTCTCGCTGCCCGTGGCCGGCCTCGTCCCCGCCGCGTCCGCGGCCGGGTCGGCCGACCGGGCGACCGCCTTCGCCGCCGGCGACCCCGACGCCCGGGTGCACGGGCTGAAGGGCGAGTACTACCGGATGTCGGCCCCGGGCGCCCGCGACTTCGCGGAGCTCGGCGGCGTCTCGCTCGACCCGAGCATCGACCTTCCCGGGCTGGCCGGCGCCTTCCAGGAGATGACGGGACGCCAGGAGAACACCACGGCCCGGTGGACCGGCCGGATCGAGGCCCCGACGACCGGCGACTACACCTTCTACGCGATCGGCGACAACGGCTTCCGGCTGTTCGTCGACGGTGCGCCGGTCATCGACCACTGGGTGCCGGACTGGGACCGCGAGCAGACCAGCGCCGTCCTGCACCTCGATGCCGGTGAGCGGCACGACTTCCGGCTGGAGATGTTCCAGGACGTCGGCGGCGCCAACATGTTCCTGCGATGGTCGGGCCCGGGTCTGCCGAAGCAGCTGGTGCCCGAGTCGGCCTTCACCCCGCCGGACGGCTTCAGCGTCTACCCGGTCGCGCTGAACGTCGCCGGGGACGGCCTGCGCCTGCAGGCCACCTTCAAGGGCAAGGTCGGCGGCACGGCGGGCCTCGCCGAGCACCTGCGGATCGAGGCGGACACCACGCCGATGCCGGTGAAGTCCGTCGCGGTGGCCGCCGACGACAAGCGGTCGCTGATCGTCAGGCTCGCCGAGCCGGTGCAGAAGGGCCAGCAGGTCCGCTTCCGCTACGACGGCGCCGGCACCCTCACCTCCGGCGGCGAGGCCGTGCCGCAGATCGCCCGGACCTCGGCCAACGCCTCCACCCACCGTCTCACCACCCCGTTCGGCGACAAGGTCGACCCGAAACACCCGCTGCCCGAGTACCCGCGCCCGCAGCTGGTCCGCGACGACTGGCTGAACCTCAACGGCCCCTGGCAGTTCGCCGCCGCGGGCGCCGGCGAGCAGCCGGTCTTCGGCAAGGACCTCGGCGAGAGGATCGTCGTGCCGTACCCGGTCGAGTCCCTGCTGTCCGGCGTGGAGCGGCACGAGGACCACATGTTCTACCGGCGCACCGTCACCGTGCCCGAGGGCTGGAAGATCGGCAAGGACAACCGGCTGAAGCTGAACTTCGGCGCGGTCGACCACCGGGCGACGGTCTGGGTCAACGGCACGAAGGTGGCCGAGCACACCGGCGGGTACACCGGGTTCGGCGCCGACATCACCGATGCGGTCAAGGGCACCGGTCCGCAGGAGATCGTCGTCGCCGTCACCGACACCGCCGGGGCGAACCAGCCGATCGGCAAGCAGTCCAACACCCCCGGCGGCATCGTCTACACCCAGTCCTCGGGCATCTGGCAGACCGTCTGGATGGAGCCGGTCGCCGCCGCCTCGGTGGAGAGCCTGACCGCCACCCCGGACATCGACTCCGGCACCCTCGCGCTGACCGTCGACTCCCCCGGCGCGCCCGCCGGAACGCTGGTCAAGGCGGTCGCCAAGGACGCCGGGGGCAACACCGTCGGCTCGATCAGCGGCCCCGCCAACACCCTGCTGCACCTGCCGGTGAGCAACCAGCACCTGTGGACGCCCGACGACCCGTACCTCTACGACCTGAAGGTCACCCTGACCGGCGGCGGCTCGACCGACACCGTCAAGAGCTACTTCGGCATGCGGAAGATCGCGCTGGCCGACGTCGGCGGGTACCGGAAGATCGTCCTCAACGGGAAGCCGATCTTCTCGCTCGCCCAGCTCGACCAGGGCTTCTGGCCGGACGGCCTCTACACGGCGCCGAGCGACGCCGCGATCGCCTTCGACCTGAAGAGGCAGAAGGACCTCGGCTTCAACGCCGTCCGCAAGCACATCAAGGTCGAGTCGCCGCGCTGGTACTACCAGGCCGACAAGCTGGGCCTGCTGGTCTGGCAGGACTTCGTCTCCGGCGACTACAGCACCGCCGCCGGCCGGCAGGAGTTCAAGGACGAGGGCGCGGCGGAGATGAAGCTGCTGCACAACTCCCCGTCGGTGATCGGCTGGATCGTCTTCAACGAGGGCTGGGGCGAGTGGGACCGGACGGAGACCGGCAAGCTCACCGAGGCCGTCAAGGCGGCCGACCCGTCCCGCCTGGTCAACGCCCACAGCGGGGTCAACTGCTGCGCCTCCAAGGGTGATTCCGGCAAGGGCGACGTCATCGACCACCACGACTACGGCAACACCGACCCGGCCTTCCCGGACGCCACCCGGGCCGCCATGGACGGCGAGCACGGCGGCTTCACCCTCCGCTCCCCCGGCCACATGTGGCCCGGCGCCCCGACCGTGATCTACAGCGGCGTGGCGGACAAGGCGGCGCTCACCCGGAAGTACGTCCAGAACACCGAGACCTTCTACCTGGCGGCGGCCGGCGCCGAGCTCTCCGGCTCGGTCTACACCCAGGTCACCGACGTGGAGAACGAGCTCAACGGCCTCTGGACGTACGACCGTCGGCAGATCAAGGTCGACGCCGCCCAGGTCCGCGCGGTCAACCTCGAGGTCATCGCGGCCGGCGCCGCCGCCGGCGCCCGCTCCGAACTGCACGGCGGCGGCTCCTGGGCGCTCGACGAGGGCACCGGCACCACCGCCGCCGACCAGGGCCCCAACCACGCCGACCTCACGCTGAACGGCGCCTCCTGGGCGCCGGGCGTCAGCGGCAGCGCCCTGAAGGTCAACGGCCAGGGCCAGTACGCGCAGACCGCCGGCCCGGTGCTCGACACCACCAAGAGTTACTCGGTCTCGGCCTGGGTGACCCTGGACGCCCTGCCCGGCAACTACGCCTCCGCCCTCAGCCAGGACGGCCGGCGCGTCGAGAACCCCTTCTACCTGCAGTACGGCCAGGGGGCGTTCGCCTTCAGCCTGCCCGGCGGCAACCGCGCCCGGCTGCCGATCACCCCGCAGCTCGGCCGCTGGTACCACCTGGTCGGCGTGCACGACGGGGCGGGCGACACCATCCAGCTGTACGTCGACGGCGTGCTCGCCGCGTCCGTGCCCTCCGGCCCGGCCGACGTCAGCACCGGCCCGCTCGCGATCGGCCGCGCCAAGTACGACGGCCAGAACACCGACTTCTGGAACGGTTCGGTCGACCAGGTGCACGCCTACGACCGGGCCCTGACGGCGGCGGAGGTGAGCGCCCTGCACACCGCCGAGACCCCCGCGTAACGGCGGCACCCGGCGCCCGGCCCCGACAGCGGAACCACGCTGCCGGGCCGGGCGCATGTCTTCGAAGGCGCTCGGCCGTCACTCCAGGGGCGCTGGGGGCACCTCCCCGTGGTGCACCCGTGGGCTCCGAGGACACGCCCGCGGGCCGCACCCGTCCGGACGGCTCGCGGCAGCGGGTCAGGGCGCGGCCGGTCCGAGGGCGGTGCGGGCGGCGGCGAAGAGGCGTGCGCAGCGCTGCGCCATCGCGTCCGCGGACTCCTCGGGGTGCTTGATCCACCAGCGGACCAGGGCGGTGGCCAGGCCGCGCCAGGCGTGGGCGAGGGCGTCCGCGTCGAGCGGGTCCGGTCCGGTCCGGTCCGCCCCGGGG
Source organism: Kitasatospora sp. NPDC093679 (assembly GCF_040683455.1). Lineage (NCBI taxonomy): Bacteria > Bacillati > Actinomycetota > Actinomycetes > Kitasatosporales > Streptomycetaceae > Kitasatospora > Kitasatospora sp. NPDC093679. The sequence continues at coordinate 23,309 of NZ_JBFBDW010000032.1, forward strand.
TCGTCGGCGGGGCCGGTCCGGTGGAGGAGGTCGAGGGTGCCGGCCGCGGCGAGGTCGTCGACGGCGGCCCGGTAGCGGGCGGCGAGCCGGGCGGGTTCGCCGTCGGGCGGCAGTGAGCCGTCGTAGAGGACGAACCAGGCCTCGCGCTGCCCCTCCAGTGCGGTGAAGAGGTTGTGCAGCACCCGCACGGGCGTCGGCGGCCGGTCGTCGCCGTCCGCGTCCATGGCGGTGCGGATGGCCTCCAGCAGCCGGTCGCCGACCGGGGTGAGGCAGGCGAGGTAGAGGTCCTGCTTGGGGCCGAAGTACTGGTGCAACAGGGTCTTGGTGACGCCGACGCGTGCGGCGACGGCCGCGAGCGAGGTGGCCTCGTAGCCGCGGCGGCCGAACTCCTCGGTGGCGGCCGCGAGGATCTGCCGTTCGCGGTCGGCCCGCGGGACGCCCTTGGTGCCGGCCCGGGAAGGGGGGATTGCCATGCCCTGGATATTACCCTATGGTAATTTACCGCTTGGTAAGTTCCTGTCACCGCCGCCCGAGGGAGCCCCATGGCCGAGGCCGCCGCACCCCGCACGCACCGCACCCGCTCCTGGTGGGGCTGGGGTTGGGCCGACGCCCACCCGGACGACGCCGAGTGCCTCGCGATGGGCGCCCTCGTCCCCGGCACGCTGGCCCGCCCGCTCCCCCTCCCGCGGATCGCCGACCTGCGGATCGGCCCGCCGGCCGCCGCCCCGCCGGCCGCCCTCGCCCCGTTGGTCACCGCCGACCCGGCCGCGCGGGCCTCGCACGCCATGGGCAAGGCCTTCCGCGACGTGGCCCGCGCGCTGCGCGGCCGCCCGGGCCGGATCCCCGACCTGGTCGCCCACCCGCGCTCCGACCGGGACGTCGCCGACCTGCTGGAGTGGGCCGGTGAGCAGGGCGCGGCCGTCGTCCCCTACGGCGGCGGCTCCTCGGTCGTCGGCGGCGTGGAGTACCGCGGGGACGCCCACCGCGCCGTGCTCTCCCTCGACCTCACCGCCATGGACGCCGTACTGGAGGTCGACACCGCCGGCCGCTCCGCGCTCGTCCAGGCCGGCATCCTCGGTCCGGCCCTGGAGGACCGGCTGCGGCCGTACGGGCTGACGCTGCGCCACTTCCCGCAGAGCTTCGAGTTCTCGACCCTCGGCGGCTGGCTCGCCACCCGGGCCGGCGGCCACTACGCCACCGGCCGCACCCGGATCGACGACTTCGCCCAGTCCCTGCGGGTGGTCACCCCCGCCGGCACCGGCACCTCCTGGCGGCTGCCCTCCTCCGGCGCAGGCCCTTCCCCCGACCGGCTCTTCCTCGGTTCGGAGGGCGCCCTCGGCATCATCACGCAGGCCTGGATGCGACTGCAGGAGCGCCCGCACCACAAGGCTTCGGCGGCGGTCGCCTTCGCCCGCTTCCAGGACGCCCTGGACGCGGTGCGCGCCGTCGCCCAGTCCGACCTGCTGCCCGCCAACTGCCGGTTGCTGGACGCCGGCGAGGCCGCGCTCTCCGGCGCCTCCCGCGACGGCTCGGCCGTCCTGGTGCTCGGCTTCGAGTCGGCCACCGCCCCCGTCGGGGACCGGCTCGCCCTCGCCGTCGACCTGGTCCTCGCCCACGGCGGCACCGCGGACCCGACCGGCGGCGACGGCGCGCCACCGGACGCCGCGATCGGCGCCTGGCGCAGCGCCTTCCTGCGGATGCCGTACCTGCGGGACGGGCTCGCCCGCATGGGGGCGGTCGTCGAGACCTTCGAGACGGCCGCCACCTGGGACCGGATCCCGGCCCTGATCGACGACGTCCGCAGCGAGGTCGGCGCGGCGGCGCAAAAGGCCACCGGCCACCCCGCCCTCGTCAACTGCCGCCTCACCCACGTCTACCCCGACGGCGCCGCCCCCTACTTCACCGTGATCGCGGGCGGCCGGGACGGGGACGAGGACGCCGTCTGGGACGAGCTCAAGGCCGTGGCCGAGGACGTGCTGCGCCGCCACCGCGCCACGATCACCCACCACCACGCCGTCGGCCGCGACCACCGCCGGTCCTACGACCTGCAGCGCCCGGAGCCCTTCGCCCTCGCGCTGCGCGCCGCCAAGGACGCGCTCGACCCGCACGGCGTCCTCAACCCCGGGGTGCTGCTGGACGCCTGAGGGCCGGGCGGCTACAGCGGGTCGCCGAGCGGCCCGTACCGGTCCTCCAGGCTCCGTGCCCAGTGGGCGGCGAAGTCCGGCTGCGTGCCGTCGGCGTCGGTGAACCCGTACTCCCGGTACAGGCCCCAGGTGGCCAGCGCGCGGCCGCTCTTGGCCATGACGGCGGGGTCGGCGGCGAGGGCGGCCACCGCGCGGCCGAGGTAGGCGGGGGTCTCGGAGTGGGCGAAGTCCGGGTCCTTCGCCACGCCGTCGCGCCAGTTCGCCTCGGTGACGCCGAAGTGGTCGAGCATGGCCTCCGAGCGCAGGAAGCCCGGAGTGATCGCGACCGCCGCGACGCCGTGCGGCTTCAGCTCGGCGGCCTGCGCGACGGCGAGCCGGATCACCGCGGACTTGGCGAGGTCGTAGAAGAAGCTGCCGCGGTAGCGGGCGGTGTTGCCGTCGGTCACCTCGACGACCAGGCCGCTGCCGCGGGCGACCATCAGCGGCAGTGCGTGGCGGCTGGTGATCACGTGGGTCTCCACCGCCCGGCGCAGCAGACGCAGTCCGGCGTCCAGGTCCTGCTCCCAGAGCGGGTGCTCCCAGTCGGTGAGGGCGTCGCCGCCCCACACGGAGTTGACCAGGAGGTCGAGCCGGCCGTCCTGCTCGGCCGCGATCCGGTCGACCAGGGCGCGGACCTCCTGCGGGCTGCTGTGGTCGGTGCGCACGGGGATGCCGAGGCCGCCGGCGGCGGTGACGCGCGCCGCGGTCTCCTCGATGGTCTCGGGGCGGTCCAGGTCGGAGCGGCCGGCCGTGCTGCTGCGGCCGGTGACGTACACCGTGGCGCCGGCGGCGCCGAGTTCGACGGCGATGCCGCGGCCGCCGCCGCGGGTGCCGCCGGCGACCAGGGCCACCGTGCCGGCCAGCGGCCGGATCTCAATCGTCATGCTTCCTCCGGGGTGCGGGCGCGGTTGGGGTGGTGGGGAGCCTCGGGGTGCCGGGGCATGTCGGGGTGCGGAGCCGTCGCGTGCGGGGCGAGCAGGGCCCGGAGCTCGTACTCGACCCGCTCGCCGAGGGTGCCGCTGCGCTCCAGCGCCCAGGTCAGGCCGGCGCCGGTGGTGACCGCCTGCACGGAGCCCGCGAGAGCGGCGGTGTCCGTCCCCTCGCGGAGCTCGCCGGCGGCTGCGGCGGACGCGAGCAGCCGCTCGACCGCCCGGCGCTGGGCGAGGTGGGCGGCCAGGGCGTGCCGGTGGAGCTGCGGGTCGGTGAGGTCCAGGCAGAGGAAGGCCAGGTGGTTGGCGAAGCGCTCGGGGGTGTCCATGGGCGCCAGCCACTCGGCGACCAGCGCGGCGAGGGCGTCGAGGGCCGTGCCGTGCTCCGCGCACGCCCGGCCGGCCGTCGCGTCGGCGTCCTTGACGGACTGCTCGGCGAGCGCGACCAGCAGGCCGCGCTTGGAGCCGAAGCGCTGGACGAGGGTGCCGGGCACGAGTCCGACCTCCCGTGCGACCGCGGCCAGTGTGAGCCCGGCCGGGCCGACCCGGCCGATCACCTCCGCGGTCGCACGCAGGATCACCACGTCGTCGATTCCGCGGGGACGCCCGGCCATGTCCGCTCCTCCCATTAATAAATGCCTGTTCATTCATTAAAGCGGGCGGCCGGACGGAACCGCAAACCGCAGCACCGGTGTCCGCTGAGCGGGACCCCCCGTGCCGCGTCCACGGCCCTGCGAACTATCATCGGCCGGGTACAGCGTCCCTCCGGAGGTCGCCCCGGCATGCCCGGGCGGCCTCGGCGGCCGGAGGCGACTCATCTCACCGGAGCGGGGCCTGTGAGAGCCCTCGGACTGCCTTGTGTCGTCGTGTCCCGAACTTGCCGCGCTCTGAAACGACTTGGGAATACGATGACTTCTCTGCCCGGGCGCGGCCGCACCGCCGTCACCGCCGTCCTCTCCTCCGCCCTGCTGCTGAGCGCCTGCAGCGCAACCGGCTCCGGCAAGAGCGAGGCCGACCTCCACGACCAGCTCCCCGAGGCCGTCAAGAAGGCCGGGGTGATCCGGGTGGGCGCCTCGCTCACCGCCGCACCGGTGATCTTCCGCGGCACGGAGGGCCAGCCGGACGGCCTCGACCCCGACCTCGGCGCCGCGATGGCCAAGGTCCTCGGCGTCAAGGTCGAGTTCCAGGACGCCGGCCCGTTCAGCAACGTGCTGCCGGGGCTGCTGGACAAGAAGTACGACGTCGCGATGTCCGGCATCACCGACAACCTCAACCGCCGCCAGGGGCTGGACAAGACCGGCAAGCAGGTCAACGACGGCGTCGACTTCGTCGACTACTACATGGCCGGCATCGGCATCATGGTCGGCAAGGGCAACCCGGCGAAGATCGCCAAGATCGACGACCTGTGCGGGCACGGCGTCGCCGTCAAGAAGGGCACCACCCACAACGACCTCGCCGTCCGCCAGAAGGCGGTCTGCGACGGCCAGGGCAAGCCGCTGAAGGTCGAGGAGACCACGGACGACGCCGGGGCCATGGAGGAGCTCCGCAGCGGCCGCGTCGACGCCTACGTGACCGACTACCCCAAGGCGCTCTACAACTCGCAGACCGCGGCCGGCGGCAAGGCCTTCGACATCGCCGGCCCCCAGCTCCAGCCCAAGCCGTACGGCATCGCCCTGCGCAAGAGCGACCAGCAGCTGCGCGACGTCCTCGCCAAGGCCATGCGGCGGCTCGTCGCCGACGGCACCTACGACGAGATCCTGAACCGCCGCAAGCTCACCGTCGGCGCCATCCAGAGCCCCGTCGTCAACGGCGGCACCAGCTGACGACACCCCGACCCCCGCGGCGGGCGGCCGACGGCACCGCGAGGTGTCGCCGACCGCCCGCCGCGTCCGCCCGCCCTGCTCCCCCGGCCGTCGACCGGGAGGCACCCCGTCGTGCGCGTTCAGTCGCCGTGCATCCGCAGCCGGCCGGCCCGCACACCGTCTACTTCCGGGCCGGCGTCGAGAACGTCCAGCCGCGGGGCAACGGCCACCTGATCGAGGTCGAGCTGAAGACCTTCGCACCCTCCGGCGCCAGCGGCCCCGGCTTCCTGCGGCAGGAACTCGACGCCATCGGCGCCCTCCCGTAACGCACCCGGGCGACCGCCGCCTCGTCCGCACCGGCCACCGCCCACTCGCGCAGGCCGTAGGCGGTCAGCCCGTCCAGGTCGCCGACCGCCATCAGCCGGTCGTACTCGGCGTCCGGCTCCGGTTCGGCCGGCCACGGGAAGCCGGGCCTCCGTCGTTCATCCGTGGTGCGTGCTCTCCGTACCGGTCTCCGTGCTGCTCTCCGTGGCGCTTTCGGTGGTGCTCTCCGTGGTCGGCACGGAGGCGGTGGGTGCCCCGCTCGGGAGAGGCTGTGACCACGGCGAGCGGGTCCGGCGGAGGAGCCGGGCGATCGCGGGCCGCGACCCGAGGAGTCGAGCATGACCGGTACGGAGGAGCTCCGTCAGCAGTCCGCCGCCACGGGCGGGGAACCCGCCGCGGCCGCGCCCGGGCCGCGCGACCGGCGCCGACGGGACACCGAGCACCGGCTCACCCACGACGTCGACGTCTGGGTCGCCAGCGCCTCCGCCGACGGCGGCCCGTACCTGGTGCCGCTCTCCTTCGACTGGGACGGCGAGGCGCTGCTCGTGGCCACCCCGGCCGACAGCCCGACCGGCAGGAACCCGGCCGCCACCCGCACGGCCCAGCTCGGCCTCGGCCCCACCCGCACGGCCCAGCTCGGCCTCGGCCCCACCCGCACGGCCCAGCTCGGCCTCGGCCCCACCCGCGACGTGACCGTGATCGACGGCGACGTCGACGTCGACGTCGACGTCCTCGAGATCGACGCACTGCCGCCGGAACAGGGCGACCGGTTCGCCACACGCACCGGCTTCGACCCGCGCACCCTCACCACGCCGTACCGCTGGTTCCGCATCAGCCCGCACCGCATCCAGGCCTGGCGGGAGGCGGACGAACTGTCCGGCCGTACCCTGATGCGCGACGGCCGTTGGCTCGCCTGACCGTCGCGCACGGCAGGAACATTGATCATCCGTCAGACATCTTCACGAGAGGACGCCTCCCATGCCGAACACCAAGAAGTCCGCCCCCGGCAGCAGCGCCGCCGAGAACGCGTTCGACGGGTTCACGCCCGAAGAGCGCCAGGCGATGAAGGAGCACGCCAAGGAGCTCAAGGCGTCCGCGCGACGCAGTCCCCGCACCGCCAAGGCCGACGCGGAGCAGGACGTCCTCGCGAAGATCGCCGAAATGCCGGAGGCGGACCGCGTCCTCGCCGAGCAGATCCACCGGATCGTCCACACCGCCGCCCCGGACCTCGCCCCGAAGCTCTGGTACGGCATGCCGGCGTACGCCAGGAACGGCAAGGTCGTCTGCTTCTTCCAGAGCGCCCAGAAGTTCAAGACCCGCTACGCCACGCTCGGCTTCAGCGACCTCGCCACCCTCGACGAGGGCGCCATGTGGCCCACCGCCTACGCCCTGACCGAACTGACCCCCGAGGCCGAGGCCCGGATCGCCGAGCTCATCGCCAAGGCCGCGGGCTGAGGCCCGGCCCTGCACGGCGAACCGGGGGCCGGGGTTTCCCGGAGGCCGTCGTCGTGCAGGGCGCCCGGCCGACGCCGCGCGCCCGGCAAGATCCGAAAAGAGGGCCTGGGGTGACCGGGTGGACGTGGCGGAGCAACTCCCAGGCGCCGTCCGCTGGCCAGCGACGATGCCGCTCGTGCACCGTCTTCCACGGTCCGTGGCGTTCCGGCGGATCGCGCCGCTGCACGCCTGCCTCCTGATTCATAGTCAGGAGCGGAGCCGTCGGAGAAAGTCGGGAGCGAGCGTCGAAGATCGCTGGGTATAGTGCAGGCGCTTCGCCCCGATGACCCCGTCGCCGAGGAGGCCGTCCCATGGAACCCGTCACGCTGATCACCGGTGGCTCGACCGGAATCGGCGCCGCCACCGCCCGCGCACTGCTCAAGCAGGGCCACCGCGTGGCCGTCACCGGACGCGACGCGGGCAAGCTGGCCGCCTTCGCCACCACCGCGGGGGCGGGCGAGCGGCTGCTGACGATCACCGGCGACGCCGGCGAAGCGGATGACGTCGCCGCCGCCGTCCGCCAGGTGCTGGACACCTGGGGCCGGCTGGACAACGTCATCGCCAACGCCGGTTTCTCCCTGCCCGGCAACCTGGAGACCCACGCCCCCGAGGACATGCGCGCCATGATCCTCACCAACGTCCTGGGCCCCGCCCTGCTGGTCCAGGAGACCCTGCCCCACCTGAGGACCTCCAAGGGCCGGATCGTGATCATCGGCTCGGTCGCCGGCGTCCGCCACACCCCCGGCAACCTCTACTCGGTCACCAAGTGGGCCGCCCACGCCCTCGCCGAGAACACCCGCCTCCTGGTCGGCCAGGACGGAGTCGGCGTCACCGTTGTCGCCCCCGGCATCGTGGACACCCCCTTCTGGCACGGCCGCGGCGGCACCCCGGAGGCAGCCGCCACGATGACCGCCGAGCAGATCGCGGACACCGTCGTGTTCGCCATCAACCAGCCCGCGGGCGTGGACATCAACCACATCACGGTCCGGCCGACGGGGCAGGTCGGCTGAGGCAGAGCTCCCAAGGGCCTTGCGGGGAGACGCCTTTGGCCCCCGCCAAGCACGGTGTTGTGCAGGCCGGGGGCGCCTTCGGATCCGGGCCGCCGCCCCGCGGCGTTCCTGAGCGCCGTGACCGCCGTTGCCTTGATCATCCGGCTTCGGACTTGAGGTCGTCCCACGACGCAAGGGGACGGTAGGCCAGAACTCGGCGACTTACGCGATCGACCGGACAACCCTCAGCGGTCCGTTCCGGAAGTCCTGCGGGTTGCCTTCGGATCCGGCGTTGTGCGTGTCACCTGGTCAGATTTCGGGGGCGGAGAGGTGGAGCCGGCAGGCGCGGTCGACGGCGTTCTGGAGTGCCGGCGAAACTCGGTGGGCGGCGGGGAGTCCTCGCAGCCATCGGCGCCGGCGTGGCAGAGGGCGAAGTCCCCCGCGGTTCCGCCGTGGCGCAGGCGCATCAGGAGCCGCTTGAGCATCGGGATCGGGAGCCACGTTGCTCCGTTGTGCGCGACGCAGTTCGACACAGTCCGTGTCCTCGTTCCACCCGATGGCACTGGACCTTGCCCCTGAGGGCAAGGTCTAGGGTGTCTCGCGGGTGATGACATGAAGATCAGTGAAGTCGCGCGGCGCGCGGGTGTGACGACGAAGACGGTTCGCTACTACGAGGCCGTAGGGCTGGTCACCCCTGCCCGGCTCGCCAACGGTTACCGGGACTACTCCCTGCATGACGCCCGGATGGTGCGCGAAGCCCGCGCGCTGAATCAACTGGGGATCCCGGTCGAGCAGACCCGCCCGTTCCTTGAATGTCTTTCCGAAGGCCGGGACCACGTGGATGACTGCCCCTCCTCGCTGGCCGGATACCGGGCCGCCATCGACGACCTGACGGAACGGATCGAAGCCTTGACCGCCCGGCGGGCGGTGCTGGTCGAGCACCTGCGGGATGCCGCCTACCGCAACAGCCGCACCCGCCCCGGCGAGGAAGAGAGCACCGTGAGCGACCTGAGCCGACTTCCGTCGGGCCTGCCCGTCCCCGAGGACGACGGCGCGGCCGACCATCTCGTGGGCCGGACAATGCCGAACATCGATCTCACCAGTACCGCGGGTGGCACCGTCCCCGTGCATGCGCCGGGTGAAGGCCGTTCCGTCCTCTACTGCTACCCGCTCACGGGCCGGCCCGACACGGACGTACCGGACGGTTGGGAGGCCATCCCCGGCGCGCGCGGATGCACCGCCGAAGCGTGCGACTTCCGCGACCACCACGAGGAGCTGGCCGCTCTCGGTGCGGCCCGCGTGTTCGGCCTGTCCAGCCAGGACACCGGATACCAGCAGGAGGTCGTCGACCGTCTGCGGCTTCCCTTCGCGATGCTCTCGGACACCGCGCTGCGCCTGGCCGCGCTGCTCGGCCTGCCGACCTTCGAGTTCGGCGGAATGACGCTCTACAAGCGCATCACGCTGATCATCCGTGGCGGCGTGATCGAGCACGTCTTCTATCCGATCTTCCCGCCGAACGAGCACGCCCGTCAGGTACTGGACTGGCTGAAGGACAATCCCGTCTGACCACGCCCTCACAGTCCCGTCACCGTCGAAAGGATCACGGAATGCTCCCGCCGGACAGTCACGTCCACAGCCAGTGGTCCTGGGATGCGCCAGCAGGCTCGATGGAGGAGACCTGCGTGCGCGCGCTCGACCTCGGGCTGCCGTCGGTGGCGTTCACCGAGCACGCGGACCTCACGCCCTGGACGCTCGGCCCGGGCACGAAGGCGCCGGAGGAGTGGGGTCCACTCGTCGTGGACGAAGTGCTGACCCCGCCCCCCGTCGATCTCGACGGATACCGGGAGTGCCTCGAACGATGCCGGCAGCGTCATCCGGAGCTGCGGATCCTGTCCGGCATCGAGTTGAGCGAGCCCCACTGGCACCCGTCGCGAGCCGAGGCGCTGCTCGGTGCGGGAAGCTTCGAGCGGGTACTGGCCTCGGTGCACTCCGCGCCGGCCGCCAGTGGTTTCGGCTTCACCGAAGTCTCCGCGCGCTACGCCGATCAGTCACCCGCTCAGGTCGTCCGCGCCTACCTCGCTGAGACGGCCCGCCTGATCGAACAGTTCGCTCCGTTTGAAGTACTGGCACACATTGACTACCCGGTCCGCCGCTGGCCTGCGGGCGGGAAACCGTACGACCCCTACGACTTCGAGGAGGAGTACCGCCACGTCCTGCGCTGCCTTGCGGCCGCCGGCAAGGTCCTCGAGGTCAACACCAGGGTTCCGCTGCACCCCCAGGTGCTGGCCTGGTGGCGAGAGGAGCGCGGCCAGGCCATCACCTTCGCGAGCGATGCCCACGACCCCACGGCCCTGGCCCGGGGCTTCAGCGATGCCGCGCACATGGCGGAGGCCGCGGGCTTTCGCCCGGGCCGGGATCCGCACGACTTCTGGAGCCGCCGGTGACCGGGGGCAGCCACGAGCGGTGCCGTTCGGTTCGGCGGTCTGAATGGGGGAAGAACCCTTCACCGGTCGCGGTCACGGTGAAGCGAACGGCGAGTTGGCCGAGACGCCCACGGTAACTGCGGATCAGAAGGCGGTGTTCCACTCGGACGGCGCGTTCGAGGTCGCAGCGGGGGTCCTGCACTCGGTGAAGACCGTGATCAACGTGCGCGTGGTGACGCGGCCGATCGGAGCAGTCGATGACATTGCTCTGATCACGGCCTGTCGCACCCGCCACCAGAGGTGGCTCCGAATCTCGTGGCCCGAACCGGCGACGCTCGATTTCGCTGTCCAACCGGCTCTCGAACACCTGCCCGACGGCCCGGGCCGTCCGGCCGCCGAGGAGTCCCGTCCCGGCGGAGAAGACCGGCAGCAGGGTGCGCAGCGCGCGTCGGCCGTGGAGTGCGACGAGCAGGGCCGCCTCCTCGGCGGCTCCGGGTCGGTCCACCGGTCGGGCGGTGGCGGCGGGGGCCGGTGGCAGGGGGTGGAGCCGGCGGAGCCGGGCGAGTTCGCGTCGTCCGGCCACGGTTCGGGGTCCGGAGAGGAGGAGGGCGAGGGCCGCGGCGGCGAGCGGCGCGCCGGCTACGGCGGCGCCGTGGAGGATCGCGGCGACGGCGGCACCGGCGGCGGCGACCGAGATCAGGCGTGCTGCGGCGAGCCTGGCGGCGCCGCAGAGCAGGTGACGGTCGGCCAGGTCCCGGCGCAGTTCGCGTCGGGCCCGCTGCACGGCGGGCCGCCCGGCGAGGTCGGGAAGAGCCAGCGGTCTGGCCAGGCCGCTGCGCACGGCGCGGTGCACGGGGGTCGGTTCGACGGGCGGGTCGACCCGGCCGCGCAGCCGCAGCCGTCCCCCGCGGTCGGCGTCCAGTGCCCCGGCGAGGCGGTATTCGACGACGACCACCGCCAACGCGGCCTTCCCTCCGCCGCGCAGGGCCGCCAGCCGCACCACCCCCAGGCCCTCCGCCCGCCCGCGGACGGGCAGCCACCGCAGCAGTGCGGCCAGGAGCACGCCGGCCGCCGGGCAGACCGTCCAGATCGTTCCCATCGCCGGCCTCCGGAGCCGGACCGTGGTGCCGGTCTGCGGGGTGCATCCGACGGTGGGGAGACCACGGCCACGAACCGACGGATGCCCTCGACTCCCATGCTCGACACCGGACTTGAGCGCCTTCAGAGCTTCGCGGGCCCATGTCGGGTCCGGCGTCCGTTCAGGCCGACAGCGCCTCGTCGCGGCCGTCCTCGTCCTCGGCGCAGGCGGCGGCCAGGCGGTCGAGGGAGATGTCCAGGGCCGCAGCGAGGGCGGCGACGGTAAAGAAGGCGGGGGTGGGTGCCCGGCCGGTCTCGATCTTGCGGAGGGTTTCGGCGGAGACGCCCGCCGCGGCGGCCACCTCCACCATGCTGCGGTCGCCGCGGGCCCGGCGCAGCAGTGCGCCGAACCGCTCGCCGCGCTCGCGCTCCCACGGGGTCAACGGAGTCCTCACCATGACCGTGATACTAATACCGGTATAAGTATTGGGTCCAACGAGGGCGGGAGTCACGCGCATGGTGGAGATCAAGTCGGACGCGGCGCTGGACGCGATGCGCGAGGCCGGCCGGGTGGTCGGCCGGGCGCTGGAGGCCGTCCGGGCGGCCGCGCGTCCGGGCGTGTCGCTGCAGGAGCTCGACGAGGTGGCTCGCGGCGTCCTCGCCGAGGCCGGGGCCCGTTCCCCGTTCCTCGGGTACCGGCCCTCGTTCGCGCCGACGCCCTTCCCGGCGGTGATCTGCACCTCCGTCAACGACGCCGTGGTGCACGGCATCCCGACCGGGTACCGGCTGCGCGACGGCGACCTGGTGAGCGTCGACTGCGGGGCCGAGCTGGACGGCTGGACGGGCGACGCCGCGGTCAGCTTCACGGTGGGCACCGCCCGGCCCGCCGACCTCGCCCTGATCGAGGCGACCCGCCGGGCCCTCGACGCGGGCATCGCCGCCGCGGTGGCGGGCGGCCGCCTCGGCGACATCTCCCACGCGATCGGCACCGCCGCCCGCCGGGCCCGCTGCGGCATGCCGGAGGGTTTCGGCGGCCACGGCATCGGCCGCCGGATGCACGAGGACCCGCACCTGCCCAACCGGGGCCGCCCCGGGCGGGGGTTCCCGCTGCGCCACGGCCTGGTTCTGGCGATCGAGCCGATGCTCATGGCCGGCGGCCGCGATGACTACCGCACCGGCGACGACGGCTGGACGCTGTTCACCATGGACGGCAGCCGCGCGGCCCACATCGAGCACACCGTCGCCGTCACCGAGGACGGGCCGCGCATCCTCACCCTCCCCTGACACCCCCGTGGACGGCCGGGCAGGCCGGAATCCCCTTTGCGCGACCGTGTTCCGGGCGGGTTGGATCGCACCCGTGCCAGAAGAACAGCCGTCCGGGGGCAGGTGCACGGTCCCCCACCGATCGCCGGCACCGGACTCCCCGTCCGCGGCCCGCGCCCACGTCCTCGGGCTGTGCCGACGCACCGATCCGGCGCGCGTCGACGCCCTGCTCGACCGGCTCGACCGGCCCGCCGCGACGGCCGACGTGCCCTGGGACGAGGAGCTGGCGCGGGCGGTCGTCCGGGTCGCCGACGACCGTTTCGTCCCGCTGCTCGTCCGCCTCTGTGCGGCGCCGCGCCCGGTCGCCCTGGTGGCGCTCGACGCCCTGGTCGTCCTGCGTCCCGGCCCCGGCGCGGTGCGCACCCTGGTGGCCGTCTTCACCGGGTCGGTGGACGATCGGCGGGTGCACGAGGCGGCGAGCCGGGCGCTGGTCGCGGCGGGGCCGACCGCGGTGGCGGCGCTGGTCCCGTCGGTGCCGTGGACGCGGGAGGCCGACCGCCGGCTGCGGCAGTCGCTCGCCTGGTTCTTCGGACGGGCGGACTGCGGGACGGACCGCGCGGTGCGGGTGCTGGCGGAGTTCCTCTCCGATCCGTGCTCCCGCACCCGCGCGGAGGCCGCGGCCTCGCTCGGTCTGCGCGGCGACCCCTCGGCGGGCCCGCTGTTGCAGCGCGCCCTCGCCCACCCCGACGAGCGGGTCCGTGCCCGCGCCGCCACGGCGCTCGGTCGGGTCCGCGCGTACGACGCGGTGGAGCGGTTGCGGCGGTCGGCCGCGCACGACGCCTTCCCGACCGTCCGGAACGCGGCCGCCGCGGCCCTCCGCGCCCTGGCCGCCCGGGAGCGCTGATCCCGGGCGGGCACGGCCCCGCGGGGGCTCCGAGTGCCCGTCAGCCGTGGACCGCCGCACCCGGGTGGGCGTGCCGACCGTGCTGCTCGTAGAGGCGGTCGGCCAGGAGGGCGTGGGCGAGTGTGCCGCCGGCGCGGACGGCGGCGGTCACGAAGGCCGTCTCGGCGAGTTCTTCGGCACTGACGCCGTGCCGGCGGGCGGCGGCGGTGTGCACGTCCAGGCAGTAGGAGCACTGGGTCACGAGGGCGACGGCCACCGAGATCAGTTCGCGGTAGCGGCGCGGCACGGCGCCGTCCTCCCGGTCGACGGCCTCCTGGAAGGCCAGCCAGGCGGCGAACTCCGCCGGGGCGGCCCGGCCGACGGAGCGGGCGCGGTGCAGGTCGTCGGGGTGCTCGTACACGTCTGGACTCCTCGTTCGACGGGTGGCGGCGGCGCTGTCGTCCGCCGCCACCCACCACCTCATCCAAGGCGGCCGGTGCCCGTCCAAGACCGGTTCCGGGCCTCCGGTTCCGTTCTCGGTATCGTGGCCGGTCATGGACCTGCGGGCGTTGCGCTGTTTCCTCGCGGTGGCCGAGGAGGGGCACTTCGGCCGGGCGGCGGCCCGGCTGCACCTGGCCCAGCCGCCGCTCAGCCGCCGGATCCGGGACCTGGAGGCGGATCTCGGCTGCCGGCTGTTCGACCGGATCCCGACCGGGGCGCGGCTCACCCCGGCGGGCGAGGTGCTGCTGGTGGAGGCGCGCGACCTGCTGGAGCGGGCCGAGCGGGCCCGGGAACGGGTACGCGGCGCCGGGGCCGGCCGGGTGCTGGTGGTGGGTGTCGCCGCCGGTGCGGGCCTGGACGTCGGCCCGGCGTCCCTGGCGGCGCTGCGGCGCAGCCGTCCGGGGCTGCGGGTACGGCTGCGGGAGGCGCCGGTGACCGACCCGAGTGCCGGGCTGCGGGAACGGCGGGTGGACGTGGCGCTGACCCGGTTGCCCTTCGACACCGCCGGCCTGACCATCCGTCCGCTCGGGGTGGAGCAGGTGGTGGCGGCCGTGCCTGCGGACGATCCGCTCGCGGCCCGTGGGCGGCTGCACGTCGGCGAGTTGGCCGGCCGGCCGCGGTTCCGGTTGCCGCCCGGGACGGACGCCCGGTGGCGCGCCTACTGGCTGGCGGCCGAGGACGATTCGCCGGGCCCGGTGGTGGCCTCGGTCGAGGAGTGCCTGCACAGCGTGGTGTGGGAGGGCGCGGTGGGCCTGCTGCCGGCGGGAGCCTCGGTGCGACACGCACGGTCCGGGGTGGCGTTCGTGCAGGTGGACGGCCACCCGCCGAGCCGGATCGTCGCCGCCCGGCCCGGGGACTGCACCGATCCGCTGGTCGACGCCCTGGTCGACGCCTTGGCCGAGGCGTCGGCTGCCGTGTCCCGGGACGCCCTGGCGTAGCCGCCGGCCGGGGCGTCGGACCCCGGACGGGTCAGGCGGTGGGCACCGGTTCGGCGGGGCGGTCGGCGGCGGCCGGCGGTGCGGTGCGGTGGGCGCGTTCGACGGCCTGGCCCCAGTAGGTGCCGGCCACCATGAGGACGGCGCCGAGGGCGGCGGGTGCGGTGAGCCGTTCGCCGCCGAGGCCGATGCCGACGGCGACCGCCCAGACGGGTTCGGTGCCCAGGAGCAGGCTGGCCCGGCTGGCTGAGCTGCGCTGCACCGCCCAGGTCTGCGCCAGGAAGGCGAACACGCTGCAGAACAGGGCGAGGTGCAGCAGCGATCCCCAGGTGGCCGCACTCGCGTGGGCGAGGCCGGGCAGGCCCGCGACGGCGGGGGCGGCGAACAGGGCGGTGCCGACGACGGTCTGGACGGCGGTCAGGTGCATCGGGCGCAGCTCGCGTCCGGCGGTGAGGCGGCCGACGAGGGCGACGTGTCCGGCGCGGACGACCGCGGCGGCGAGCATCAGCAGGTCGCCGAGGCCGGGGGTGTGCAGTCCGGTGCCGGACATCAGCAGGCCGACGGCGAGGACGCACAGCCCGGCGGCGGCGAAGAACCGGCCCGGCAGCGGGCCGCGGCCGGCGCCGCGGTCGAGGAGGGGGGTGAGCACGATGGTGAGGCTGATGATGAGTCCGGCGTTGGCGGCGCTGGTGTGGGCGACGCCGTAGGTCTCGATCGCCAGGACGGCGGCCTGGGTGAGGCCGAGCACCGTGCCGTACCGCAGTTCGGCGGGTCGGGGCCGGGCCGGGCCGCGGCGGTGGGTGCGCGGCAGGACGCCACGGCCGGTGCGGCGGCGGGAGCTGCGGGCGGCGCCCGCGGCGATCACGGCGGTGGCCGCGAGCGCGGCGAGCGCGTAGCGCACGAAGAGGACGGTCAGGACGGGGACGGCCCCGGTCGCGGCCTTGGCGGCGAGGTAGCTGGAACCCCAGACGATCGCGACGAGCAGCAGGACCAGGTCGGTACGGCGGGTGTCAGGCACGGTGGGCACGGCCACCACGCTGCCGGAGTGCGACCGTGAAGCCAAGGGCCACTTACTGAAACGATCTTTTAGCAGTGCCTACACGGTCGGGCCTAGACTGTGCGGATGGACGAACGTCAACTGCGGGTCCTGCGGGAGCTCGGCGAGCTCGGCAGCGTCACCGCGGTCGCGGAGGCGATGACGGTGACGCCCTCGGCCGTGTCGCAGCAGCTGCGGCTGTTGCAGCGATCGGTGCCGGTGCCGCTGACCGAGCGCGCCGGGCGGCGGCTGGTGCTCACCGATGCCGGGCGGGCGCTGGCGGACGCGGCGATCGGCGTGTCCGCGGCGCTGGCCCGGGCCCGGCACGCCGTCGACCGGTTCGTGGAGCAGCCGCAGGGTCTGGTGTCGGTCGCGGCGTTCCACAGTGCGGGTGCGGCGTTCTTCCCGTTGCTGCTGCGGCAGTCGGCCGCCGGGGCGGACTTCCCGCGGCTCGCCCTCGCCGACGAGGACGTCGCGCAGGAGCGGTTCCCGCGGCTGACCCGGGACCACGACCTCGTCCTGGCGCACCGGCTGGACCACACCGCGCACTGGCCGGGCACGGTGGCGGTGACCCCGCTGCTGAACGAGCCGCTCGACGTGGCGCTGCCGGCCGGGCATCCACTGGCGGCCCGCGACCGGCTGACGCCGCACGACGTGGCGGGCCTGCCGTGGATCACCGTCCACGACGGCTTCCCCCTGCTGGCCACCGTGGAGGCGATCGCGGCGGTGGCCGGCCGGCAGCCCGAGATCGTCCACCGGATCAACGAGTTCACGGTCGCGGCGGAGGTCGTCGCGGCGGGCGGCGGGCTGGCGCTGATGCCGCGCTGGACGGCCCGGCGGCACCCCGGCGTCGTGCTCCGCCCGCTGACCGGGGTGCACGCCAGCCGCCACGTCGACGTCCTGCACCGGCCCGAGCGCACCGCCCGGCTGGCCGTGCGCACCGTCCTGGCCGCCCTGGTCCGGGCGGCGGACACCGTCCGCGGCAGCGACCGAGCGGCCCCGCCCTGACCCGGCCGTACCTCCCTGCCGCGTCCGGCTCCCGGGGGTCCGGTGCGATCGCCGGGGCGGGACACTGATGCGATGTTGCTGAGACGGATTGCCGAAGTGGCCGACGAGCCACTGGTGCTGGAGCCCGCCGACCGGCGGGTGGAGTGGCGGACCAACACCTGGTGGCTGGGTGCGGAGGAGGAGGACAGGCGGGCGCTGACCGTGCCGGAGGTGGTCACCGCCTTCGAGCGGACCGCCGAGGGCATCCGGCGCCGTGTCCGCGGGACGGGATTCCCGGGGGTGGCGACCTTCTACGTGTGGCACGACGAGCAGGCCGGACGGCTCCGGTGCTCGACCGGTTCGGTGGCCGCGGACGCGTTGCCCTTCGGCGGGGCGTACGTGCCCTCCGACGATCTCGGCCCGGTCGTCGAGGCGTTCCTGGGCGACCGGTCACCGGGTCTGGTCCCCTGGTCGGACCTCGACGAGGTGCACGACCTCTCGCAGACCGTGCCGGAGCCCGAGCCCTTCCCCGTCTGGGTCCGCAGCGTCGGCGCGGTCACGCACTGACCGCCCCACCGGCCCACGGCAGTCGCGGTCGGGCCCGGACGGCGGTCAGGCGCGTCAGGTGGCCGTCACGGCGGGCTCGGCCGGCTCGGGCGCGGGGCGGGTGAGGGCGATGACGGCGATGTCGTCGGTGAGGCGGTGGGTCCAGTCGCCGACGTCCGAGGCGAGGTGGCGCACCACGCCGTCGGGGCCGACGGGCGCCGCGGAGAGGCGGACGCACGGCCTGCGGCCGCTGCACTGCTCGGAGCGTCCCGACCTGCACGGCCGGGACGGCGTGCGCTGGAGCAGTCTGGTGCTGCAGGCGGACGGCGCCCCGGGCGGGGCGTGAACACCCGGGGCGTGAACGGACCTCCGGGGGCCGCCGGTCAGCCGTGCTGCCGGTCGAGGCCGTCCAGCCCGGCGGCCAACTGCGGCCAGGAGGCGGCGAATCCGGGATGGAGGCGCAGCCCGGCGACCTCGGTGCGGCCGCACCAGCGGTGGGCGGCCGCCTCGCCGTCGCCACGGCGCGGGCGGAACGGCTCCAGGGCCTCGGCGACCACGGTGTGGTAGGCCCAGCCGCCGTGGTCGTCGACGAAGGTGTGCAGCCGGCGCAGGGCGGGGAGGCTGCCGAGTTCCTCCGCGAACTCGCGCCGGGCACCGTCCCAGGGGCTCTCGCCCGCCTCCAGGGCGCCACCGGGGATGCTCCAGGTACGGCCGTGGTGGACCCGCCAGGAGCGGCGCTGGAGCAGCAGGTCCTCGCCGCGGAGCAGCAGCAGCCCCGCGGCGCCGTGCGGTCCCCAGTGGCGGCATCCGCGCGCGTCCCTGACGAATCCGCGGCTGCTGTCGGCCATGCTCTCCCCCTGTGTGGTGTCCCTCGGGCGGGGCGCGGCCGGTGGCGGTCACCGCGCGTCCCTGCGGCGATTCCACCGTGTCCGGGCGGTGCGGGGCAATCCGCGCCGGGGCGACGGCCCGCGTCGCTCTCAACGGCCCGCTCGGTGTCGGCGGCACGTTGTACGGTGCTCGGTGTGGACATCGCCGATCTCGCCAGGCTGCGCCGGGCACGTGACCGCATGGACCGCGACTACGCGGAGCCGCTGGACGTCCCGGCCCTGGCGCGCGACGCGCTGATGTCGCCGGGCCACTTCTCGCGCAGTTTCCGGGCGGCTTACGGCGAGACGCCGTACAGCTACCTCATGACCCGCCGGATCGAGCGGGCGAAGGCGCTGCTGCGGCGCGGCGACCTGTCGGTGACGGAGGTCTGCATGGCGGTGGGCTGTACGTCGCTGGGCTCGTTCAGTTCGCGGTTCACCGAGCTGGTCGGCGAGAGCCCGAGCGCGTACCGGGCCCGCGACCACGACCCGGGGGCGCCGATCCCGGCGTGCGTCGCCAAGATGCACACCCGGCCGATCAGGAACTGAGAAGCAAAACAGGCCGCCGGTCCGTAGCGTGTGGGCCATGGACATCAAGCTTTCGCAGTGCTTCATCGC
Organism: Kitasatospora sp. NPDC093679; assembly: GCF_040683455.1. Taxonomy (NCBI): domain Bacteria; kingdom Bacillati; phylum Actinomycetota; class Actinomycetes; order Kitasatosporales; family Streptomycetaceae; genus Kitasatospora; species Kitasatospora sp. NPDC093679. The sequence continues at coordinate 42,165 of NZ_JBFBDW010000032.1, forward strand.
CGTCGACGACCACGACAAGGCGCTCGCCTTCTACCGCGACGCGCTCGGCCTGGAGGTCCGCAACGACGTCGGTTTCGAGGGGATGCGCTGGGTGACGGTCGGCTCGCCGACCCAGCCGGACGTGGAGATCGTGCTGGAGCCGCCGCTCGCCGACCCGAACGCATCGGAGGCCGACCGGCAGACGGTGGCCGAGCTGATGGCCAAGGGCATGCTGCGCGGGGTCATCTTCCAGACCGACGACTGCGACGCCACCTTCGAGCGGGTCAGCGCGGCCGGCGCCGAGGTGCTGCAGGAGCCGATGGACCAGCCGTACGGAGTGCGCGACTGCGCCTTCCGCGACCCGTCCGGCAACATGCTGCGCTTCACCCAGCCCCGCACCAGGTAGCACCTGACGCGACGTTGGCGGCCCGGCGGCCGGAGACGGCACCGCCGGGCCGTCCGCATGCCCGCGGGCCCTCTTGCCCTCATGCCTGCGGCAACCCGGCTGACGGGTCGTCCGGTCGAGCACTGGGGTGGCCGCATGGTGGAGCCCACGGGCACGGTGGTCCTGATGTGCGGCCTCCCCGGGGCGGGCAAGACCACGTACGCGCGGGCGCTGGTCCGCCGCGGGTACGTCCGGCTGTCGATCGACGAGGCGGTCTGGCAGCGGCTCGGGCAGCGCGACGCCGGCCTGGTACTGGCGGAGGCGGCGTTCGACGCGCTCAAGGAGGAGGTCCGCCGCGAGCAGCGCCAGGAGCTGATCCGGCTGATGCGGGCGCGCCGGAACGTGGTGGTGGACTACAGCTTCTGGAGCCGGGCCGCGCGCGAGGACTACAAGGCGCTGGTCGAACAGCACGGCTGCCGCTGGGAGTTGGTCCACCTCAAGGCGGACCGGGCGACGCTGCAACGCCGGCTCGCCGTACGCAACCGCGAGGTCGGCGCCGATGCCGTCACCGTGGACGCGCGGCTGCTGGAACGCTACCTGTCCGCGTTCGAGGAGCCGGTCGGCGAGGGCGAGCAGGTCCTGCCGCAGCACTGACCGGTCCCCGCCGCGCCGCCCCGGCCCGGCCCGAGCCGAAGGCTGACGCCGTGTCCGGCGGCGGCCGGCGCCGCTCCGGGATGCCGTCGGCCGTGGGGGCGGCCCGGGCGTTCCCCCGCGACGGGGCCGACGGCATGATGCCTCTGTCCCGCCGGCCCGGAAGTCCGGGCCGGTCCCCGACCCGTACGCCGACCTGCCGCCGAAAGGGCCCGCTCCGTGACGAGTACCGCCTCGACGCCCTCGACCGCCCCCGACCCCGCCACGTCCGCCGACGCCACGCCCGTCGACGCCGCGCAGCGCCGCGTCCTGACCGTCCTGGTCGCCTCCCAGGTGCTCAGTGGGGCGGGCCTCGCCGCGGGGATCACCGTCGGCGCCCTGCTGGCGCAACAGATGCTCGGCTCGGCCGGGCTGGCCGGCCTGCCCAGTGCGCTGTTCACCGCGGGCAGTGCGATCGCCGCGATCGCGGTCAGCCGCGTCTCGGCGGCCCGCGGCCGCCGGCCGGGGCTGGCGCTCGGCTACGCCACGGGCGCGGTCGGCAGCGCCGGGGTGATCGCAGCCGCCGTCGCCGACAGTCCCGTCCTGCTGTTCGCCGCCCTGCTCGTGTACGGCGCCGGCACGGCAACCAACCTGCAGGCCCGCTACGCCGGGGCCGACCTCGCCGCGCCCACCCACCGGGCCCGGGCCGTGTCGACCGTGCTGGTCGCCACCACCCTCGGCGGCATCGCGGGCCCGAACCTGGCCGCACCCACCGGGGACCTCGCGGCGGTCCTCGGCATACCCCGGCTGGCCGGGCCGTTCCTGCTGGCCGGGGTCGCCTACGCGGCGGCCGCCGCCGTCCTCGCGATCGGGTTGCGCCCCGACCCGTTGCTGCTCGCCCGGGAACGCGCCGGGGCCGCCGGTGCGGATGCCGCCGGCCGGGCGGACGCCGCGCAGGAGCCGGCCGCGGGGATCCGGCGCGGTGTGCTGCTCGGCACCTCGGTGATGGTCCTCACCCAGGTCGTCATGGTGGCCGTGATGACCATGACGCCCGTCCACATGCACGACATGGGGCACGGGACCGCGGCCTCGGGGCTGGTGATCGCGATCCACATCGGCGCGATGTACCTGCCGTCGCCGCTGACCGGCCGGCTGGTCGACCGCTACGGGCGGACGGCGCTGGCGACGGCCTCCGGTCTGACCCTGCTCGCGGCGGGCGTGCTGGCCGCGCTCGCACCCGGCGGGTCCGTCCCGCTGCTGGCGCTGGCGCTGGCCCTGCTCGGTCTGGGCTGGAACTTCGGGCTGGTCGCCGGTACCGCGATCATCACCGACGCGGTGCCACTGGCGACCCGGGCACGGACCCAGGGCATGGTCGACGTCGCCATCGCCGTCTCCGGCGCCGCGGGCGGCCTGGCCTCGGGCGCCGTCGTCGACCTGGCCGGCTACCCGGTGCTGGCGCTCGGCGGCGGCCTCCTCGCGCTCGCCGTGCTCCCCGCCGTCGTCCTGACCGCCCGCGGCGGCCCGGCTGCGGCGCACTAGATGTTCTGACCCGTGAGGTTGGGGCCGTCAGCGAGGGGCGGTGAGCGAGGCGGTCAGCGCGGGGATGTCGACCGGCCCGGTGGTGTCCACGCAGTGGACGATCCCCAGCCCGAGCGGTTCGGCACCGCGTGACCACAGGTCCCAGTCCCCGTCGGGACCACCGGGGCGCTCGGGATGCACCGGATGTCGCCCGGCCGACCGTTCGGCGAACCGGCGTCGAGCCACCACCAGCGGCACCTCGCACCAGACCTCCCGCACGTCGGCCACGCCCGCGCGTCGAAGTCCGGCCGTCACGATCGGCCGTGTGTGGGCCAACCACGAATTCTCCAGAACGGCCCCGCCCCGCGCGTCACGGAGCAGCGTCCACAGGGTCTCGGCGGCGGCAACTCCCAGGACCCGGCTCCACTCGGGGTCGGAACACTCCGGCGGGCGCAGGCCCGCCAGCATGTCCGCCAGTATCTCCTTGATCGCGTCCTTGCTGAACAGCGGCAGGCCCAGGTCGGCCGCAAGGGCCCGCGCGAGCGTCGTCTTTCCGGATCCGGGAAGCCCGTTGACCAGCACCGTGACCATCCGGCCACTCTAGGCCCTCACGTCCTGACGGACGGTCGGCCAAGGAGATCCGCTCATGATCCGGGCCCGCGGCGGCCGCAGTCCTCCCGCCCCCGGCGCGCACCGCAACTGCCGTGCGCCCCTCGCCCGGCCCGGCGTGCCCCGGCCGTGGGCCCGCATGCGACTGCCGCCGCCGGCACGGGGCCGACGGCGGCAGAAGGAGGGGCGCGGTGCGTCAGCCGGTGAAGGCCTCGACCACGGACCAGACGGCGAGCAGGCCCATGCAGACGCCGCCGACGCGCTGGACCATCCGCAGCGGCACCCGCTTGGCGATGAAGCGGCCGACCACCAGGGCGAGGGCGGAGACGCTCATCAGTGCCGCGGCCGAGCCGATCGCGGTGGAGAGCACGCCGTTGGTCGCCGCGAGGTTGGCGGTGGTGATCTGGGTCAGGTCGCCCCACTCGCCGATGAACACGGCCATGAACGCCGCCGTCCACACCGGCCAGAACCCGGTGACCGTCCGGCCGGCCTCGTCCGCACCGTCCTCGTCACCGCCGCTGCGCAGCAGCACGAAGGCGCCGAAGGCGAACAGGGCGGCCGAGACCAGCTTCACGGCGACGTTCGGCAGCAGGCCGATCAGGCTTCCGGCGCCGACGGCGATGGCGACGTGGACGACGAAGGCGCTGGAGGTGCCGATCCAGACGTAGAGCGGGCGCATCCGCGTGCCCATGGCGAGGGACGCGAACATCGTCTTGTCGGGGAGTTCGGCGAGGAAGATCAGACCGAAGGCGGTGAGGATCGCCAGGGGGTCGAGGGACATCCGGAGGCTCTCTACTGGGGCCGGGCCGGAGTGTCGGTGCGAACACCCGTCGTGGGTGGTCCGGGAGGACGCCTCGGCCCGGCACGACGAATGGACACCCGCGGGTGCGGGCGCCGGTCATGCCTTGCCGAAGGTCTCGTCCACCGCACCACCCGGAGGTGCTGCGGCCCGGCGGCCGGGCCGTCCGCTGGTGTGCGGGCGTCCAGTGTGTCGACCTGCCGGTGTTTCGGGACTACTCCCCTTCGCGCCTCCAGTGTACCGGGCCCGCACGAGGTCCCGGCGCCGGGCCCTGTCAGTCGACGACCGGGCTGCGGCGCTCCGGCAGGACGACGTCGCGCCGGCGGCCGTCCCGACGGCCGAGGCGCTCGCGGGGTCGGGCGGACGGCGTCGACGCCCTGCCCGGCCGGGTCGTCGAGCTTCCGGTCGAGGTAGCGCTCGCCGGGGACGTGCGGGCAGGCGTCGCCGCAGCCCATGGTGATCACGACGTCGGACGCCGGACGGCCCCGGCGCTGAGCACCTTCGGGACCTCGTTCGAGATGTCGATCCCGACCTCCTTCATCGCCTCGACCACGGCCGCGTTCACGGTGTCGGCGGGCGCGGAGCCGGCGGACCGTCGGCGAACGGCAGGCCGCCGCGTCGTCCTGGTCGAGGACGACCGGCTCTTATTTCGACATGCGTCGATGTTGACATTCGTCGAATCAGAAGAGCAAGCTCTCCTGTATCGGCAGCTGTCGATACAACACCTCGGATCGGGGAGACCGCCATGTCCCGTGTTCAGCTCGCCCTGCGCGTCGCCGACCTCGAAGGCTCCGTCGCCTTCTACTCCAAGCTCTTCGGCACCGAGCCCGCCAAGCGCCGCCCCGGCTACGCCAACTTCGCCGTCACCGAGCCTCCGCTCAAGCTCGTCCTCATCGAGGGCGAGGCCGGCGAGGCCACCCGCCTCGACCACCTCGGCGTCGAGGTCGGGACCACCGAGCAGGTCGCCGCCGCCACCGACCGGCTCAAGGAGGCCGGCCTCGCCACCTTCGAGGAGAGCGACACCTCCTGCTGCTACGCCCTCCAGGACAAGGTGTGGGTGCACGGCCCCGGCCAGGAGCCCTGGGAGGTGTACGTCGTGAAGGCCGACGCCGACACGCTCACCAAGGATGCCGACGGCCCGGTCGCCTGCTGCGGCACGACCTCCGGCGCCGCCGCCGACACCGCCGCCGCGGGCTGCGCCTGCGGCTGACCGCCCCGCCCGACGCGCGGGCCGCCCGCGCGTCGGAGGTGCGGGCCGGCGCGGCGGACGGCAGGCTGGAGACGGCGACCCTTAGGTGAGGCTAACCACAGTCGACCCGGGGCCGTCCGCCGCCCGCGTCCTCCCGGAGGGTGTCCGATGTCCGGTCCGCAGATCGCCCTGCTCGGCGCCGTCGCGGGTGTCACCGTCTTCCTGGGACTGCCGGTGGCCCGTCTGCGCCGGCCCGTGCCACGTCTGCGCGCCGCGCTGAACGCCGGCGCGATCGGTGTCCTGCTGTTCCTGCTCTGGGACATCCTCGGCGCGGCCTGGGAGCCCACCGACGAGGCGCTGTCCGCGCACCACTGGGGGACGGCGGCGCAGAACGGCCTGGTGCTGGCCGCGGGGCTGGCGGTCGGCCTGCTGGGGCTCGTCCGCTACGAACGGTGGGCGGCCCGCCGGAACGCGGCGGCCCCGCCCCGCTCCCCCGGCCCCGGTGCCGCGGCGGCCACCGAACGGGCCGTCGGCGCCCGCTCGCACGCCGCCGGCCTCGCCCTGACGATCGCCACCGGGATCGGCCTGCACAACTTCGCCGAGGGCCTCGCGATCGGCAACTCGGCCACGCAGGGCGACATCTCGCTCGCCGTCCTGCTGGTGATCGGCTTCGGCCTGCACAACGCGACGGAGGGGTTCGGGATCGTCGCGCCGCTGGCGGCCGCGGGCGAACGGCCGTCCTGGGGCGGCCTGGCGGTGCTCGGGGTGATCGCCGGCGGCCCGACCTTCGTCGGCACCCTGATCGGCCAGCGGGTGGTCGACGAGACGGTCGGCGTCGCCTTCCTCGGCCTGGCCGCCGGCTCGATCCTCTACGTGGTGATCGAGCTGCTGGCCGTCGCCCGGCGGGCCGGCGCCAAGGAGCTGACCGCCTGGATGATCCTGCTCGGGCTGCTGCTCGGCTTCGGCACCGACGCGGTGCTCGTCGCCGCCGGCGTCTGAGAAGGGCGCGCACGGCCCCGGGGCGGACCCGTTCGGCAGCCGTACACCGAGGTCGTCTATTGTGCGGCGCGGTCCGACCATTCCCAGGGGGAGAGAACGATGAGCATGTCGACCGCACCGGCCGGGCTCCAACGGCACCTGGGCCTGTTCGACGCCGTGGTGATCGGCCTCGGGTCGATGATCGGCGCCGGCGTCTTCGCCGCACTCGCCCCGGCGGCCGCGGCCGCCGGCTCCGGGCTGCTGCCCGGCCTCGCCCTCGCCGGGGCGGTGGCGTACTGCAACGCCACCTCCTCCGCCCGCCTGGCCGCCCGTTACCCCGCCTCGGGCGGCACCTACGTGTACGGCCGCGAGCGGCTCGGGCCGTTCTGGGGGTACCTGGCCGGCTGGGCGTTCGTGGTCGGCAAGACCGCGTCCTGTGCGGCGATGGCGCTGACGGTGGGCGCCTACCTGTGGCCCGCGCAGGCGCACGCCGTGGCGGTGGCGGCCGTGGTGGCGCTGACCGCGGTGAACTACGTCGGGGTGCAGAAGGCCGCCCGGCTGACCCGGGCGATCGTCGCCGTCGTGCTGACGGTGCTGGCCGCGGTGGTGACGGCCTGCCTGTCCGGCGGCACCGCCGATCCCGCCCACTGGGCGGTCGGCGCGGACGCCGGGCCGCAGGGCGTGCTGCAGGCGGCGGGCCTGCTGTTCTTCGCCTTCGCCGGCTACGCGCGGATCGCCACCCTCGGCGAGGAGGTGCGCGACCCCGCCCGGACCATCCCCCGGGCCGTCACCCTCGCCCTGGCGGTCACGCTCGTCGTCTACACCCTGGTCGCCCTCGCCGCCCTGGCGGTGCTCGGCCCGGACGCCCTCGCCGCCGCCACCGCACCGCTCGCGGACGCCGTCCGGGCGGCGGGCGCCCCCGGACTCGTCCCGGTGGTCCGGGCGGGCGCGGCCGTCGCCGCGCTCGGCTCCCTGCTGGCCCTGATCCTCGGCGTCTCCCGCACCACCCTCGCGATGGCCCGCGACCGGCACCTGCCGCACGCACTGGCCGCCGTCCACCCGCGCTTCCACGTCCCGCACCGCGCCGAACTCGCCGTGGGCACGGTGGTCGCCGTCCTCGCCGCCACGGCGGACGTCCGCGGCGCGATCGGCTTCTCCTCCTTCGGCGTGCTCGTCTACTACGCCGTCGCCAACGCCTCCGCACTCACCCTCGCCCCGGCCGAGGGCCGCCCGCCGCGCGCCGTCCCGCTGCTCGGCGCCGCCGGCTGCCTGGTCCTGGCCTTCGCCCTGCCGGCCGCCTCGGTCCTGCAGGGCGCCGCGGTGCTCGCCGCCGGCGCCGCCGCGTACGGTCTGCGCCGGCTCCTCACCCGCGGCTGACCATGCCGCCCCCGGCCCGCGGCTCAGGGCCGGCCGGGGCAGAGGGTGTGGTCGGCACGGCCGTGCCGCAGCACGAGCGAGGCCACCGCCTCGGCCGTGGTCCGCGGTTCGCCCGTGGTCATCCCGGCATGCTGTCGTGCGCCGCGGGCGGTCCGCGCCGCAGGGCGGTCGGCGGAATCGTGCGTGCGGGTGGCGGCGGGCGCAGGTTCCGTGCGGTTGCGGCGGGCGGGGCGTCCTGCGGGGGGACCATTCGGGGACCGTCTACCCCGGAGGAGTGGCCATGTCGGCTCCCGTTCATCCGTCCGCGCTGCGCGAGTCGGCCGAAGGGCTGCGGCCCGGTCTGGTGGAGCTGCGGCGGGCGCTGCACCGCGAGCCCGAGATCGGGCTCGATCTGCCGCTGACCCGGGCGCGAGTGCTGGCCGCCCTGGAGGGGCTGCCGCTGGAGGTGTCCCTCGGCGAGAAGCTGAGCTCGGTGACGGCGGTGCTGCGCGGCGGCCGTCCGGGCCCGGCGGTGCTGCTGCGTGCCGATCTGGACGCCCTGCCGGTGCAGGAGGCGGCCGAACTGCCGTACGCTTCGCAGGTGCCGGGGGTGATGCACGCCTGCGGTCACGACCTGCACACCGCCGCGCTGGTGGGCGCGGCCCGGCTGCTGGCCGAGCGGCGGGAGGAGTTGGCGGGCAGCGTGGTGTTCATGTTCCAGCCGGGTGAGGAGGGCGGGGGCGGGGCCGCGCTGATGGTCGACGAGGGGGTGCTGGACGCGGCCGGCGAGCGGGTGGTGGCGGCGTACGCGCTGCACGTGGGGGCGGCGCTGCTGCCGGGCGGCTGGGTGGCGGGCCGGCCGGGGCCGATCATGGCGGCCTCGGACACGCTCCGGGTGACGGTGCGGGGCCGCGGCGGCCACGGATCGAGTCCGCACCTGGCGCTGGACCCCGTCCCGGCGGCCTGCGAGGCGGTGCTCGCGCTGCAGACGATGGTGACCCGGCGGTTCGACGCGTTCGACCCGGTGGTGGTGACGGTGGGCACCTTCCACGCGGGGACGGTGGAGAACGTGATCCCGGACGAGGCGGTGTTCGCGGCGACGGTCCGCTCCTTCTCTCCGGAGGCGCGCGAGCGGGTGGTCGAGGAGGCGGTGCGGGTGGTGCGGGGTGTCGGCGAGGCGCACGGCACGGAGGTGACGGCGGTCGTCGAGCCGGGCTACCCGGTGACGGTGAACGACGCCGCGGAGGCGGCCTTCGCCGCGGACACCGCGCGGCGGTTGCTCGGTGACGACCGGTACGTGGAGATGCCGCGTCCGGTGGCCGGCTCGGAGGACTTCGGTGTGCTGGCGCAGCTGGTGCCGGGGGCGTACCTGATGCTCGGTGCCTGCCCGCCCGGGCGCGACCCCTTCACGGCGGCGTACAACCACTCGGCGCAGGCCGAGTTCGACGACGCGGTGCTGCCGGACGCGGCGGCCCTGCTGGCGGCGCTGGCGCTCGGCCGTCTGGAGCGCGGCTGACGCGGCTGACCGCGGCTGCTCGGCGCGTGCCGTGGCCCGCCGGCCCGCCCGCGGAGTGATCCCGGGCGGGCCGGCGGGCCACGGGTCGATGGGGACGTAGCCGTGCGCCCGGCCGTCCGGGGTGAGCAGCCGGCCGACGAGTTTGACGGTGCGCAGGGTCACCAGCCGGTCGCGGACCCGCAGCCGGTCGAAGCGCCGGGCGAGTTCCTCCTCCAGCCGCCGCAGTTCCGGGAGCCGGCGGACCATCAGGTAGAGCGCGAGGTTGGCCCGGCCGACGGTGACCGCGCACATCCTGGCCTGCGGCAGGCCGGCCAGCCAGCCGACGGCCTCCTCCAGCCGCGCGGGCGGCACCTCCAGCCAGAGCAGCACGGCGAGCGGGTTGCCGGTGACCCCCGGGGAGGCGTCGCAGCGCAGCACCAGCCGTCCGGAGTCGCGGAGTTCGGCGAGCCGGCGGCGGACGGTGGTGGCGGGCAGGCCGGTCCGTTCGGCGAGTTCGGCGTACGGCATGCGCCCGTCGCCGCCGAGGGCCTGCATCAGGGCGAGGTCCTCCTCGATCTGCCGGCCGCCGCGGGGGCTGCGGAGCTCGCCGGGCGGTTCGGCGATGGCGCGGCGCTGTTCGGCGTCGAGGGCGCCGCCGCTCCACCGGCTGCCTTCGCGGACGGTCCGTTCGACGAGGGACGTCCGGGTGCGCCCGATCCCGGGCACGGCGCAGATCTGTTCCAGCAGGTGCCCGGCGAGGGCGCCCGGGTCGGCGGCGCCGACGGTGAGCAGCAGGTCGGCGCTGCCGGTGACGACCTCGATCGAGGCGATCTGCGGGTGCCCGGACAGGGCGTGGGCGACCTCGGCGACCCGGCCGGAGGAGCACTCGACCTCGACCAGGGCGGTGAGGCCGCGGCCGATCCGGTCCGCCGACGGGTAGCAGGTGACCCAGGCGTCGCCGTCCGCCTCCAGCTTGGCCCAGCGGCGGGACAGGGTGGCCGGGTCGACGCCGAGCGGTCCCGCCAGCCGGGACCAGGGGGCCCGCGGGTCCACCCGCAGCGCGTCCACCAGGGCCAGGTCCAGCTCGTCGATCATGGCCGATCCTTGCGCGGGGAGGGCCGCAGGTGCGAAATCGTGCGGCTCGGGCTCGTGGACCCCCAGGTTAGCCATCCTTACGGCCACCCCCACCGCCCCTCCGGCCCCCACGGATGTGCCCATGACCGAGACCGTCCCCCTTGCGGTCGCCCCCGTCCGGACGGCCGTCCGGGCGACCGTCCCGCTGCTCGTCCTGGTGGAGTTCGCCAGCGGCGTCCTGCAGGGCGGCTTCCCGATCCTGCTGCCGCGCCTCGGCGAGCGGTTGCACCTCGACGCCGGTGACCTGAGCCTCGCGCTCGGCGTCGAGTTCCTGGTGTCCGGCGTCGCGGTGCCGCTCACCTCCCGGCTGGGCGACCTGCACGGCCACCGACTGCTGCTGCGCGTCACCGTGCTGCTGACCCTGCTCGGCGCCGTGTGCACGGCACTCGCCCCGGACCTGCCGCTGCTGCTCCTCGGCCGCGCCCTGTCCGGGTTCCTGGCCTGCTGGCTGCCGCTGGAGTTCGCGATCCTGCGCGACGGCCTCGGCGAGGAGCGCGGCGGCCGGGCGGTCGGCCCGCTGGTCGGTTCGCTCACCGTCGGCTCGACCCTCGGCGCGCTCGCCGTCGGAGGCCTCGGCACGGGCGACGGCGCCACCCGTCCGCTGCTGTGGGCGCTCGCGGTGCTGCCGCTGCTCGCACTGCCGGTGGTGTGGTGGTTCGTCCCGGACTCGCGGACCCGGGCGCACGGCCGGATCGACTGGCCCGGCGCGGCGCTGCTCTCCCTCGGCCTGACCCTGATGCTGGCCGGCCTCGGCGGCAGTGCCGTGCTGCCGGGCGCCGCGGCCGTGCTGCTGGTGCTCGGGCCGGTGCTGCTGGCGCTGTTCGTCCGGCACGAACTGCGCGCCGACCGGCCGATGGTGGACGTCCGGCTGCTGGCCCGGCGCGCCACGGCGCCGGTCTTCGCGCTCAGCTTCCTGCTGGGCTGCGCCCTGTACGGCGCGCAGGGCCCGACCCTGGCCTTCGAGGCGGCGGACCCGGCGGAGACCGGCTACGGACTCGGCGCGGTGCCGCTGCAGTTGGGGCTGCTGTACCTGCCGCAGACCGTGGCCGCGATGGCGGGTGCGGTCGTCGCCGACCGTCTCGCCCGCCGGTACGGCGCAGCGGGAGTCCTCGCGGTGGGCTTCGGGCTGTGCGCCGCCGGCTACGCGGCGATCGCGGCGGGGCACCACGCCTTCTGGCAGTTCGCCGTTCCCGGTGCGGTCTGCGGGTTCGGCGCCGGGCTGGGTCTGAGCCTGCTGCCGGGTCTGCTGATGCGGCGTCTGCCCCGCGACCAGACGGGGATCGGCACCGGTGTCTACAACACCCTCAAGTCGCTGGCGGGCGCCGCCGCGGGCGCGGGGGCGGCTGCCGCGCTGGACGCCCTGCTGCTGCGGCAGGGCGTCCCGCGGGAGGGCGCGTACACGGCGGTCTGGACGGTCTGCGCACTGGCCTGCGCCCTCGGCACCCCGATCGCCCTGGCCCTGCGCCCGCGGGTCCGGTGACCCGGGGCGTGCGGGCCCGCTCCCGGGGGCGCGTGGGGTGACCGTCCGAGCGAGGGTTCGGTACGGTTTCCCGCGCCCCGGGGTCCGCTGCGGTCAGGCCGGGTGGCAGTAGCGGCGGACGAGTTCCTCGTGGCCGGGGAAGCGGCGCAGCAGGTCCTCGACCCGGCCGAGGGTCATGTCGGCGTAGTCGAAGCCGGGCACCACGGCCTCGCTGATCAGGCCGTGGTCGCCGGCCGTGAGGTGGGAGGCCTTCCAGACGCCGCCCGGGACGGCGAGCGTGAGGAGGTGGCCGCGGCCCGGGTCCTGGCCGAGGACGGCGCTCTCGTGCCGGCCGTCGGGGTGGAGCAGGTGGTAGGTGATCGGGTCGCCGTGGTGGTGGAAGTGCAGGATGTCGGAACGGTTGAGGTGCCAGTGCCCGATCGGCGACCAGTGCGTCAGCAGGTAGTGGATGGCGGTCACGGCGAACCGTTCGCCGGCCGGGGTCCGCACCGTGGGCCGGTGGTCGGCCTGGTAGGTGCGCCGGAAGTAGCCGCCCTCCACGTGCGGTTCCAGACCGAGTGAGTCGATCCATTGCTGCGCCGTCGGCATGGCGTCCCTTCGTTCGACCGGGTCGGTGACCGGGGGTCACCCCTCGGGCACCTCGACGATGACCAGTGTGCCGTGGCTGCCGGGGCGGACGGCGTGCCGCGCTCCGGCGGGGACCCAGGCCAGGCCGCCCGGGCCGACGGTGGTTTCGGCGCCGTCCACGACGAGTTCGAGCCGGCCGTCGAGGACCAGCAGGGCTTCGGCGGTGGGGTGGTGCTCGACGTCGAGCGGCTGCCCGTCCATCCGGAGGACCTTCACGGCGGCGCTGCCCACGTGCCCGAGCAGACGGGAGCTCCAGGCGTCGGGCAGCGCGGCGGCCGCCGCGGCCAGGTCGACGGGCACCGGGGCGACGGGCATCGGGTGGGCGGGGGTCAGGTGGGCGGGGGTCGGGTCGATCGCGGTCACGGCAGGCCTCCTCGGCGGCACGCCCCGTGCGGGGCGTCCGATGCGGTTTTCGGGGTTGCCTGGAACCTATCCGGACGGGCGGGGCCGTTGGTCGACCGTTCGGTAAAACTTCGCGGGGCCGAGGGGGTGTCAGTCCGCGGGGGTGTCAGTCCGCCACTGCGCCGCAGGTGATGTTGACCGAGGCCGCGGTGATGCTGGCGGCTCCGTCCGAGGCGAGGAAGGCGGCGACCCGGCCGACGTCCGCGAGGTTCGCGGCGCGGCCGAGCATGGTCTTGCCGACGATCATCTCGGTGATCGCGTCGCGGGCCGGCTCGGAGGCCGGGACGGTCTCGGGGATGCCGCCGGTGTGCAGGGTCACCACGCGGATGCCGTGCGGGCCGAGTTCGGCGGCGAGCTGGCGGCGCAGGGTGCCGGTCGCCTCCAGGGCCACTTGGAAGCCGCCGATGAAGTAGTCGCGGATCGGGTCGCGGCCGCCGTCGCCGCCGAAGTTGAGGATCACCCCGGACCGCTGCGGGATCATGTGCCGGGCGGCGGCCCGTGCGGTGAGGAACATCGACCGGACGGCGTTCACCACCGGCCGTTCGAAGTCCTCCGGCGACATGGCGGCCAGCGGGGTGCCGTGCACGTCGCCGTAGGAGATCAGGTCGAAGGAGATGTCGATCCCGCCGAACCGTTCGGCGACCGCGTCGGCGTGCCGGTCGACGGCGGTCTCGTCGAGCGCGTCCACGACCGCCGTCTCGGCCGCGCCGCCGGCCGCGCGGATCTCCTCGGCCACCCGGTCCAGCCGGGCCTGCGTCCGGCCGGCCAGGTGGACCCGGGCGCCCTCCCCGGCGAACGCCCGCGCCACGGCGCCGCCGATCGCACCGCCGCCGCCGTAGATCACGGCGTTCCTGTTCTCCAGCAGCACCCGTGTCCTCCTCCTGGCCGTGCCTTCCAGGGAACCGGCCCGGCGGCGGTCCGCGCGGCATCCCGGCGCGGCGCGTCCGGGTGAACCGGCGGCCGCTCGCCCCCGGATGCTAGCCGCCGATAGCAGGCGCTAGCTATGCTGTCGGGCATGGTGAAGCAGACCAACATCCGACTGGACGACGAGATCCGGGCGGCGGCCGAGGAGCGGGCCAAGCGCCGGGGCCTGAGCCTGCAGGGCTACGTCGCCGACCTGATCGAGCAGGACGTCAACGAGTCCCGGGCGGCGTTCCTGGCCGGCGCCCAGGCGTTCCTGGCCGCGTACGCCGACGCCTTCGAGGAGGAGTTCGGCGAGGACCGCTACCCCGGCGAGCCCGCCCGCGGTGCCGCACACGACCCGCACGAGGCGCACGGCACGCACGAGGCCCACGGACCGCACGACGCGCCGGGGTACGCCGCGTGAACCTCAGGGTCGACCTCGCCTGGATCCTCGCGCTGGCGCAGGAGATCCCCGGTGACCCGCAGATCGTGGACTACGGCGTGCCGATCGCCGCGGAGGCGCGGCACCGCGCCGAGGTCCTCGGCCGCGAGGTCTACCCGGAGCCGCACCACAAGGCGGCCGCGCTGCTGTGCGAGCTCGCGCGCAACCCCTGCCTGGAGGTGCGCAACCTGCTGTACGCGGCCGCCGTCACCGCGGCCTACCTCTCCGCGTGCAACCTGCCGGTGAAGCCCGGGCTCGACACGGTGCTCCCGCTCGCACGGGCGGCCCGGGAGGGGCTGCCCGTGCGCGAGGTGGCCGCACGGCTCAGGACGTGGACGTCCTGACACCCGCGACGGCCGCCCGCCGACCCCGGTCAGCAGGTCCGGCGGGCGGCGGCAGCGGTGCCGCTCAGTGCCAGTTGCTGATCCGGACGTCGCGCGGGGCGGGGTCGCCCGTGCCGGTCTCGACGTACTTCTTGAGGCTCAGCAGGTAGCTCGCCCACTTGGTGCTGCAGTGGTACATGAACTCGACCGGCTCCCGCCAGCCCAGGTGCCGGAACAGGACGACGGTGTAGTCGTCCTCCTGCTTGAGCTCGAAGCGGACCCGGGTGCCGATCCACTCCTCGGGGCCGTCCACGACCTCCCAGAGCACCCGCTCGGCGGGCTTCGTCTCCAGCACCTTCATGTCGAATCCGCCGGGCGGGAAGCGGAACCGGACCACGCCGCCGACCTCGCTGTCGCCGGTGGTGTCCTCCGTCCACCAGCCCGCCAGCCCGTCGATCGTGGTGAGGGCGTCGTAGACGGCCTCGGGGGACGACGTGACGCCGATCCTGTGCAGGATGTCGAGCATGTCGACACCTCATTTCGGTGTGGGCGCCCGGTGTCCGGGCGCGATCCGGCCGCGCCGCCGCGGACGGGCGGCGCCTCGTGGATGAGGGGCTCAGCCCTCCTGGCTGCGGTGGACGGCTTCGGCGATCCGCTTGATCCGGCCGAGCCGGGCGTCCCAGGCGGCCCCGACGGAGGACAGCTGGGCAACGGCGCGGGCGAGTTGGGCCTCGTCCACCTCGTAGCGGCGCTCCCGGCCGGACGGGGTGACGTGGACCAGGCCGACCCGGTCGAGCACGCCGAGGTGCTTGGCGACGGCCTGCCGGGTGACGGGCAGCCGACCGCTCAGCGTGGTCGCCGTTCCGCCGCCCTCGGTGAGCAGCAGGTCGAGCATGCGCCGGCGCATCGGGTCGCCGACCGCCGACCAGAGCTCGTCGTCGACGACGGCGTTCACGGCGCGGCCACCAGCCGGTCGAGGTAGCCGACCAGACGGGGCAGGAAGTGGTTCCAGCCGCTGTCGTGGTCGCGGTAGGTCTCCTCCAGCACGGCGGCCTCCCAGCCCCGCTCCCGGAACCCGGACTCGCTGAAGCGCAGCAGCGTGCCCGCGCCGGCGGGCACCAGGTCGAAGGTGACCAGCAGGGAGTTGCCGGGCGCGGGAGCCTCGGGGCCGTCGTGCACCCAGCGGAAGGAGAACCGGCGGGGCGGGTCGGCCTCCACCACGGTGAGCCGCTCGACCTTGGCGTCCGGCGAGGAGCCGTCCCCGAAGGTGATGACGCCCGTCCCGCCGGGCACCGGCTTCAGTTCGGCCTCGTCGGGCCACCACTCCCGCAGGTGCTCCGGGGTGCTGATGACCTCGTAGACCACCTCGGGCGGGGCGTCCACCCGGATCTCCCGCTCGATGCTGCCGTACTCCTCCATGCCGCCGCTCCTTCCATTCGCAACCTTTGGTTGCAGATAACCCTACGACGACCCCGGCGAATGCGCAACCATTGGTTGCTCGATTCGGGTGCCGGGGCCGGCGGGGCGGCATGGTCGACGGGGCTGCGGCCCGGGCTCAGGCGGTGACCCTGCCGGCGGCGACCAGGGCGGTCAGCGCGGTCCGCTGGACGTACGCCAGCAGACCGACGGTGATGCCCGCCATCACCAGGGCCATCAGGACGTGGCCGAACGCGGAGGTCAGGGCGAGGCCGAGGACGCCCAGCAGGACGTGGGTGCCGATCCGCAGGCCCACCAGCGCGAACGCCACCTTGCGGGTGCCCTTGCCGCGCCAGAGCAGCTTGGCGAGCTTCAGCCGCCGGCGCAGCAGGGTGAGCGAGACGGTGATGTTGACCGCCGCGAGGGCGACCAGGGCGGGCCAGGCGGACGGGAAGGCCCGCAGCAGGTCGAAGGCACCGGCGAGGACGCCCTCGAACCCGAAGAACCAGGCGGGCAACCGCACCTCGCCGACCGTGGGCAGCACCTCGGCGGCCGCGTCGGCGGCGGCGGTGCCGGTCATCGTGGCGGTGCCGGTCGTCGCGGTGGTGTCGGTGGCGGTGCTCTGCATGGTGTCCCCCGTGGTGTCGTCCCCGCCGGGGCCGCTCGCCCCCGCGATGATCACCACTCTCCCAGGGCGTCCCGCCCGCGGGTAGCGACGATGCGTCAGCAAGGGGACGTGACAGATGTCATGGCCGCCCCGCGGCACGGCGCAGCCGGGATGCGGCCGTGCCGACAGGTGCGCGGCGGGTCCCGGGGCGGTGCGCCCGGACCCGCCGCGCACCTGTCGCCGTGGACGTCCGGCCGGTCAGCCGCCGACCGACTCCCGCTCCGGCACGGAGGCGGCGACCGGCGCCGGGTACGGCGCGCTGCGCCGGGTCGGCACCGCGAGCGCGGCGGCCGCGGCCGCCAGGCAGAACACCGCCAGCAGGGTGAACCCGTGGGTGTAGCCGGCCTCGTAGGGGCGGCCGCTCGCCTGCAGGCGGCCGGTCACCAGTCCGGTCATCAGGGCCGCGCCCATCGAACCGCCGATGGTGCGGATGTTGGCGTTCATGCCGGTCGCCGCGCCGGTCTGCTCGGGCGGCACGCTCTGCACGACCAGGTTGCTCATCGAGGCGAAGGCCAGGCCGATGCCGAGTCCGAAGACTCCCGCGGCGAGGGCGACGTCCGAGGGCGCCTGGTGCCGGACGGCGAGCAGCGCGCAGGCGGCGGCGCCGAGCAGGGCCCCGGTGACGAGCTGCGCCTTGGCCGGGAAGCGTCCGGCCAGCCGGCCGCTGAGGAGTCCGGAGACGAACATCGCGACCAGCATCGGCAGCATCAGCAGCCCCGCGCCGGTGACGCTGGAGCCGAATCCGTAGCCGGCGGAGGCCGGGGTCTGGACGAAGCCGGGGAGGAACGCCCACACCGCGTACATGCCGCCGCCGAAGAGCAGCGCCGCGGCGTTGGTGGTCCGGACGGCGGGCAGCCGCATCACGCGCATGTCGATCAGCGGGTTCCGGGAGCGGGTCTCGCCGACGACCCAGAGCGCGAAGAGGACGGCGGCGACGACGAGCAGGCCGATCACCGGGGTGGAGCCCCAGCCCCACTTCGCCGCCTGGCTGACGGGGAGCAGCAGGGCGACCAGCCAGCCGGAGAGCAGCACCGAGGACAGCCAGTTGACGCTGCCTTCGCTGCGGTGCGGCGACTCGGGGACGTAGCGGTGGGCCAGCAGGGCCGTGGCGGCGACGACGATGACGGGGAACCAGAACAGCCAGCGGTAGTCCAGGGCGCCGACGATCGGGCCGGCCAGGACCATGCCGAGGCCGCTGCCGACCGCGATCACGGCGGACAGGTTGCTGATGCCGGCGGGCACCCGGCCGGCCGGGAACTCGTCGCGGATGATGCCGAAGGAGAGCGGGAAGAGCGCACCGGCGATGCCCTGCAGCACGCGGGCGACGATCAGCACGGTGATGTTCGGGGCGAGGGCGGCGACCAGGCAGCCGATCAGCAGGGCGACGAGGGCCGCGACCAGCGTGCGCTTCTTGCCGACCATGTCGCCGACCCGGCCGAGGATCGGCGTGAAGACGGAGGCGGAGAGCAGGTAGGCGGTCATCACCCAGGTGACGGTGGACTGCGAGGTGTGCATCGCGGACTGGACGATCGGCAGCGCGGGCGTGATCAGCGACTGGAGCAGCGCGAACACACCGGCACCGGTGGCGAGGACGCCGAAGGTGAGGCGATGGGACTGGCGGTTCATCGAACCTTCTCGGGACTCGGGGACTCGGACGTCGTGGCGCGGGGTACCGCGGTGCGACGACCACGGGAACGGCTGTGGGTACGGACGTGCCGTGTACGGACGTGCCGTACGGCGGCGCGCGGGCGGCCGACGGGACACGGGACGGGGGACGGCCGGCCGTCGACGGCAGGCCGAAGCAGAGGCCCCGGTGCTAAAGTCGAGGCATGCCTCCACATTAGCGGAGGTACCCCTCCGGTTCAATCCGGGCGTCGAAACGAGGTCACCGTGCCGGACCAGATCGTGGTGAGCGAGTTCCTCGCCGCCCAGCGCCCGCGCCGGGCCGACGCCGCGCGGAACTTCGACGCGCTGCTCGTCGCCGCCCGCGAGGCCTTCGCCGAACACGGCGCCGACGCCTCCCTGGAGGACATCGCCCGCCGCGCCGGGGTCGGCATCGGCACCCTCTACCGCAACTTCCCCACCCGTCGGCACCTCTTCGAGGCGGTGTACGCCAACGAGGTCGACGACCTCGGACGGGTCGCCGCCGAGGTCTCCGGCGAACCGCCGTGGCAGGCCCTGGCCGCCTGGCTGCGCCGCTTCGTCGACTACGCCATGACCAAGCGCGCGATCCGCGAAGCACTCGAGGGCGAGGAGACCGACGTCTTCCTGGCCTGCCGCCAGTCCATGTACGACGCCGGCACGCCCCTGCTGCTGCGGGCCCAGGAGGCCGGCGAGGTGCGCACGGACATGAGCATCGACGACCTGCTGCGCCTGGTCTCCGGCATCACCTCGGTGGCGTTCCCCGACGAGGAGCAGCGCGACCGGGTGCTCGGCATCGCCCTGGACGGCGTCCGCACCAAGGCCTGAGCCGCACCGGTCCCCGAGCCGGTCCGAGAGCAGGTCCGAGAGCAGGTCCGCGGGTCGATCCTTCACCCCCGGACCGGTGGGCGGCGCCCCGCGGGTGAAGGATCGGCCGGAGGGCGGGCGCCCGTCGGCGCGGGAACAGCCCGGACGGCGCTCCACCCGCTATCCAGGGTTCATGTCGCTTTCGCACCCCGGCCCTCCCGGGCCCCTCCGCCGCTCCCCCGCCCGACCGGCCCCGGCCCCACGGGCGGCGAACCGGCGGGCAGCGGCGCGGAAGGCGGCGACCCGGCGCACGGGGACGGCGGGGGCGGCGACCGGCGGTGCGGCATGCCGGTGAGGAGACCCGGGGGTGGACGGCCCGACCGCCGCACGGCGGAAGGCACCGGGGCGCCGCCCGGGCTGCGACACCTCTCCGACTACGCGTGGCGGCTGCTGGTCGTCGCCGCGGCCGGGTACCTGGTGCTGGCGGTGCTGGGGAAGTTCCACCTGATCACGCTGGCCGGGTTCCTCGCGCTGGTGATCACCTCGGTCGTGCGGCCCGTGGTCGACCTGGCCGCCCGGGTCCTCCCCCGCCCGCTCGCGGTGCTGGCCGGGCTGACGGTGGCACTGCTCGTCCCGGCCGGGCTGCTGGCGCTGATCGGCGAGACCGTCGCGAACGACCTGTCCAGTCTGACCAAGGAGTTCCAGGGCGGCCTGGACCGGCTGGAGAGGGCCCTGGAGGGCTCCCCCTTCCACATCGCCCACCAGACCTTCGACGACCTCCAGAAGAAGGTCACCGATTTCCTCTCCGAGCACCGCTCGACCCTGATCAGCACCGCCGTCAGCGGCGCCGGTCGAGTGTTCGAGGTGGCGACCGGCGCGGCGCTCGCACTCTTCATGTCGGTGTTCTTCCTGCACTCCGGCGAGCGGATGTGGCGGTGGACGGCGGGCCTGCTGCCCGCCGCGGCCGGCGACCACCTCGACCGGGGCGGACGCGCCGCCTGGAGCACCTTCGCGGGTTACACCCGCGGCATCTTCATCGTCGCGGCCAGCAACGCCGCGATGGTCGGCATCGCCCTCTACCTGCTGCGGGTGCCGCTGGCCCTGCCGCTGACGGTGCTGGAGTTCTTCGCCTCCTTCGTCCCGCTGGTCGGCTCGCCGATCGCCATGCTGGTCGCCTCCCTGGTGGCGCTGGCGGCCCGCGGCCCGGTGATCGCGATCGTGGTGCTGCTGCTGATCGTGGTGATCGGCCAGATCGAGGGCCATCTGCTGCACCCGCTGGTGATGAGCTGGGCGGTCAGCCTGCACCCGGTGGTGGTCGCCGTCTCGGTGCTGGCGGGCAGCATCGCGGCCGGGGTGATCGGCGCCGTGGTCGCCGTCCCGGCGGTCTCGGTGGCCTGGTCGGTGTACGCCGAGCTGCGCACCCCGCGGCCCGCGGCGCCGCAGCCGAAGGCCGACGGCTGAGGGCCGACAGCTGAAGGCCCACGTCCGAAGCCGTCCGCCGGGCTGACCCCGGGTCGCCGCTACCCGCCGTCCGTCCGGGGCCGCTCGGCGAAGACCTGCAGGGCGATCCGGTAGCCGTCGAACGCCCGAGCCGCGCCGGCGTAGGCCTCCAGGTGGATGAAGACCTCGACGATCTCCTCGGCGGTGACGCCGTTGTTGAGCGCGATGCGGAGCTGGCCGCGCAGCGGTTCGAGCGTGCCCAGCGCGGCGGCGATCGTCACGGAGACGAGGGCCCGCGCACGGATGTCGAGGACGTCCGTCCGCGGCCAGGAGTCACCGAAGGTGTGGACCGTCGCGAGCCGCTTGAAGTCGGCGCCGTTGTCGGGCTCGCCGGCGCCGCGCACCAGGAACCGCTCCAGCCGCATCCCGAGCAGTTCCTCGGCCGCGTCGAGCGCGGCGGCGTACCGCTCCTGCTCCCTCTGCCCCTGCCCGCCGTCCCCCTGTCCGTCGTCCCCCCGCCGGTCGTCCCTCTGATCGTCGTCGCGGTCGGCCATGGCGCGTTCCCTCCGGAGCGGTGCACGGTGCTCCGGGCCCGTGGTGGCGGCCGGGTTGAGACGGCGCTCACGGAACGGAGCGTGGCGGGCCTTCGACGGACCGCCGAACCGCGGCCCGCGGACCGGTGAGGGTCCTCACACGCCCCGGGCCACCACGACGGTGCGTCGTAGTCGGCCGCGGACCGGCGCCCCGGCTCCGGCCGTCGCCCGTCGGGGGTGCCCGCCCGCCCGGCCGCCCGGCGGTTTACCGGCCGGCGGGCCGTTCCCGGCGGACGGCACGGGGTACCGCCCGGGGGTGTATTCCCGGTCCGCGCCGAGGGGCGTCGCTACGACGGCAGGTCGTATCAGGGGGGTCTTGGCGGTGGCCCCGGCGGTCTGGCAGCTTGGGGCGAGTCGTCAGGCCGCACCGGCACCTGTCCCGCCGGGTGCGGCTCTCCGCCGAGTCCCGCCCTCCGACCCCGTGGCCCCTGTCCGGCCCGGGGACGTCAGCGGGCGGGACACCGGCCCAACCCGATTGAGGTCCTGTTCTTCATGCCCGCTTTTAAGCTTCGTATGCGCACTTCTGCTGTTCTTCTTGCCGGCGCCGCCGGTGTCACCGCCCTGGGCGCCGGTCTGATGCCGGCCACCGCCTCCGCCGCGACCCAGTCGCCGCAGGCCATCGCCGCGCAGATCGTGCCCGCGAACCAGCTGGCCTCGTTCAACCAGATCATCAGCCACGAGTCGAGCTGGAACGTCCACGCGACCAACCCGAGCTCCGGCGCCTACGGCCTGGGCCAGGCCCTGCCGGGCTCCAAGATGGCCTCCGCCGGCGCCGACTGGAAGACCAACCCGAAGACCCAGATCAAGTGGGCCTACGACTACATGAACTCGCGCTACGGCAGCCCGAACGCCGCCTGGTCCTTCTGGCAGACCCACCACTGGTACTGAGCCGACCCCTCGGCACCGCACCAGCCCCGTCCGGCACCGCACGACCATTCCCGCACCGCCCCGGCGGCCGGACAGGGACCCCCGGGGCACCCGCAAGGGGGCCCGGCGCACCGCGCCGGGCCCCCTTCGGGCTGTCCGGACACCGCACGGAGCTCTTCGGGGCTCTTCGGGCCCCGCCCGGAGCTCTTCGGGCACCACCGCGCTGGTCACCCGGGCCAGTCGGCGGGCGAGGCCTCCTGGTCGTTCCCCCGCACCCACACGATCGAGACGCCGAGCACCCTCCGCATCACCGCGAATCCGCCCTCCCACCCCCCGGGGAGGCGCAGCCGGCCCCGCCGGATCGCGCCGCTCGCCAGCCGCGTGTCGCCCGCCTGGAGGGTGCCCGTCCAGCTCGGCAGGCCGATGCTCGGGACGCTCCCGGTCAGCTCGGCCTCGACCGGGATCTCCCGGTCGTCGGCGAGCAGCAGCGCGGGGCCCCGGTACACCGGCGAACTCATGCCACCGACTCTGCGCGCGCCGTCCGGTGCGTGCAAATCCGGCCCGTTCCGGCCGCCCCGCGGGCGGAAAACCGGGTGGCCTCCGCGGCCGTGGATCGACAGAATCCGGCCCGTGGCACTGCCGCAGCAGCTGGCGAGGGTGAGCCCCGCGTACCTCGACCGGTGCCGCCGGAACGCGGCCGGCTCCCCCGACGGCGATCCGCGGTGGGACCCGCCGGCCGGCGACCTGCTCGACCTGGACTGGGCGCTCTGGGGCCTGCTGCGGCACCTCCGCGCGGTGGAGGCCGCACCGGCGACCGTCGCCCTCCTCGACCGCAGCATCTCCGGCGACGACGCGGCCGCCGTCGCCTTCCTCGACCACCTCGAGGTGTACGACCGCTTCGGCGACCCGCCGACCCTGCTGACCCCGCACCGCCGGGCCTCGGCGAACACGCTGCGCCCGGCGTCGTCCCGCGTCCGCGGCCCCGGCACCGTGGGCACCGCGCCGAACCTGGTCACGATCGGCGGCCGCCCGCCCTGCACACCCGTCACGGCGGCCGGTCTGCCCGACTCGGCGTGCGCCGGATCCTGGTTCCGGCCGGCTTGAGGTTCCCCCGGGGGAAGGTCCTAGGGTCGGGGCATGGTGGACGGCCCGGAGTTGCTCACGGTCGGTCAGCTGGCCCGTCGGGCCGGGCTGACCGCGAAGGCCCTGCGTCACTACGACCGGGTGGGCCTGCTGCGGCCTGAGGTGGTCGATCCCGGCACGGGGTACCGCTACTACGGCGCCGGGCAGGTCGCGCAGGCACGTCTCGTCCGGCTGCTCCGCTCCGTGGACGTTCCGCTGGAGCAGGTGCGGCTGTGCCTGGCCGATCCGGACGACGGGTCCGTGACGGCCCGGGTGCTGGCCGGGCACCGGCTCCGGCTGCGGGCCCGCCTGGACCGTGTCCGGGGCGACCTCCACCGCATCGACCATCTCCTCCAGGACGGAGTCGCCCGAGCCATGACCGACAGTGCAGCGCAGCCCGCCGCCACCCCTCCCGACGACGGCGGGCGCCGACTCGCCGTCGACCTGTTCAACGGCGTGTGGCGCCTGCTGGAGAAGGAGGACCGCACGGTGGAGGAGGACGACCGGATGCTGCACATGGCGCACGCCTCCCGCCACCACTGGGGCGAGGTCGGGCAGCCGGTGAACCTCAGCCGCGGCGAGTGGCAGTGCTCGCGGGTCTACAGCGTGCTGGGCCGTGGCGAGCCGGCGATCCACCACGCCGCCCGCAGCCTGGCGATCTGCCGCGAGCACGGCATCGGCGACTGGGACCTCGCCTTCGCCTACGAGGCCCTGGCCCGCGCCCACGCGGTGGCCGGGGACGCCGCGCAGGCCCGGGTCTGGACGGAGCAGGCGCTGGCCGCCGCCGAGGACATCGCCGAGGACGACGACCGCGAGCTGGTGCTCACCGACCTGGAGTCCGTGCCGCACCAGCCGCGCTTCTGGTGATCCCCGGGGTGGCCACCGGGCTCAGCCGGGCGGGCCGGCCGGGCGCTGCCGTCGCTTGAACTCGGCGATCAGCGGGCGCAGGGCGGGCGGGACCTGGGGTTCCGTCAGCTCGACCGTCCGGTCGCCGCCGGGCGCGTGCACGGTGAACCGGTAGCGCGGGAGGGCGGCCGGCGCAGTGGGGCCGGCCGCCTTCCGGGCCTGCCCGGCCGCCTCCAGGGCCTGGAGGGCGGCGTCGGCCTCGGGCCCGGCCAGTTCGTCGGTGTCCAGCGAGGAGGTGGTGCGCAGGCCGGTGAAGCCACCGCTGCGCTCCAGTGACACGCGCACCACGTCGTTCTCCTTCGCCCGGGTCGGCGGTCTACCAGAAGCCCTGCTGGCGGGCGGCCGCGCGGACCACCTGCGCGGCCTCGGGCGGCACCTTCTTGGTCTCGGCCAGGATCCGTGCCTGGGCGGCGGCCACCACGGCGGCGTCGTTGAATCCGGCGGTCGGCCAGAGGTTCTGCAGGGTCTGGTACATGATCAGCGTACCCGCGTCGAGCCCGATCTCCTTGCAGATCAGGTAGAACCACCGGTTGGTGATGCCCGACATCAGGTGCGGGTCGGCGGGTTCAAAGTAGCCGCTCATGTCGCGGGGCTGCGGGTCGCGACCCATGACCGGGTTGTCGTAGGCGGAGCCGGGTTCGGCCATGCTGCGCAGGGCCTCGCCGGCGAGGCTGTCCGCCATGATCTCGTCGCCGATGAGCCAGTTGTGGCTGTCGGCGTCCCGGTTGTTGGCCCAGGCGTCGACGGCGGAACCGATCATGTCGCTGAACGACTCGTTGAGCGCGCCGCTCTGGTCGTCGGTGTAGTTGAGGCCGGCGGTGAACTGGGTGACGCCGTGGGTGAGCTCGTGCGCGGAGACGTCGAGGTCGCCGGTGAGGTCCTTGAAGATGACGTTGTCGCCGTTGCCGAAGACCATCACCTGGGCCTCGCCGTCCCAGAAGGCGTTGGCGAAGTCGTTGTCGAAGTTGACGTGCGCGGCGAGGTCCAGTCCGGCGTTGTCGATGGAGTTCCGGCCGAGCAGCTTCTTGTAGAACTCGCGGACGGAGCCGAGGTTGTCGTAGGCCAGGTCGGCGTTGAGGCCGGCCACCGCGGGGTCGCCCTCGCCGCGGATGACGGTGGTGCTGTAGGAGGCTTCGTGCTGGTCGTCGTAGATCTCCCGGCCTGCGGTTCCGGGAGCGGGAACGGTCACGCCGGCCACGGCGGTGATCTTCGGAGCCGCCGGGGGCACGGTGGCCGCGGGAACGTCCGGGGTGCCCAGCCGGCGGGCCTTGCGGAACTGGGCGGACACCACGGCGGTGCGCTGGGCGGGTGTGGGGGCCAGGCTCTCGCGGCCCTGGACGCGGGCGATGTGCTCGATGACGTGGGGTGGAACGAAGGTGCAGAGGTGCTTCATGGCGGGTTCCTCGGTTCGGATGTCTCGTCCCCGCCGCACCATTCTTCCGTCGGCCGCCCGGGCCCCCAAGGGGCAGAACGGCCCCGTGGCCATGGGTAGATCTGTCCCGGCCCGGCCCCGCCCGCCACCCATCCGTCGCGGCTGCGGGACGTCAGGGCAGCAGCGACACCTGGTAGTGGCCGATGGACCAGCCGTCGGTCGTCCGGCGGAGCAGTACGCCGAGCTGCACGCTCAGGGTGGGGCGGTCGGCGAAGGCGAAGTCGACGGCGAGCCAGCCGAGGAGGAGGCCGTCGGCGGGGCGGCGGGTCTCCAGGATCCGGTAGTGGGCGGTCATGCCGAGCGGTTGCGCGCGGTAGTAGTCGGCGATGCCGGTGCGGCCGACGGTGTAGGGGTGCAGGCCCTGGAAGATCGCGTCCTCGGTGAAGCAGGCGGCGACCCGCTCGGGTGCGTGGGCGTCGACGGCGGCCTTCCACCGGTCGAGGACGCCGCGCAGGTCCTGCTCGCCGCCGGGTCCGCCGTTCATCGGGCGGCCCCGGGGCCGGGGTCGTTGGGGTGCGGGGTGAGCGGGGTGACGGTGTCCCGGCGCCAGGCCCGCAGCGGCATGGAGGCGAGCAGCTGCTCCAGCTGCTCCGCGTCGGGTGCGTCGAACAGGCCCCAGCTGCGCCACTCCCCCGGTGCCAGCGGCGGTCGCCACAGCCGCACCAGGTGTCCGAGGGCGGCGAGTTCCCGTGCCCGGACGGCCTCCCGTGCCCGCATGTCGGCGACGGCCTCCTCGGACGTGCCGTCGGGGACGGTGGTCACCATGTCGACCAGGAACTCCATCGGCGCCCTCTCCTCCGCATCGCTTCGGAGTATCGGTGCCGCGGCGCACCGGGCCCGGCAGCGACACACCACCGCGGCGTCGGCCGGCCCGGCGTCCGGTCGGCGGCCTCGCCTCCGGCGGGTCGGTGGATCCTCCGGGCGGTGGGCGAACGGTCCGCGCGCAGCGGCGTCGGGGCCCCGGCCCGCCCCCGACCTGCCGGAAGGGCGTTGCGGGATCGACCGGTCACCCCTTATCGTCACCCTGACGCTATTCCTGAAGGGGGAACCCGTGTCCGTCGCCGACACCCTGGCCGACCTGCTCGCACCGCTGAACCACCAACTCTTCCTGCTCGGCCGCGACGCCGTCACCACGGCCGAACTGCTGGGCTTCGCCACCGGCGCGGTCTGCGTCTGGCTGTGCGTCAGGGCCAGTTCCTGGAACTTCCCGGTGGGCATCGCCAACAACCTGTTCTTCTTCGCGCTGTTCTGGAGCGCCCGGCTCTACGCCGACGCCGCGCTGCAGATCGTCTTCCTGCTGCTGGCCGCGCACGGCTGGTACCGCTGGCTGCGCGGCGGCGAGCGGCACACCGGGCGGCCGATGGGCCACGCCTCGCCGACCACGCTCCTGGTGCTGGCGGCCCTGCTCGTCCCGGCGACCTGGGGGCTGACCGCCCTGCTCACCCGGGCCGGCGACAGCGCGCCGTTCTGGGACGCCCTCACCACCGCCCTGTCGCTCGCCGCCCAGTGGCTGCTGAACGCCAAGCAGGTGGAGAACTGGTACCTCTGGATCGCCGCCGACCTGGTCTACATCCCGCTGTACGCGGCCAAGGACCTGGTGCTGACCGCCGCGGTGTACGTGCTCTTCCTCGCCCTGTGCGGGGTGGGCCTGCGCAGCTGGCACCGCGAGCTCACCGCCGTCGCCCGGCCGGCCGCCCCGACGGGGGTGCCGGCATGAGCGGCGCCGGGGCCGACGGCGGCACGACCGACGGCGGCCGGTTCGCCCACGGCCTGGTGATCGGCAAGTTCTACCCGCCGCACGCCGGCCACCACTTCCTGATCCGTTCGGCGGCGGACGCCTGCGAGCGGGTCACCGTGGTGGTGATGGCGGCGGCGTGCGAGTCGGTGCCGCTGGCCGACCGGGTCGCCTGGATGCGCGAGCACTGGGCGGGCGAGCCGCACGTCGCCGTCGCCGGGATCGCCGACGACCTGCCGGTCGACTACGGGAGCGACGAGGTCTGGGCCGGGCACGTCGCGCTGATGCGCGAGGCGGTGGCCGCGGCACCGCCCGCGCCGCCGGTGGACGCGGTGTTCAGCTCGGAGCCGTACGGCACCGAACTCGCCCGGCGGTTCGACGCCGCACCGGTGCTGCTGGACGTGCCGCGGGACACCTTCGCCGTGTCCGGCACCAAGGTCCGGGCCGATCCGGTCGGCCACTGGGACGACCTGGAGCCGCCCGTCCGGGCCTGGTTCGCCCGCCGGGTGGTGGTGCTCGGCGCGGAGTCCACCGGCACCACCACGCTCTCCCGCGATCTGGCGGCCGCCCTCCGCGGCCGCGGCGGTCCGCACGCGGCGACCCGCTGGGTGCCCGAGTACGGGCGGGAGCTCACGGCCGCGAAGCTCGCGGTGGCGCGCGGCCGCGCCCGGCCCGGCAGTCCGGTGCCGACCGTGTTCGACCTGGAGTGGACGGACGCCGACTTCGAGCTGGTCGGCCGCCGCCAGAACGAGGCCGAGCAGCGCGCGGCCCGCTGCGGCGGGCCGGTGCTGGTCTGCGACACCGACACCCTGGCCACCACGGTCTGGCAGGAGCGCTACCGCGGCCGCGCCACCGAGGCCGTCCACCGGCTCGCCGAGGGGATGCCGCCGCGCGCGCTGTACCTGCTGACCTCGGACGACGGCGTGGCCTTCGACGACGACGGGCTGCGCGACGGCGAGCACCTGCGCCCGTGGATGACCGGCCGGTTCCGCGAGGTGCTGGCGGCCGGAGCGGTGCCGTGGATCGAGCTTCGGGGCGACCGCGTCGAGCGGCTGCAGCGGGCGCTGACGGCCGTGGACGCCCTGCTCGCCGGGGGCTGGGCACTGGGTGAACCGCTGGGGTGAACCGGCTCCGACCGGCACTGACCGACACCGACTCGCCCGATCGGGTGAATTACTGCCGGGAATCGCCGGGACTACTGCACCTGGGCGCAGCTGGGGCAGAGACCGCGGAAGGTGACTTCCACCCCCGAGAGGGTGAAGCCGTAGCGCTCGCCGTCGGGCAGCGAGGCCAGCGGGTCCCCGGTCGGGTGGACGTCGCGGATGGTGCCGCAGGACTGGCAGACGAGGTGCTGGTGGGCGTGGTGGGCGTTGGGGTCGTACCGCTTCGCCCGCCCGTCGGTGCTGACCTCGATGACCTCGCCGAGCGAGACCAGCTCGCCCAGCGTGTTGTAGACCGTGGCGCGGCTGATCTCGGGCAGCATTTCCACCGCGCGGGCATGGATCTCGTCGGCCGTGTAGTGGATGTGGTCGCCGTCCAGGACCTGGGCGACGACCCGCCGCTGCGCGGTCAGCCGCCAGCCGCGGTTCCGGAGCCGTTCCAACAGGTCACTCATGGGGGGAGGGTACCAGGTGGCTGGAATCGGCTGAAGTTTTGTGTCGGCGTTGACTTAGACAAGGTCTAATGTAGGGTCGAAATCGGCACTGCTGAACGGAAGAGGACGACCTGACGTTGCTGCTCGTGGCTGCCCGCCGGACGACGGGGACGGATGCGTCCCGCGCCGGCCGCAGGGCTCCGGTGACCGCGGGCGCGGCCGGTCCGACGCCCGCCCGGGAGGGGATCCCGGTGCCCGGGCCCGCCGGTCCGGGTGCGCGCGCTTCTTCCGGCCGACCCATCTTCGGAACTGATCGTCCAGCTTGGAAGGATTCACATGTCCGAGAACCCTGACGCAATCGTCACCGACGCGAAGACGGAGGGGACCGGCGGCTGCCCGGTGGTGCACGGGCGAGCCCCTCATCCGACCCAGGGCGGCGGCAACCGCCAGTGGTGGCCGAACCGGCTGAACCTGCGGATCCTTGCCAAGAACCCCGCCGAGGCCAACCCCCTCGGTGGGTCCTTCGACTACGCCGCGGCCTTCACCTCGCTCGACCTCGCCGCCGTGAAGCGGGACATCTCCGAGGTGCTGACCACCTCGCAGGACTGGTGGCCGGCCGACTACGGCAACTACGGCCCGTTCATGATCCGGATGGCCTGGCACAGCGCCGGCACCTACCGGATCAGCGACGGCCGCGGCGGCGCGGGCGCCGGCCAGCAGCGCTTCGCCCCGCTCAACAGCTGGCCGGACAACGCCAACCTCGACAAGGCCCGCCGCCTGCTGTGGCCGGTCAAGAAGAAGTACGGCCAGAAGATCTCCTGGGCCGACCTGATGATCCTGGCCGGCAACGTCGCCCTGGAGGACATGGGCTTCACGACCTTCGGCTTCGGCGGCGGCCGCGAGGACGTCTGGGAGCCGGAGGAGGACGTCTACTGGGGTCCCGAGCAGACCTGGCTCGGCGACGAGCGCTACACCGGCGACCGCAACCTGGAGAACCCGCTCGGCGCCGTCCAGATGGGCCTCATCTACGTCAACCCGGAGGGCCCTAACGGCACCCCGGACCCGATCGCCGCGGCCCGCGACATCCGCGAGACGTTCCGCCGGATGGCGATGAACGACGAGGAGACCGTCGCCCTGATCGCCGGCGGCCACACCTTCGGCAAGACCCACGGCGCCGGCCCGGCGGACAGCGTCGGCGCCGACCCCGAGGACGCCCCGCTGGAGCAGCAGGGCCTCGGCTGGCGCAGCACCCACGGCACCGGCAAGGGCGGCGACGCGATCACCAGCGGCCTCGAGGGCGCCTGGACGGCCACCCCCGTCACCTGGGACAACAGCTTCTTCGAGACCCTCTTCGGCTACGAGTGGGAGCTCACCAAGAGCCCCGCCGGCGCCCACCAGTGGAAGCCGAAGGACGGCGGCGGCGCGGGCACCGTCCCCGACGCACACGACCCGTCGAAGACGCACGCCCCCACGATGCTCACCACCGACCTCTCGCTGCGCCTCGACCCGGTCTACGAGCCCATCTCGCGCCGCTTCCTGGAGGATCCGGCGGCCTTCGCCGACGCCTTCGCCCGCGCCTGGTACAAGCTCACCCACCGCGACATGGGCCCGGTGGTGCGCTACCTCGGCCCCGAGGTGCCCTCCGAGGTGCTGCTCTGGCAGGACCCGGTGCCCGCCGTGTCCCACCCGCTGGTCGGCGCCGCGGAGATCGCCGCGCTCAAGGACGACATCGCCGGCTCCGGCCTGACGGTCGGCCAGCTGGTCTCCACCGCCTGGGCGGCCGCCTCCTCCTTCCGCGGCAGCGACAAGCGCGGCGGCGCCAACGGCGCCCGGATCCGCCTGGAGCCGCAGCGCAGCTGGGAGGCGAACGACCCCGACCGGCTGGCGCCGGTGCTGCGCACCCTGGAGGGCATCCGGACGTCCTTCAACGAGGCCCGCCCGGGCGGCGCGCAGATCTCCCTCGCCGACCTGATCGTCCTCGCCGGCGGCGTCGGCGTCGAGCAGGCCGCGAAGAAGGCCGGCTTCGCCGTCGAGGTGCCGTTCGCTCCGGGGCGCACCGACGCCTCGCAGGAGCAGACCGACACCGAGTCGTTCGCCGCGCTCGAACCGACCGCCGACGGCTTCCGCAACTACTACGGGAAGGGCAACCGGCTGCCTGCCGAGTTCCTGCTGCTCGACCGGGCGAACCTGCTCACCCTGACCGCCCCCGAGACGACGGCGCTGGTCGGCGGTCTGCGGGTGCTGGGCGCCAACCACCAGGACTCGCCGCACGGCGTCCTGACGAAGACGCCGGGCTCGCTCACCAACGACTTCTTCGTCAACCTGCTCGACCTCGGCACGACCTGGCAGGCCACCTCCGAGGACGCGCACACCTTCGAGGGCCGGGACGCCGCGACCGGCGCCGTCCGCTGGACGGGCACCCGCGCCGACCTCGTCTTCGGTTCCAACTCCGAACTGCGGGCGCTCGCCGAGGTCTACGCGAGCGACGACGCGAAGCAGAAGTTCGTCGACGACTTCGTCGCCGCCTGGGTGAAGGTGATGAACCTGGACCGGTTCGATCTCGCGTAGCCGGCACCGACGGTCGGTGTCCGACCCGACCTCAGAACACCGGTCCCGGCGCTCCGCCGGGGCCGGTGTTTGCTGTTCCGGAGCCTGATGTCCACGTGAGGAAGGTCACCGGAGGGGCCGTCGTCACGGCCTGTGGCAGGGGTGTACGTTCCTGCGACCAGGGGTGCGGGCTCCCCCAGATCGCAGAATCCTGGCAACGGCCGACCGCGGAAGACCCGCCGCCGGCCGCGCCTCCGACAAGGGAGACAGGTGTCATGTCTGCTCACGAACCGGCCAACCCTCCACCGCAGCGCCTGGGCGTCGTGGCGGAGTCGGCCTCCGGGGAAACCCGGGTCGCGGCAACACCGGCCACGGTGCGTCAGCTGCTGGCCCTGGGCTACGAGGTCGTCGTCGAGTCCGGGGCCGGTTCGGCCTCCGGGTTCACCGACGACGCCTACCGCGACGCGGGTGCGCAGGTCGGCGAGGCCTGGCACGCGGACGTCGTGCTGAAGGTCAACGCGCCCTCCGCCGAGGAGGTCGCCCGGCTGAGCGACGGCGCGACCCTGGTCGGCCTGCTCGGCCCCAACCAGAACAAGGAACTCGTCGACCTGCTGGCGCAGCGTCCGGTGACCGCACTGGCCCTGGACGCGGTGCCGCGCATCTCGCGCGCGCAGTCGATGGACGTGCTCAGCTCGATGGCGAACATCGCCGGCTACCGGGCGGTCATCGAGGCCGCGCACGTCTTCGGCCGGTTCTTCACCGGCCAGGTCACCGCGGCCGGCAAGGTGCCGCCGGCGAAGGTGCTGGTCGCCGGCGCCGGTGTGGCCGGCCTCGCCGCCATCGGCGCGGCCAGCAGCCTCGGCGCGGTCGTCCGGGCCACCGACCCGCGGCCCGAGGTCGCCGACCAGGTCCGCTCGCTCGGCGGCGAGTTCCTCGCGGTCGACGTGGAGCAGGAGCGCAGCACCGACGGCTACGCCAAGGCCACCTCGGAGGACTACGACCGGGCGGCCGCGGCGCTCTACCACGAGCAGGCCGCGGACGTGGACATCATCATCACCACGGCGCTCATCCCGGGCCGTCCGGCGCCGCGGCTGATCACCGCCGAGGACGTCGCGGCGATGCGCCCGGGCAGCGTGGTCGTCGACATGGCGGCCGCGCAGGGCGGCAACGTCGAGGGCACGGTGGCCGGCCGGGTGGTGGTCACCGACAACGGGGTCACCCTGATCGGCTACACCGACCTCGCCTCGCGGCTGCCGGCCCAGGCCTCGCAGCTGTTCGGCACCAACCTGGTCAACCTGCTGAAGCTGCTCACGCCCGGCAAGGACGGCCGGCTGACGCTGGACTTCGAGGACGTCGTCCAGCGCTCGGTGACGGTCGTCCGCGAGGGCGAACTGACCTGGCCGGCGCCGCCCGTTCAGGTCTCCGCGGCGCCGGCCGCCGCCGCACCGGCCGCCCCCGCGGCGCCGGTCGCCGCCAAGCCGTCCGGCCTCTCGGTGCGGGCGCGCCTCGGCCTGGTCGGGCTGGGCATGCTCGCGATGTTCCTGCTGGTCGCCTTCGCCCCGGCCCAACTGGCCGAGAACTTCACGGTGTTCACGCTCGCCGTGGTGATCGGCTACTACGTGATCGGCAAGGTGCACCACGCCCTGCACACGCCGCTGATGTCGGTGACCAACGCGATCTCCGGCATCGTCGTGATCGGCGCGCTGCTGCAGATCGGGCGCGAGAACGCGGTGGTCACCGTGCTGTCCGCGGTGGCGATCCTGCTGACCAGCGTCAACATCTTCGGCGGATTCGCCGTCACCCGCCGGATGCTCGGCATGTTCTCGAAGGGCCGATGACCGATGACGTACACGACGGCCGCCCACGCCGCGGACCTGGTCGCCGCACTGCTGTTCATCCTCAGCCTCGCCGGGCTCTCCCAGCACCGGACCTCGCGGGCCGGTGTCGCCTACGGCATCGCCGGCATGGCGCTCGCGCTCATGGCCACCGTGGTGGTCGCGGCGCACGACATCTCCGCGGGCGCGGTCTCGCTGATCGTGGTCACCATGGCCGCGGGCGGCGCGATCGGCCTGTGGCGGGCCCGCCGGGTCGAGATGACCCAGATGCCCGAGCTCATCGCCGTGCTGCACAGCTTCGTCGGCCTGGCCGCGGTGCTGGTCGGCTGGAACAGCTACCTGGAGGTCGAGCGGCACGGCGCCGCGCAGACCCTGGTCGGCTCGGACCTGCTGCGCATCCACCACGCCGAGGTGTTCATCGGCATCTTCATCGGCGCGGTCACCTTCACCGGCTCGATCGTCGCCTACCTGAAGCTGTCGGCGCGGATCAAGTCGAGCCCGCTGATGCTGCCGGGCAAGAACGCGCTCAACGTGGCGGCGCTGGTGGCGTTCGCGGCGCTGACGGTGTGGTTCACGATCAGCCCGAGCCTCGGTCTGATGATCGCGGTGACGGTGCTGGCGCTGCTGCTGGGCTGGCACCTGGTCGCCTCGATCGGCGGCGGCGACATGCCCGTGGTGGTCTCCATGCTGAACAGCTACTCGGGCTGGGCGGCGGCGGCGGCGGGCTTCCTGCTGAACAACAACCTGCTGATCGTCACCGGCGCGCTGGTCGGCTCCTCCGGTGCCTACCTGTCGTACATCATGTGCAAGGCGATGAACCGGTCCTTCATCTCCGTCATCGCCGGCGGCTTCGGCATCGAGGCGCCCGCCGCGCAGGACGCGGAGCAGGGCGAGCACCGCGAGAGCAGCGCGCAGGACACCGCGCAGATGCTCGCCGAGGCCGACTCGGTGATCATCACGCCGGGCTACGGCATGGCCGTCGCCCAGGCCCAGCACCCGGTCGCCGAGCTGACCCGGGTGCTGCGCGAGCGCGGCGTCGAGGTCCGTTTCGGCGTCCACCCGGTGGCGGGCCGCCTGCCAGGGCACATGAACGTGCTGCTGGCCGAGGCCCGCGTGCCGTACGACATCGTGCTGGAGATGGACGAGATCAACGAGGACTTCACCGACACGTCGGTCGTCCTGGTCATCGGCGCCAACGACACCGTCAACCCGGCGGCGACGGAGGACCCGACCAGCCCGATCGCGGGCATGCCGGTGCTGCGGGTGTGGGAGGCGGGCCACGTGGTCGTCTTCAAGCGGTCGATGGCGTCCGGCTACGCGGGCGTGCAGAACCCGCTGTTCTTCCGCGAGAACAGCAGCATGCTCTTCGGCGACGCCAAGCAGAGCGTGGAGGCCATCCTCCAGGCCCTCAACACCCTCGACCCCTCCCCCGACGACCGCCGCACCAAGGCTGCCGCCTAGAGCCGGCAAGCCCCCAGGGGCGCGGGGAACTGCGCAGTCCGGGGCGCGGCATCGTACGGTCGGGCTCGGCCCGTACCGTCGTGACGCCCATTCCCGGATCGCGCAGTTCCCCGCGCCCCTTGCGTCCCCCTCGCTACAGCTCCTTGGTACGGCCCGGGGTCGGGTCGAGGTAGACCCGGGCGACCGCCGGATGGGCGGCGCGGATCGCCTTCTCGGCCTCCTCGCAGGCGCGTTCCACGTCCCGTGCGGTGGCGGGCTCCTCGAAGGCGACCTTCGCCGCGACCAGGACGTCCTGCGGTCCGCTGACCAGGGTGACCAGGTCGACCACCTGTCGCACCTGCGGCTGTCCGCGCAACGTCTCGGCGATCCTGTCCTCCGCACTCTGCGGCAGCGCCCGGCCGATCAGCAGCGAGCCGTTGGCGCGGGCCAGCACCACCGCCACCCAGGCCAGCAGTGCCCCGATCAGCAGCGAGGCGACGCCGTCCCACGCCGAGTCGCCGGTCCGTTCGGTGCCGAGGACCCCGCCGAAGGCCAGCAGGAGGCCGATCAGCGCGGCCACGTCCTCCAGGAAGACCGCCTTGACGGCGGTGTCGGGGGTGCCGCGCAGGTAGCGGCGGCCGGTCACCCCGAGCCTGCCGGCCTCGCCGCGGACCTGGCGGACCGTCCGGGAGAGCGACACCGACTCGAGGACGAAGGCGACGGCCAGCACGACGTAGGAGGCGGTCGGGCTGCCGATTTCCTCGCCGTGCAGCAGGGTGCGGACCCCGTCGGTGATCGAGAAGACGGCGCCGCCGATGAAGGTCGCGAACGAGGCGAGCAGCGCCCACACGTACCGCTCCCGGCCGTACCCGAAGGGGTGGGTGTCGTCGGCGGGGCGGGTGCTGCGTTTGAGACTGAGGAAGAGCAGCACCTCGGTGACGGTGTCGGCGAGCGAGTGCGCGGCCTCCGCGAGCATGGCGCCGGAGCCGCTGACCAGGCCGGCGAGCGCCTTGGCCACGGCGATGCCGAGGTTGCACAGGCCGGCGACGACCACCGTGACGGTGCTCTCGGTGGTGTCGCCGGCCTGCGGTGCGCCGGCCTCCACGGGATGGTCGGGTCGGGGGTCCACAGCAGGCAGTATGTCCGACATGACCCACTGTGTGCCCGGTCCCGGGCCCACCATGCGCCTCGTGGCGAGCAACGCCCCAGAGGCGCGTGGGGTGCTGCCCGGTCCTAGGCCGGAGCCCAGACGCGTTCGGCGTAGTCGACGAAGTTGCGGCCGAGGATCTTCTCGATCCGCTCCGAGCGGTAGCCGCGCCGTTCGAGCAGTCGGGCGAGGTCGCGGAACTGGTCGACGCCGCGGAGGTCCTCGACGAACGGCAGGGTGTCGGCGCGTTCGCCGGCCGCGCCGACGCCGCTCGCGCGTCGCAGTTCGACGTGCTCGGCGAGGGCGGCCCGGTAGGCGTCGAGGTCGTCGATCGGGGTGATCGTGCCGTCGGTGCCGATGCCGACGGCGTCCTCGCCGCAGACGTCGACGGCGTGGGCGATGTGCTCGACGACGTCCGCGGCGGTGGCGTGACCGGTCGGGCTGAGGAAGGGCATGAAGTAGATGCCGACGAAGCCGCCGCGGTCGGCGACCAGCCGCAGTTCCTCGTCGGTCTTGTTGCGCGGCAGGTCGACCAGGGCGCGGCAGCCGGTGTGGTTGATCGAGACGGGCTGCCGGGAGGCCCGGGCGGCGTCCAGGCAGGTGCGTTCGCCGCTGTGCGAGAGGTCGACCATCAGCCGGCTGTCGTTGAGCGCCTCGACGACCCGGTGGCCGAGCGGGCTGAGTCCGCGGTTCTCCGGCGCCATCGAGCCGTCGCCGAGCCGGTTGGCCTGGTTGTACGTCAGCTGGACGACGCGGACGCCGCGGTCGGCGAACACCCGGACGCGGTCGGGGTCGTCGCCGACGGCGACCGCGTTCTGGAAGCCGTAGACGATGCCGATCCTCCGCTCCCGGGCGGCCCGGTGGAGGTCGGCGGCGGTGCGGACCTTGAGCAGGTCGGCGGGGTTGGCGCGGACGATCGCGTCCCAGACGTCGATCTCCTCCAGGGTGTGCTCGTAGGGCGGGAGGTCGCCCATGGTGTAGCCGAGGGTGATGTTGACGGCGGTCAGGCCGGAGGCGTGGGCGTCGGCCAGGGCGCGGGCGTCCACGGTGAGCTGGGAGCTGGACGGGTTGAGTTCGGCGGCGGCCTCGGCGGACCGGGGCGCGTTGGGGTTGTCCAGCTGGCCGAGCGCGTTGACGACCGGCGGGAACGGGGAGTCGGTCATCGGCCCGCCTCGAAGTCGGCGCGGGCGTGGCGGCGGCCCCGCTTGACGGTCAGGTGCACGGTGCGCAGGTGCTTGACGTCCTGCAGCGGGTCCTCGTCGAAGACCGCGAAGTCGGCGAGCCGGCCGGCCTCGACGGTGCCGCGC
Organism: Kitasatospora sp. NPDC093679; assembly: GCF_040683455.1. NCBI lineage: Bacteria > Bacillati > Actinomycetota > Actinomycetes > Kitasatosporales > Streptomycetaceae > Kitasatospora > Kitasatospora sp. NPDC093679. The sequence goes on from NZ_JBFBDW010000032.1 coordinate 78,910, forward strand.
AGCTGCTGCGCACCGGCGCTGCGGGCGCCGACGGCGGTGGCGGAGCGCAGCGCGTCCTCGGGGGTGAGGCCGCAGCGGTCGACGAGGAAGGCGAGTTCCTCGTGGAGGGCGGGGAAGGGGTCGTCCGGCGGGGTCTCGTAGTCGGTGCCGGTGGCGATCGGGACGCCCGCGCGGTGTGCCTGGGCGGTGAGTGCGGCGGCGAGGTCGCTGTTCTGCCGGGCGCGTTCGGCGGCCTCGGGTCCGCCGCCGGTCATCTCCGCGCTGGCCCAGAGCGCGGCGGTGGCGTCGAGGACGGTGCCGGTGCGGCGCATCAGGGCGAACAGCTCGGCGAGCACCGGGTCGTCGCCGGCGGTGAGGCCGGCGTAGTCGATCGGCGGCTTGTCGCGGTAGGTCGTCAGGGGCCGGGTGGCGCAGGCGTGGGCGAGCAGGGTGACGTGGGAGACGGTGTCGACGCCGGCCTCGACGACCTCGCGCGGGCCGGCCGGGAAGACGGCGGCGTGTGCCCAGACGGGGATGGACTGGCGGTTGGCCTCGGCGGTGATCGCGGCGACCGTGGCGGCGTCGAGGTCGGCGTAGACCTTGATCGCGCAGGCGTGGGTGCCACGGGCGAGGGCGACGGCGATCCTCAGGTCGGTGTCGGGGGTGACGGCCTGCATCCAGGGGACCCGGCCGGCGACGGCACCGCGGGTGACCTGGTGGGTGCGGACGTCGTCGAAGAAGGAGGGCCCGGCCATCAGGGCGGCGTAGTGGATGTCGGGGCCGGGGATCTCGCCGACCAGGGTGGCGCGGGCGAGGTCGCCGATCTGGCGGACGTCGTCGGCCATGTCGCGGATCGCGGTGACGCCGCTGTGCACCAGGCGGCGCAGCACGGCCTCGGCGCGGGGCCGGTCGGGCGGGGTGGCGAGGTGCTGGTGGGCGTCGATCAGGCCGGGGGTGACGTGGCGGCCGTCGAGGTCGACGGTCTCGGCGCCGTCCGGGAGCACGGCCGGCAGCTCGGTCTCGTCGACGACGTGCCGGATGCGTTCGCCGTCGACCACGATCGCGGCCCGGCGGGGCGGGCGGTCCGTCCCGTCGAAGACGGTGGCTCCGCGGTACACGGTGACGGCACCGGGCGCGGGCGGTGCGTAGGGGGTGGGTGCGCCGTGGGACTCGTCCGGCATCCGTCACCTCTCACTCATCTGTTGCATCAAGCGCAACATGTGTATTGTCTGCTGAAACATTCGCGTCACTGTATCCCAGTGGCCCCCGAAGGTGGAGAGGTCGGATGTCACAGGCTCCCCGGTCCGCGGTCGACAAGGCCCTCGATCTCGTCGAGGCGGTCGCCCGTGCCGACCGCCCCGCCCGGCTCGCCGACCTCGCACGGTCGGTCGACCTGCACCGGGCGACGGCCTACCGGATCCTGCTCGACCTGGTCCGGCGCGGCTGGGTGCTGCGGGTCGGCGACACCTACCTGCCGGGCGCCGCCGCGCTGCAGGTCTCGGCCGCGGCGCTGCACCACTCGCTGACGGCGCTGGCCCGGCCCGTCCTGGAGGGGCTGTCCGGGACCACCGGCCTGATGGTGAACCTCCAGGTGCTGGAGGGCGACCGGGCGCGGGTGGTGGACGTGGTGCGGCCGGAGCGGCTGGCGATGATCTCCCACCTGCGCGGCGAGGCGCTGCCGGTGCACCGGTTCGCCGGCCCGCTGGCGCTGGTCGCCGCCCTGCCCGCCGACGCGCGGGCCCCGTACCTGCGGCCCGCCGAGGAGGCCGGGTACCCGCTGGACGGCGCGGACGGCCTGCTCGCGGACCTCGCCCGGGTCGAGCGCACCGGCGTCGCGCTGGAGCGCGGGCGCAACGAGAAGCCGGTCGCCTCGATCAGCCGGGTGGTCCGCTCCCGGGACGGCTCACCGGTCTGCGCGCTGACCGCGGTCGGCCTGGACACCGACTTCGACGGGCCCGCGCTGGACGGCCTGACGGAACGTCTGCTCGCCGCCGCCGGCTCCCTGGAGGACGTCCTCGCGGGCCGGTCCGGCACCGCGGCGCCGGACACCGAAGGAGGCGCCCGGTGAGCGGGGTGCTCGTCCTCGACCGGGCGCAGACCCGCGCCGCGCTCGACCCGGCCGAGGTGATCGGGGCGGTCGCCCGGGCGCTGGTCGCCGTCGCCCGGGACGAGGTTTCGGCGCCGCCGCGGATCGCCGCCCGGACACCCACCGGGCTGCTCGGCGCCATGCCCGGCCACGTCCCGGGGCTGGGGCTGGCGGCCAAACTGGTCTCGGTCTTCGCGGATCCGGCGGCACCGGGCCGCGGCAGCCACCGCGGGGTGGTGGCGCTCTTCGACGAGCAGGACGGCCGGCCGCTCGCCCTGATGGACGCCGAGCCGCTGACCGCCGTCCGGACGGCCGCCTGCGCGACGCTGAGCATGCGGGCGCTCGCCGCGCCGACGCCCCGGCGGGTGGCGGTGCTCGGCACCGGCACCCAGGCCCGCGCCCAACTCGCCCTGCTGACCGGGCTCGGCCCGCGGACGGAGGTGGTGGTCGGCGGCCGCGACACGGACCGGGCCCGCCGGGCCGCGGAGCTGCTCCCGGGGGCGGTGGCCTGCACGGTCGCGGAGGCGCTGGCCGGTGCCGACGTGGTCTTCTGCTGCACGGACGCGTCCGAGCCCGTCCTGCGGCGGGCGGAGCTGGCGCCCGGGGCCCACGTCAGCTCGGTCGGCGGCTCGCGCGGGCCGGAGCTGGACGCCGCCACCGTGCGGGAGGGCGCGCTCTTCGTCGAGTGGCCGGGCGCCGCCTCTCCCCCGCCGGCCGGCGCGCACGAGCTCCGCGACGTCCCCGCCGAACGCCTCACCCTGCTGGGTGCCGTCCTCGACGGCACCGCACCCGGGCGCCGCTCCCCCGACGAGCTGACCGTCTTCAAGTCCACCGGCCACGCCGCCCTGGACGTCGCGGCCGCCTCGGTGGTCCACCGCGCCGCGCGCACCCGCGGCCTCGGCACGGTGGTGGACCTGTGACGGCGGCTGCCGGCCTCCGGCCGGGCCTCAGTCGGGCAGGACGAGGAACTCCGCCGGTCCGAGCGTGAGGACGCCGTCGCTCAGCGGGGTGCAGCGGACGCCGCCCCTGTTGCGCAGGGCCCGCTGCGCGCCGGGGCCGATCACGGCGTCCATCCACGCACAGGGCCGGGCGGCGCGGCGGACGGCCAGCAGGACGGGCCCGGTGCCGCAGTCCAGCGAGACCGTCCGGCCCAGGAGCGCGTCGACGTCGACCCCGCGGAGCAGCACGTTGCGGCGGGTGTGCCGCAGGTCCGTGCCGGGCCGGATGTCGAGCGGGAGGTTCTCGGCGGCCATCAGCGTGACGGCGGCGTCCCGGTGGGCCGGGCGGGCGTAGTAGCGGTCGCCGACGAGGCCGAGGCCCTGCCGCACCTCGGCGCTGCCGACGAGTTCGTCCGGGTGCGCCGGGGACGGCCCCTCCGACGGGCGTCCGGTGTACCGGTGCGCCGGCGACACCAGGAGCTGCACCACCTCGACCACGGCCATGCGGGCCAGCCTACGCCGCCGCGCGTCGCCGCCCGACGGGCCCCCCGCCCTCCGCGGGCATGCCGGGGGACGGGTGACCGCGATGGCTGAGCCGGAGACCGTGCGGACGGGTGCCGACCCCGCCGCGTTCCTCGCGGGCGTGGACGACGAACGGCGGCGCGCCGACGCGCAGCAGCCGTGCGACCTGCTCGCCGGGGCGACGGGCGCACCCGCCGAGATGTGGGGCGGGTCGATGGTCGGCTTCGGCAGCTGCCGCTACCGCTGCGCGAGCGGCCGCTCGGCGAGTGGCCGCCGATCGCGTCCGCCCCGCGCAGGCAGGCGCTGGTGCCGTACGTCGCCGGGGGCTTCGAGCCGTACGCCGGCCTGCCGGCCCGGCTCGGCCCGCACACCACCGGCAAGGGCTGCCTCTCCCTCGAACGGCTCGCCGACGTGGACCGTGCGGTGCTCGCCGAGCTGGTCGCGACGTCGTTCGAGCGGACGGACGGACGGACGGTCACCCCGTAGCCGCGCGGCCCGCCGGGCCCCGTCCGGGCCGATGCGGCGACGGCCGGTGCGCCCTCCCCGTCGACGGCGGGACGGTCGCCTACGCTGCGGCAGACCGACGCGTCGTCAGGAGAGGTGCCCCTCATGGCATCCCGGCTCACCCCTACATCAGCTTCGACGGCGACGCCCGCCAGGCGATGGAGTTCTACCAGGGCGTCTTCGGCGGCGACCTGGACCTGAACACCTTCGGCCGGTTCAACCCCGACCAGACCGGCGAGACGGCCGTCCGGATCATGCACGGCATGCTGGTGACCCCGCGCGGCTACTGGGCGGCGCTGCCCGAGGGTCGCACGGTGGCCGTCCCGCTGGAGAAGCAGATGTGGGGCGACGTCTTCGGCATGTGCACCGACCGCTTCGGCATCACCTGGCTGGTCGACATCGGCGAGGCCTGGGGGCCGTCTTCACATGGCGCTCGGGTGGTGACTCCAGGGGCGCTGAATCAACCACCCGAGCGCCCCTGCGGGTCAGGCGGTGTCCTGGACCGGCAGCGCCGCCACCATCGGATGGTCCTTCCCGATCGGGCCGAGCCCGGCGCTGCCGCCCGGGGAGCCGAGGTCGGTGAAGAACTCGGCGTTCGCCGTGTTGAACTGCCGCCACGGCTCCGGGGTGTCGTCCTCGAAGTAGATCGCCTCGACCGGGCAGACCGGCTCGCAGGCGCCGCAGTCGGTGCACTCGTCGGGGTGGACGTACAGCATCCGCTCCCCCTCGTAGATGCAGTCCATGGGGCACTCGTCCAGGCACGCCTTGTCCTTGACGTCCACACAGGGCAGGGCGATCACAAACGTCATCGGGCTGCCGTCCTCTCCGGGTCGGTGCTGCTCGCCGTTCTGGCACGGCCGACCGTAGGGCCTCAAGTAAACTTGAGGTCAACAGGAGGCGGTGCATGACGACCCGACAGCCCGGTGGGACCAGGGCCACCCCGGACGACTGGCTGGCCATCGGCGAGGTCGGCGCACGGACCGGCGCGGCGGTGTCCGCCCTGCGGTTCTACGAGGAGCTCGGCCTGATCGCGTCCGAACGCGACGAGCGCAACCAGCGCCGCTACCCCCGGCACATGCTGCGCCGGGTCGCCCTGATCTCGGTGGCGAAGCGGATCGGCATCCCGCTGCAGGACCTCCGGGAGGCGTTCGCCGACGTCCCGCTCGACCGACCGCCGAGCCACGACGAGTGGCAGCGCGCCTCCCGCGGCTGGAAGCGCCGCCTGGAGGAGCGCCGGCAGACCATCGAACGGCTGGAGGCCGAACTCACGGGCTGCATCGGCTGCGGCTGCCTCTCGATGAAGGCCTGTGCCCTGCTGAACCCCGGCGACGCGCTCGCCGAGGACGGCGCCGGCCCCCGACGCCTCTGAGACGGACTCCCGTTCGGGGCGCCCCGCCACCGGTCGCCGCGGACCACCCTGCGGCGGGCGTTCGCGTGAACCCCGTTCGCCCACGGAGTGTCACTGCCGCTCATGTCACGGCGCGACCCCACCCTCTGACTGTGCGCCACGGGAAGGGCCCGCCGGACGCCGCGCAGAACGGGGAGCCCCATGCCGCTCGATCGACGATCCGTCCTGCGCACCGGCGCCGTCGCCGCCGCCGGTCTCGCGTTCTCCCCGGGTTCCCCCACCCCCGCGGCCGCCGCCCCGCACGCCCCCGGCCAGGACCCCGGGCCCGCCGCCTGGCGGGAGCTGCGCCGCCGCCTCAGCCCGGCCGCCCGCCTCTACCGGCCCGGCGACCCCGACTACCCGCTGGAGGCCGTCGCCGACAACCGGCGCTACGCCGCGATCCGACCGGCCGGGGTGCTCGCCTGCGCCACCGAGAACGACGTGCGCGTCGCCGTCCGCTGGTGCGCCGCCCACGACGTGCCCCTGGCACCGCGCTCCGGCGGCCACAACTACGCCGGGTACTCGACCACCACCGGCCTGGTCGTCAGCCTCCGTGCGATGAACCGGGTCACGCCGGTCGGGAGGCGGCTGCACCTCGGCGGCGGCGCCACCAACTCCGACGTCTACGCCGCCCGCGCCGCCGGCCTGTACTTCCCCGGCGGGCGCTGCCCCGGCGTCGGCGTGGCCGGCCTGACCCTCGGCGGCGGACTCGGCTTCAACGACCGCAAGTGGGGCCTGACCTGCGACAGTCTCGTCGAGACCCGCCTCGTCCTCGCCGACGGCACCCCGGTCCGCGCCACCGCCGACGAGAACCCCGACCTGTTCTGGGCCTGCCGCGGCGGCGCCGGCGGCAACTTCGGCATCAACACCGCCTTCGTCTTCGACGCCGTCCCGGTCGACCGGCAGCGTGCCACCGTCTTCGACCTGACCTTCCCCCTCACCGCCGCCCAACCCGCCGTCGACCACCTCCAGCGCCTCCTCGAGGCCGACCCGACCGGCGACCTCGACACCCGCATCGGCTTCAGGAACACCGGCGACGGCCGGACCTCGCTCTGGACCCTCGGCCAGCTCCTCGGCCCCGAGGACACCCTGCGCCGCCTCCTCGCCCCGCTCCTCGAACTGCGCCCCGACAAGGCGTTCATCGAGGAACGCGACTTCTGGACGGCCCAGGACCACCTCATGGAGACCCCCGGAGCACCGGACTGCTACGCCTCCAAGTCGCTCGTCCCCGACCGGTGGCTGAGCCCCGCCACCGTGGCGGACGTCGTCGAGTGGACCCGCTCCTGGCGGCCCGGTCCTTCCGGCGCGACCGGCTACGTCACCCTCTTCGCCATGGGCGGCACCAGCGACCGGCCCCGCGCCGACGAAACCGCCTACCCGCACCGCGACGCGACGTACGTCATCGACATCGGCACCCACTGGAAGCCCGGTACCCCGTCCGACCAGGTGGACCGTCTGCTGGCCCAGACCCGTGCCGCCCACCACACCCTGCGCCGCCGCCTCGACACCGACAGCGCCTACGTCAACTTCCCCGACCCCGACCTCCCCGACTGGCAGCACGCCTACTACGGCGCCAACCACACCCGCCTCACCCGGGTCAAACGCCGCTACGACCCGGCGGGCCTCTTCCACTACGCCCAGGGCATCACCGCACGGAACGCCTGACGCGGACGACCGGAAGGCCGGGGTCCGGCTGTGGCGGCGGCCGGGCCATGGGGCAGGATGGCAGTCCGTTCGGAATGCGTACATCCGCTCCAATGCGGCTGCGCACCACACGACCTGACAGGCGACACGGTGACGACACAGTACATACGGCGGCCGGCCGCGGCCCGTTCCCTCGCCCTCCACGCTGCGGAGGCGGGACGGTGACGGTGACCCGGGACCTGGTCCTGCACGACTGGGTGGTGGCCGGCATCGCCCTGGCCTCCGGCTGCGTGGCCGGTCTGGTGCTGCGGGCCCTGATGAAGTGGCTGGGCAAGCACGCGGGCCGGACCAAGTGGAGCGGCGACGACATCATCGTCGACGCCCTGCGCACCGTCGTCCCCTGGGCGGCCGTGGTCGCCGGGGCCGCGGTGGCCGCTTCGGCGCTGCCGCTCACCGCCCGGATCGGGGGGCTGGTCGACAAGTCGCTGACGGCCGTGCTCATCGTCATCGCGACGCTCAGCGCGGCCCGGGTGGTGGCCGGGCTGGTGCAGTCGGTGGCCGCCTCCCGGACGGGCGTCGCGGCGTCCGCGACCATCTTCGTCAACATCACCCGCATCGTGGTGCTGTCGATGGGCGTCCTCGTCGCCCTGGAGACCCTCGGGGTGTCCATCGCCCCGCTGGTCACCGCCCTCGGAGTGGGCGGCCTCGCGGTCGCGCTGGCGTTGCAGGACACCCTCGCCAACCTCTTCGCGGGCGTGCACATCCTCGCCTCGAAGACCGTCCAGCCCGGTGACTACATCCGGCTGACCAGCGGGGAGGAGGGGTACGTCGTCGACATCAACTGGCGCAACAGCGTGGTGCGCAACCTGTCGAACAACCTGGTGATCATCCCCAACGGCCGCCTGGCACGGACGAACATGACGAACTACTCCCAGCCCGAGCAGAAGCTGTCGATCCTGGTCCAGGTCGGGGTCGGCTACGACAGCGACCTGGAGCACGTGGAGAAGGTCACCCTCGACGTCGTCGACAGCGTGATGGCCGACATCAGCGGCGGCGTGCCCGACCACGAGGGCGCCGTCCGCTTCCACACCTTCGCGGACTCCAGGATCAACTTCACGGTGATCCTGGGCGTCGGCGAGTTCAGCGACCAGTACCGGATCAAGCACGAGTTCATCAAGCGCCTGCACCAGCGGTACCGCACGGAGGGCATCTCGATCCCCGCCCCCACCCGCACGGTCTCGCTCCAACAGGACAACGCGGGCGCACCGTCGCCCCTCCCGCAGGTCCCGCACCAGTGGGACGCGTCGTCCGAGGAACTGGCGGACCACCGGCGCTAGGTGTTCTGACCACGGAGGTTGGTGACGGGGTTCACGGCGGTGTGATCTTGAAATGAGTGAGGGCCTTCTGGCCAGGTGTGGATTGCGACATCTGCA